>JADMKA010000082.1:0-22605 GCA_018780145.1 Vitreoscilla sp. | reverse complement strand
GCCTCGCCACCACGAAGCGAAGCGGCGAACCGCCACCCCATTCATCGCATTTCGGGGGTGGCCTGAAACGGCTGAAGACCGTGACAGGAGCGACCTCTGGCGATGAATCGCCGGGCTGTACCTCGAGCAGCCTGGTGTTTTTGCAACTTGATCAAGGAGATTGAAATGGCAACTGCGAAGAAGGCCGCTCCGGCCAAGAAGGCGCCCGCGAAGAAGGCGGCTCCGGCGAAGAAGGCTGCACCGGCCAAGAAGGCGCCTGCCAAGAAGGCGGCTCCGGCCAAGAAGGCCGCTCCGGCCAAGAAGGCGCCGGCGAAGAAGGCTGCACCGGCGAAGAAGGCTGCACCGGCGAAGAAGGCTGCACCGGCGAAGAAGGCTGCACCGGCGAAGAAGGCCGCTGCGAAGAAGCCGGTCGCCAAGAAGGCAGCGCCGAAGGCTGCTGCGAAGCCGGCTGCCAAGCCTGCTGCGAAGAAGGCTGCTGCGAAGAAGGCTGCACCGGCGAAGAAGGCCGCTGCGGCCAAGAAGCCGGCTGCCAAGAAGCCTGCTGCGAAGAAGGCGGCTGCCAAGAAGCCTGCCACCCCCGCTGCCCCTGCGGCTCCTGCAGCCCCTGCGGCCAAGACGGCGCTGAGCCCTGCGGCCGCCTGGCCATTCCCGACGGGCAACAAGCCCTGACGACGTTGGCGGGGTGTCTGTCCGGCACCCCGCTCGTTGGATCAGCCCGGCCTCGGCCGGGCTTTTTCTTTCTGGGCCCCACATGGTATCGACTCCGCCCCGCTCCGTGTCTGCCGATGCGACCTGGCCCTGCCTGCGCGCAGACGGCGCACAGCGTTGCGTGCTGACCTTGGCCGTGGCACCCAACGCCCGACGCACCGAAGTGCAGGGCCTTCACGATGGTGCGCTGAAGCTGCGCCTCGCGGCGATGCCCATCGAAGGCCAGGCGAACACCGCGCTGCTGCAGTGGCTGGCCGCGGAGCTCGAGATCCCCAAGCGCGATCTTCGGTTGCGCCGCGGTGCGGCGGCGCGCCACAAGCAGGTCGAGATCGACCTGCCGATGGATCGATTGGCGCAGTGGTTGACCGTGCGCTGCCCGGTCAGCTGAGGCCCAGAACGCTCCGGTCGATCTGGTGGTTCTGCCCGCCGCGTTGTGCGATCTTCAGGGCGCCTAAGCGGTTGCCAAGGGAAACGCAGTCCACCAGCGGCCAGCCGAGTTCCAGGCCATGCAGCAGCGCACCGCGAAAGGCATCGCCGCAGCCGGTGGGGTCCACCACCTGCTCGGCGGCCACACCGGGCACGCGCTCGCACACACCTTGCACCCAGACGTCGCAGCCTTCGGCGCCCAGTGTGACGATGACGCCCCGCAAATGCGAGCGCGACATCGCCTCCAGCGACAGCCCGGTGCGGTCGCACAGCATGCGCGCCTCGTAGTCGTTGACGGCGACCCACGTGGCCTGCGCGAGGAAGGCCTTGAGATCGTCGCCGTCGAACATCGGCAGGCCCTGGCCCGGGTCGAAGACAAAGGGGATGCCGGCGGCGGCCAGGTCTGCAGAGCGGCGCAACATCGCGTCGCGGCCATCGGGGCCGATGATGGCCAATCGGATGTCGTCGCGCTCGGGCAGGCCGATGTGGTGTGCCTCCATCATCGCGCCCGGGTGGAAGGCGGTGATCTGGTTGTTGTCCGCGTCCGTGATGATGATGGCCTGCGCGGTGTAGGTGTCCTGCACCTGCAGCACCTGGCGTGTGTCGATGCCCAGGCGCTGCATGCGCTCCAGGTAGCCGCCGCCGTCATTGCCCAGCGCCGCGGTGACGACGGCGGTGCTGCCGAGTTGGCTCAGCGTGTAGGCGATGTTGCCAGCGCAACCGCCGTACTCGCGCCGCAGCGTCGGCACCAGGAAGGACACGTTCAGGATGTGCACCTGATCCGGCAGGATCTGGTCGGCGAAGCGGCCAGGGAAGTTGGTGATGGTGTCGAAGGCAAGTGAGCCGCTGACGAGACAGGCCATGAGGGGCTTTCCGGGTGACGAGGGCCCCAGGGCCCTCAGGGATAGAAGACTTCGACGGTGTAGCCGGCGATCTGCAAGTCACCCACGGCCAGGCGTGCGTCGACGCGCCATGGCGCATCGGCATCGATGGCGTCGCCACGCCCCGCCAGCGCTGCCGGGAGCATCACCTTGCGGGCGAGCACCTGGCCCAGCGAGTCGGTGAAGGTCACCTCCAGGGCGGGCCTGCGCACCGCGTGGTCGGCGGTGTTGTGCAACTCGGCGGTGAAGCGCAGCACCTGCTCGCGCTCGGTGCGGGTCAGGTCGCTGGCATCCAGCCGGATGCGTTCCAGCGCCAGCGGGGCAGCGAGCCGGCAGCCGAGCCAGGCGCAGCCGGCCTGCAGGGCCGGCTTCAGGGTGGGAACCCGGGCCGCCAGGTCGTCGCGGTACTGGTAGCCCGCCTGCACCCCCAGCAAGAGCATCAGTGCACCGGCGGTGGCACCCAGACCTGCACGCACCCAGGGCCGGCGCCAGAAGGCGGCCTGCTCGGCCTGGCGGACGAACCCCGGCTGGCGCCGACGGCGCCGGGCGCCCTGGCTCACATGGGCATGGGGTGTTCCCGACGAGCCGGCGCCCGGCTTGGCCTTCTTGCGCCGGCTGCGTGCCGAGCGGCGCGACCAGTCCGGCACGGGGCCCATGAAACGGGACGGGCTGGGCTCTTCCTCAGGGCCCTCCGGTTCCGAGACCGGCGTGGCCGGGGCTACTGTGGTCGTTTCGCGTTCAGCGGAGCCGGGCCTGCTGTCGTCGGGCACCTGTGTGGAGGCGCCCTCGTGCGGCGAGGCCGGCCAATCGTCGGATTCAGTGGCTGGTTCGACCGGTTCCGCCGATGGCGTCTCGTCGGTCGGCCCCGCCATGTCAGTGAATTCGGCGGGGGCGTGTTCGGCTGCCGGACCCTGGCCCGGCGGGCCCAGATCGAACAAGGTCTCCAGCGCATTGAAGACCTCCTGGCACTGACCACAGCGCACCCAGCCCTCCGACACACGGAGTTGATCCTGCACCACGCGAAAGACGGTGCTGCAGGCGGGGCAACGCGTGGCCAGGCTCATCGGCCACGATGATGCCATGCGGCCACGGTGTGGGCAGGCTCAGCCGAGCGCCGGGCCGCTCCCAAGCGGGCTGAGCACCCGCTCGGCGGGTGGGGCCGGTACACCGGCACCGGGTGCATCAACTCAGCCGATCGGGCGCCGGCCGCCCATCAGGATCCAGCCGTCTTCCCGGTCGAGCACCTCGATCTCGCACCATGGCGCATAGGCCAGCTGCAACTCCTCGGCCTGTCGCTCCAGGATCCCGGCCAGCAGCAGGTGGCCACCCGGAGCGAGGTGGCCGCACAGCAGTGGCGCCAACAGCTTCAAGGGGGTCGCCAGGATGTTGGCCAGCACGGTGCCATAGGCCCCCTGTGCCAGCTCGGCCAGCCCCGAGCGCAGGCTGACGCCGTTCGCCTGGGCGTTGTACAGCGTGGCCTCGACCGCCGCCGGGTCGATGTCGACCGCGTCGACCGAGGCGGCGCCATGCAGCGCTGCGCCGATGGCCAGGATGCCTGAGCCGCAGCCGTAGTCGAGCACACGCTGGCCGGAGAGCACCTGTTGCGCGATCCAGCGCAGGCACATCCGCGTGGTCGGGTGGGTGCCGGTACCGAAAGCCAGACCCGGGTCGAGGCGGATCACCCGGGCCGCCTGTGCGGGCGGCTCATGCCAGCTCGGCACGATCCAGAACGCGGGGGTGATCTCGACCGGCGAGAACTGCGATTGGGTCAGCCGCACCCAGTCCTGCTCCTGCACCGCCCGCAGGCCCTGTACCGCCAGACCCTCGGCCCAATCTTGCGCCAACAGCAGGGTCATGGCGTCGGTGGCGGCGGCCTCGGTCTCGAACAAGGCCTTCAGCGTCGAGCGCTCCCAGCCGGGCTGCGGCGCCGGCATGCCCGGCTCGCCGAACAGGGCGCGCTCGGCGTCGGTGTCGGCGTCGGCGTCCTCCACCGAGACCGACAGCGCCGAGAGCTCGTTCATCAACGCCTCGGACACCGGTTCCACCAGCGCCTGAGGCGCGCTCAAACCCAACTCGTACATCCGGGTGCCTTCAGCGCCGGTGCTCGGCGAGCCAGCCCTCGAGGTAGTGGATGCTGGTGCCGCCGCTGACGAACTTGGCGTCGACCATCAGCTCGCGGTGCAGCGGGATGTTGGTCTGGATGCCTTCGACCACGGTCTCCGACAGTGCCGTACGCATGCGCGCCAAGGCCTGTTCGCGGGTGTCCCCGTGCACGATGATCTTGCCGATCATCGAGTCGTAGTTCGGAGGCACGAAGTAGTTCGTGTAGGCGTGCGAATCCACCCGCACCCCTGGGCCGCCCGGCGCGTGCCACATGGTGATACGGCCCGGCGACGGCGTGAACTTGTACGGGTCTTCGGCGTTGATGCGGCACTCGATCGCGTGGCCACGCATCTCGATCTGGCGTTGCGTGAACGGCAACTTCTCTCCGGCGGCAACGCGGATCTGCATCTGCACGATGTCCACACCGGTCACCATTTCGGTCACCGGGTGCTCGACCTGCACGCGGGTGTTCATCTCGATGAAGTAGAACTCGCCGTTCTCGAACAGGAACTCGAAGGTGCCGGCGCCGCGGTAGCCGATCTTCTTGCAGGCGGCGGCACAGCGCTCGCCGATCTTCTCGATCACCCGGCGCGGGATGCCCGGGGCCGGCGCTTCCTCGATGACCTTCTGGTGACGCCGCTGCATGGAGCAATCGCGCTCGCCCAACCAGACCGCATTGCGGTGCTCGTCGGCGAGGATCTGGATCTCCACATGGCGCGGGTTCTCGAGGAACTTCTCCATGTAGACGGCGGAGTTGTTGAACGCGGCGCCGGCCTCGGCGCGCGTGGTCTGCACCGCGTGGATCAGCGCCGCCTCGGTGTGCACCACCCGCATGCCGCGCCCGCCGCCACCGCCGGCCGCCTTGATGATGACCGGGTAGCCGACGGTGCGGGCGATCTTGATGATCTCCTTCGGGTCATCGGGCAACGCGCCTTCGGAGCCGGGCACGCACGGCACGCCGGACTTGATCATGGCCTGCTTGGCTGCGACCTTGTCGCCCATGATGCGGATGGCGTCGGGCGTCGGGCCGATGAAGGTGAAGCCGCTCTGTTCGACGCGCTCGGCGAAATCGGCGTTTTCCGACAGGAAGCCGTAGCCGGGGTGGATGGCCTCGGCGTCGGTGACTTCGGCCGTCGAGATGATGGCCGGCATGTTGAGGTAGCTCTGCGCCGACGGCGCCGGGCCGATGCACACCGCTTCCTCGGCCAGGCGCACGTACTTGGCGTCGCGGTCGGCCTCTGAATAGACCACCACCGCCTTGATGCCCATTTCCTTGCAGGCGCGCTGAATTCGCAAGGCGATCTCGCCTCGGTTGGCGATGAGAATTTTCTTGAACATGGCGTGTGCCGCTTACTCGATGATGAACAGCGGCTGTCCGTATTCGACCGCCTGGCCGTTCTCGACCAGGATCTGGGTGATCGTGCCGGCCTTGTCGGCCTCGATCTCGTTCATGATCTTCATGGCCTCGATGATGCAGATCGGGTCGCCCTCCTTGACCACCGAGCCGACATCGACAAAGGCCTTGCCGCCTGGTGTGGACGAGCCATAAAAGGTACCAACCATGGGGGACTTGACCACATGGCCGGTGACGGTGGCGGGCGCTGCGGGCACCTCAACCACCGGCGCCGGTGCAGCCTGCGGCTGGCCCACCGGGGGGCTCATCACCGGCGACAGGGCGGCCGGCGCGGCGTGCACCGCGCCACCCGATTTGACGATACGAACCTTGCCATCCGCCTCGGTGATTTCGAGCTCGGCGATGTTCGAGTCCGATACCAGGTCGATCAGGGTCTTGAGCTTGCGCAGGTCCATGGCTGAGAACTCTCCAACAGAAATTCAGATGCTTCGGTAACCGGCAGGGTGCCGCGGATCAGCCCAGGAAAGGGGTGGGCCCGGCCCAAGGCCGCGTGGCCTGATGAAACGGCAATGCACACCACCGCGATTCCGGCTCTGGCGCGATCTTGCGCACAATGGCGCCGATCATCGCTGAATCAGCCGAATCGCATCGGCACGATGCCCGTGCGCCCAGCGGTTTCTGACTCGGTTCACAAAGAACAAGAACAGTCATTCTTGGATGCATCGCAGGCCGTGGGGCCACCGGCCGGTTTGGTGAAGTCGCGAACTTTACGCCCTTTGACTGCAGTTCGATGCAGGTAGGTGCAAAATTAAGTGCCGTCAACCTATTGACAGGCTGTGGGGCCGGTGGCAACCAAATGCAACCGGGTCAGGCCGGCGCGGCCCACCGGGCCAGTTCGTCGAAGTCGGTGGCGCCGAGCTTGCGCTGGTTGATCTGGCCGGCGGCGGACAGGATCACGCTGAAGGGCAGGCCCCCAGCCGGGTTGCCCAGACGACGAACCCAGCCCAGGCCGTCGGCGCCAGCCAGCACCACCGGGAAGCCCACCGGGGTGGTCTTCAAGAAGGCCTGCACAGGCTCGACCTGGTCGATGGCCACCCCCAGCACCTGCCAGCCGCGGCCTGAGAACTCGCGGGCGAACCGGTCCAGCTCCGGCATTTCCTTCACGCAGGGTGGGCACCACGTGGCCCAGAAGTTCAGCACCAAGGGCCGGCCTCGCAAGGATCTAACTGGAAGCTGGGCGCCGGATGGGGTTGGCAGCTCCAGGGCCCAGAAGGCTTCCATCGGCTCGTCGGCCGCCGGCGGCTCCAGCGATCGCCGGCTGAGGCCGACACCCACGCCCGCGGCCAGAGCCCCCAGGCCCAAGCCGGCCCAGCCCAGCTGACGGCGGTTCATGACGGGTTCCCGTCGGTCGCCAGGCGCTGGCGCAGCCCGGCCAGATTGCCCCGCCAGGTCTGGCCGCGGCTGTCGGGTTTCAAGGCACCGCGCAACACGTCGTGGTCATGAACGATGAAGTGAATACTCACAACCTCTCCTAGTTCCGGGCTGCGGTCCAGCACGCTCAACACGGTGTCCTCGCCCGCACCTGGCTCGCTGTGGCTGTCGAAGGCGATGCCGAGATTGAGGAACTCGATCTCGGCGGATTTGGGGTCGTCACAGTAGAGGTCGATCAGCACCGGCGACAGGCGGGTGGCTGTGCCGCGCCAGGCGGCGCCATACAGGTGGGGGCGAAACGCGGCCAGCCGGGCCATCCAGCGTGCCGCAAGCTCGCGCAGTGCGCGCAGTTCAGCGGGTTGGGTGTCGGCGCAGAACAGGGCCAGGTACTCGCGCACCTCGTCCTCCACCGTCTCGTTGCTGGGCAGGGCGACGCCGCGGCCGACGAAAGGGCCGAGGTCGCGCAGGGCGCGGCGCTTGGCGGCACCGTAGTCCAGGCCTTCCTCCACCACGAGGCGGGCGGCGCGGCCGGTCAGTTCGGCGAGCGTGTCGGGGTGCATGCGGCAGGCGATCAGGGCAGCTCGACGCCACCCATGCGGGCCACGATGGTGCCAGCACGGCCGGAGACATAGGCCGACCCGGGGTTTTTCTCGAAACGTTTGGGTGCCGGCAGCATCACCGCCAGCCGCGCAGCCTGCATGGCGCCAAGCTGTGCCGCGTCGACATGGAAGTAGTGCCGCGCCGCGGCCTGGGCACCGAAGATGCCCTCGCCCCACTCCACGCTGTTCAGGTAGACGGCCAGGATGCGGCGCTTGTCCAGAAAGGCCTCCAGCAGGTAGGCCAGCACGATCTCCTGGGCCTTGCGCGCGGCGGTGCGCTCGCCCGACAGGAACAGGTTCTTGGCCAGTTGCTGGGTGATGGTCGAACCTCCGACCAGTTTGGGGTTCACCGGGGCTTTGGCCGGGGCGGCGCCCGGGCGCTGCGTCTGGCGCTTGGCCAGTTGCTCGTTGATCCTGGCGGCACGCGCCTCGGCCTTCTGGTTCTTCTCGTAGGCGGCCTCGATGGCATCCCACTCGACGCCGCTGTGGTCGGCGAAGCCGGCGTCCTCGCTGGCGACGACGGCGCGCTTCAGGTGGGCGGCAATGCGTTCGTCGGCCACCCAGTCCTGGCTCCAGAGAATCTGCCGCTTCTCCACCGCGAGCCGCCAGGCCTCGCTGCGCTGGAAACTGGTGGACTGCGGATCGACCACGGCCATCAGCGCGATGCGTGCCACGAAGTACAGCTGCAGGGCCAGGCCGCAAAGCAGCAGCAGCGCCAGCAAGCGGCCCCCTTGACGACAGAGCGTGTTCATCCCGCCGCCGCCTCGGCGGCCAACTGGGCCCGCAGTGCCGCCAGCACTGGCGCGGTGGCCGGCCGCACGCCACGCCACAGCGCAAAGGCCTCGGCCGCCTGCTCCACCAGCATGCCCAGGCCGTCGTGCGCCCGTGCGCCGCGCACCCGCGCCCAGTGCAGGAAGCCGGCGGCCGCCGGCCCGTACATCAGGTCCACCGCCAAGGTGCCGGCGCGCAGCACGCTGCCAGGCACCGGAGCGTCGCTGCCGGCCAGGCTGCTGGCACTGGCGTTGAGCACGATGTCGAAGGCTTCGCCGGGCTCAGACAGGGCGCTGGCGCGCAGGGCGCTGCCATGCTGACCGGCCCAGATCGCGTGGCGCTCGCACAGCGCCTGTGCCTTGTCGGGGCTGCGGTTGGCCACCACCACCTCGGCCGGGGCGTGCTCCAGCAGGGGGCCCAGCACGCCGGCCGCGGCGCCGCCGGCCCCGATCAGCAGCACGCGCTGCCCGACCAACGGCTGGCCCGCGTTCACCTCGATGTCGGTCCTCAGGCCGATGCCATCGGTGTTGTCGCCGTACCAGCCCTCGGGGTCGAACCGGATCACGTTGGCCGCACCGGCGAGCATGGCCCGGTCGCTCAGGCGCGGGCAGATGGCCGCGGCGTCGAACTTGAAGGGCACGGTCACGTTGCAGCCGCGCCCGCCTTCGGCGGCAAAACGCCGCAGGGTGGCCTCGAAGGCATCCATCGGCGACAGCACCCGTTCATAAACCAGCGATTGGCCGGTGGCCTGTGCGAAGGCGGTGTGAATGAAGGGCGAGCGGCTGTGCGCCACCGGGTTGCCGAGCACGGCGTAGCGATCGATCGGCATGGGAGGCGAGGGCATGGTCGTCAAGGCCCGGTCATGTTGCTGAGGCTGGTCTCCAGCCCGTCGGTGCGGGTGAAGCGGAAGCGCGAGGTCACGACGATCTGGTCGGCCTGGCGGCGCATCGCCTCGCTGAACGGGCCGAACGGCCCGGCGGCGTAGACGATGGCGATGGCGCGCCGGTTCAACTGGGCCGACTTGGCCGGCCGCACCACCTCGGCGTCGATCACCTTGCCGCGGGCGTCGATGGTGAGGTTCATCGTCAGCTCGCCATAGAGCTTCTGGCCCTTGTACTCCGGGAAGTCGCGGGTGCCGCGCTCCTCGATGCGGCGGCGCAGCGAGTCGTAGTACAGCGCGTAGACCTCCTCGCGCGTGGCCGGGCTGATGTAGCGCTTCTTGGGCCGGGCGTTCTCGTCGTTGATGCGCTTCTCGATCTCGGCCAGCATGCGCAGCATCTGGCGCCGCCGCTCCTCGCGCTCGGCCTCTTCTCTGCTCTGCAGCGGGCGGGTCGGGTCGGGCGGTTGAAGCAAAGCCACCTCGCGCCGGATCTGCGCCAGCAGCTGTTGCTGGATGTCCTGCATCTGCTGGATCTGGCGTTGCGCGTCGGCCTCCGCGTCGCCGGCCACATTGATCGCCGACGGCGGCAGCGGCGTGGTCGCCCGGCCCTTCTCGGCCTCGCCGCCCCCGGACAGGCTGGCCTGGGCGATGGCCTGGGCCTTCAACGGCTTCTCGTCCGAGCGCGCGTTGACGAGGATGACCTCCAGCGGCGTGTCCTGGAAGACCCGGTTGAAGCTCTCGGGGTCGACGAAACGCACCGCCAGCAGTGCGCCGTGCAAGGCGGCCGAGACCAGCAACGCCCATTGCAGGCCCGACAGCGGCAAGGCTCTCAGAGCGGCCAGCGGTCGCATGATGCTGCGGCGTGCCCTTCAGCCGGCCGCAGCCGGCGTGGCAGCGGTGTCGGGCGTGTCGGCCAGGTCGATGGCCAGGGTCAACACGCCAGCGGCCGGCTCGTCGCCCTCGGCCTCGGCCTCGGCACCGTCCTCCGGCGCCGGCTCGTCGTCCAGGCGGGCGGCCAGGCTGGCGTGCAGATCCAGGGTCAGCAGGTCGATGCCGGTGATGCGCACCCGCACATGGGCGTTGCGCGGCAGGCTTTCGGTGCCGAGCGCCCGAAAGACCAGCGGCAGGTGGTCGCTGCGCACCAGGCCGTCCTTCATGACCGCAGCGTCCAGCTCGGTCAGGCCCTGCTGTTCGATCCAGCGAAGCGCCCAGTAGCGCTCGATGCCGGACTGGAAGCCGTTGTACGCCGAGTAGGCACCATCGAAGCCGGAGATCACCGAGAACAGCGTCGCGTCCTTCGGCTTGAACGGGGCGGCCAGCGCGGCGGTGCGGCCGTGGCGGGCGCAGGCAATGATCTGCCACTGGTTGACCAGATCCACATAGCGGCGCAGCGGCGAGGTGGCCCAGGTGTATTGCGCCACGCCCATGCCGGCATGGGGTGCCGGCTTGGTGCCCATGCGCACCTTCACACCGGGCGCCAGGCTGGCCTGGCTGCGGTAGATGCCGGGCACGCCCAGCTCGCCCAGCCAGCCACCCCAGGTGCTGTTGGCCAGGATCATGGCCTCGCTGACGATCAGGTCGAGCGGGGCACCCCGGCGGCGCTCGGTGATGTGCACCGTTTCGCTGCCGTCGGGCTCGGTGACGGGCGCGGCGCCATCGCGTTCCAGGCGGAAGTTGTAGTCGGGGCGATTGAAGTTCTCCGGCTTGCCACGAACCAGCTCGCGGGCCGCCTTCAGATGCCGGGCGAGCCGGAAGGTGAAGGCCAGTTCGGTGGCGAAGGGGTAGTCGGCCGGGGACTCGCCGGTCAGCGAGGCTTCGGTGACCACAGCGTCCAGCTTGTCGTGCCGCAGGTTGGCGGCGATGGGCACGCTTTCCAGCGCGGTGCGGGTCTCTTTCACCGCCAGGGTGGCTTCGTCGAAGCTGACATAGAGGCTGACGGCCGGGCAGTCGCGGCCTTCGGTCAGCGTGTAGGCCTGCACCACCTCGTCGGGCAGCATGGTCAATTTCCAGCCCGGCATGTAGACGGTCGACAGGCGCTCGCGGGCCACCTTGTCGACCGGGCTGTCAGGCAACAGCGCCAGGCCGGGCGCGGCGATGTGGATTCCGAACACCACGGTGCCACTGCCCAGGCCCTGCACCGACAAGGCGTCGTCGATCTCGGTCGTGGCCGAGTCGTCGATCGAGAAGGCCTGCACCTCGGCGCGCGGCAGGGCCTCCTTGATGGCCGGTGCCTGCAGCGGCGGGAAGCCGGTGCCCTTGGGGAACTGGTCGAACAGGAAGCGCCGCCAGTGGAACTGGTAGGGGCTGGCGATGGCGCCGGCGCTCTTCAGCAGGTCCAGCGGCGCCCGCTGCCCCTTCTTGGCAGCCTCGACCACGGCCTTGTACTCGGGCGCGTTCTTGTCCGGCTTGAACAGGATCTTGTAGAGCTGCTCCTGCACGGGGCCCGGGCAACGCCCGGCCACCAGCTCGGCCGCCCACTCCTCGATCTGCAAGGCCTGCTGGCGCTTGCGCTCGATGGCCAGCAGGGCTGCCTTGACGATCTCCTCCGGGGCCTTCTTGAACTGCCCCTTGCCGGCGCGGCGGAAGTAGTGCGGTGCTTCGAAAAGGCGGAGCAGCGCCGCGGCCTGCAGCTCGGGGCCGGCCTTCGCATCGAAGTAGTCGCGCGCCAGGTCGGCGAAGCCGAACTCGCCCTCGGGGGCGAACTCCCAGGCCAGGTCGAGGTCGATCTCGGCGGCGCGCGCTTGCGCGGCCGCCATCAACTCGGCCGGTTGCGGCTTGTCGAAGCGCAGCAGCACGTTGGCCGATTTCACCTTCACGCGCTTGCCCGAATCGAGCTCGATCTGCATCGAGCTGTCGGCTTCGGACATCACGCGTCCGGCGAGAAACTTGCCGGCGTCATCAAACAGGGCATACATCACCGGCGGATTGTCGCAGGCCGGGCTGCTCGGCCCGCCCGATTCACCCCACGGCCCGGAATCAGGGCAGCGGGATCACCTGCCCGTTGAGCACGCCCTGCGTGCGATCCAGCTTCCAGCCGGGCAAGCTGGCCTTCTCCACCAGCAAGGCCACCGCGCCCACGCAGGCCGGGCCTTCGTGCTTCAGCGTGAGCTCGCCGTTGCTGTTGGTGCGGCCGGTGAGGGGCCGGTTCAGGTCGTAGTCGTCAAGGTAGCGGGCCTGGATCTTGACGCCGGCCTGCGGGTTGCCGGCGGCGTCGGTCACGCGCAGCCTGGCCTTGATCCGGTTGCGGGCCTTGGGCGTGCAGCTGCCCGGGTTCTTGGGGTCGTCGACGAACACGCCCGTCATCACCAGCGAGGCCACACGCAGGCAGGCCCCCACGCAGGCCTGCACGGGCGCCAGCCGGGCCAGCCGCGGGCTGCGGCCGATGAAGACCGAGGCCACGATGCGCCCGTCGGCGATTTCTTCCCCGGCGGTGCTGACGAAGGCGTCGACGTAGGCTGGCGACATCTGGCTGCCGAGGCTCTGTGCGGTGCCGCCCGGCCCCTGTGCCCGCACCGCGGTGCTGGTGACCGTGGCCACCACCGTGGCGCCGGCGTCGATGCTGCCGATTCCCCACCTCGACAGGTTGCCGTTCGGCGATCCCGACAGCAGCTGCCAGGCCCCGGTGGCCGCGGTGTAGCGGTGCAGGTAGTACAGCGGGTCGGACACGGTGGTGCCCAGGAACACCGCCAGGTCGCCATGGTCGTTGATGCGGCTGCGCACGCCGGTGGCCGCACGGAAACCCGGTGGCGGCGCGGCGAACGGGCGCACGCTGTTCACATCGTCCAGGTGGTAGCTGTGGTCGTCGGCGCTCACCCGGCCCTCGGGGCTGACGTCCCACGGCCGGTCGGCGGGAAAGCCTGCCAGGGTCAGGTCGACCATGCCGGTGGCCGCGGTCCAGACAAAGGGCTTCCAGCCCAGGGGCGCGGAGGAGAACCCGACGACGCGGCCGGTGGCGTCGATGCCCACGGCCTGGGCGCGGGTCATGCCCGGCAGCACGCCCAGGTCGGTGACCTGGTAGGCACCGCCTGCGAACTGCCAGATGGCGGCGCGTGCCGGGCCGAGGAAGTCGCTCAGCGAGCCGACCACCAGGCCGCCGGCGGCGATGGCTGCGGGCGAGGCGGTGTAGCCCGGCAGCGTGGGCAATTCGAACCGGCCCTCGGCGCGCCAGACCCCCACATGCGACTGCGGTATGCACTGGTGGTCGGCGCAGGGCCAGGTGGTCCAGGCGCCGACGATGGCGCCGCTGGCGTTCATCCGCGATCCGCTGGCGGGCGAATCGACGAACTCGATGGCGTAGGTCTGGGCCTGCGCGGCCCAGGCGGCCGTGAGGGCGAGGGCGGACAGGGCGGCAACGCGGGCGCGCTTGGCCCGCCGTGTGGACTTGAACATGGCGATCTCCGTGGGGTTGAACGGGTCGTGTCCAGCCACCGGTGCCGCAGCGTCTGAAGACAAGCCATCCTAGGCCCGTGTCGGCCTTGGCACAACTGACGAAGATCAAGGCCGCCGTTGTGGCGCCGCGGTCACACCGTCATGCCGCCCGACACTTCCAGCACCGCGCCGTTCACGTAGCTGGCCTCGTCGCTGGCCAGGAAGGCGTAGACGTTGGCGATCTCCTCGGGCCGGCCCAGGCGCTTCAGCGGCACCTGCTCGCGCATGTGGCCCAGCACCTTCTCGGGGATGGTCGCGAGGATGGGCGTCTCGACGAAGCCGGGCGCCACCGCGTTGACGCGGATGCCCTTGGGGCCGAGCTCACGGCTCCAGGTCTTGGTGAAGCCGATCACGCCGAACTTGGCGGCAGCGTAGTTGGTCTGGCCGAAGTTGCCGTAGATGCCCACCACCGACGAGGCATTGAGGATCACGCCGGAACGCTGCTCGACCATGGTGTCGGCCACGGCCTGCGCGCAATGGAAGACGCCACGCAGGTTGACGTCGATCACCGCGTCGAACTGCGCCTCGGTCATCTTCTGCAGGCGTGCGTCCTTGGTGATGCCGGCGTTGTTGACCAGCACGTCGATGCGGCCATGGCGCGCCTTGACGGCGGCCACCATCGCGTCGACCTGCTCGCGTTTCGTCACGTCCACCACATGGCCTTCGGCGCGCCCGCCCTCGGCCAGGCAGTGCGCGACGGCGGCATCGACCGCAGCCGCCTTGATGTCGCAGACGACGACGATGGCGCCCTCGCGGGCGAACTTCAGCGCGGTGGCCAGGCCGATGCCCTGGGCGGCGCCGGTGACGATGCAGATCTTGTGGTTCAGTCTCATGGGATCAACTTCAGGAAGCGAAGGGCAAAGGGAAGGTGCTGCTCGAAGTCGCTCAGCGCATGGTCGCTGCCGTCGAGCAGCAGCGTGGTGGCGCCGGCATGGCGCGCGCACATCTCACGCCAGTCCAGCAACTCGTCGCCCTTGGCGATGACGGCGGCGTAGCGCTCGGGGCGCGTCAGCGCGGCCGGAGCCATGGCGCGCAGCTCGTCGACGTATTCGGGCCGGAAGAAGAAGTGCTCCTCGGGGTTCTGCCAGGTGGTCTGCTCGCCGATGTGCTTGGCCAGATCGCGCGCGGGGTCGACGGCCGGGTTCAGCACCACGGCGCGGCAGCCGGTGCGCTCGGCCACCACGCCGGCATAGAAGCCGCCCAGCGAGCTGCCGATCACGGCCATGCTCTCGTGCGGCCAGGCGGCGACGCCGCCGAGCACCAGGTCCATCGCTGCCCGTGGCGAAGGCGGCAACTGCGGGCACCACAGCACCACCTCCGGCCGGTTCGCCGCCAGCCAGCGTGCGAACAGCTGCGCCTTGGTGGACAGCGGTGACGAGCGGAAGCCGTGGAGGTACAAGATGTGGGTGGGGGCGGTCGGAAGGACACCGCCATGCGAAGCGCCGCCACCATCCAGTGGCGTGCGCGGAACCGGCTTCGCCGGTCCGCCCGACGCGAGCCCCTGAGGCCCGGAGGGCCACTTCGTGGCCTTGGGGGCAGCCCCCGGGAGGGGGCGTGGGGGCCTCATTTCAATGCCGCCAGCAGTTTGTCGTGGATGCCGCCGAAGCCGCCGTTGCTCATGCACAGCACGTGGTCACCCGGCCGGGCGGCCTTGACGATGGCGGTCACCAGCGCGTCGATGCTGTCGCAGACCTGGGCCTGCGCGCCCATCGGGGCGAGCGCCTCGCGGGCGTTCCAGCCCAGGTTGCCCTGATGGCAGAAACTCAGGTCCGCCTCTTCCAGCGCCCAGGGCAATTGGGCCTTCATGGTGCCCAGCTTCATGGTGTTCGAGCGTGGCTCGAAGGCGGCCAGGATGCGTGCCATGCCGACCTTGCGGCGCAGGCCGTTGACGGTGGTGCGCATCGCGGTGGGGTGGTGGGCGAAGTCGTCGTAGACCTTCACGCCGCCGGCCTCGCCACGCAGCTCCAGGCGGCGGCGCACGTTCTCGAACGTGGCCAGCGCCGCGGCGGATTGCTCGGGTGCCACGCCAAGGTGCTCGGCGGCGGAGATCGCAGCCAGCGCATTCAACTGGTTGTGCTCGCCAAGCAGCGGCCAGTCGACACGGGCCACCTTCATCGAGCCGCGCAACACGTCGAAGGATGGCGGCTCGCCGCGGGCGCGCAGGGCGCCAGGCTCCTCCTTGCGCGCGCCGAAACGCTGCACCTCGCTCCAGCAACCGCGCGCCAGCACCCGTTGCAGGGCCTCCTCCCGGGCGTTCACCACCAGCCGGCCGGAGGCCGGCACGGTGCGCACCAGGTGGTGGAACTGGGTCTCGATCGCGGCCAGGTCGGCAAAGATGTCGGCGTGGTCGAACTCGAGGTTGTTCAGGATGGCGGTGCGCGGGCGGTAATGCAGGAACTTGCTGCGTTTGTCGAAGAAGGCGGTGTCGTACTCGTCGGCCTCGATGACGAAGGCCTTGCCGGCGCCCAGGCGCGCCGACACGCCGAAGTTCCGGGGGACACCGCCGACCAGGAAACCCGGCTGGTGGCCGGCCTGCTCCAGCACCCAGGTGAGCATCGCGGTGGTGGTGGTCTTGCCATGGGTGCCCGCCACCGCCAGCACATGGCGGCCCTGCAGCACGTTCTCGGCCAGCCACTGCGGGCCGCTGGTGTAGGCCACCCCGGCCTCGAGCACGGCCTCCATCAGCGGGTTGCCCCGGGTCACCACGTTGCCCACCACGAACACGTCGGGCTGCAGCGCCAGCTGATCGGCGGCGTAGCCCTCAATCAGCTCGATGCCCAGCGAGCGCAGCTGGTCGCTCATCGGCGGGTAGACGTTGGCGTCGCAGCCGGTCACCCGGTGGCCGGCCTCGCGGGCCAGGGCCGCGAGGCCGCCCATGAAGGTGCCGCAGATGCCGAGGATGTGGATGTGCATGGGGAGAATGCTAGGCAATGGCCCGCGCTGGGCGGGCCGTGCCGGGGTCAAGAAGGATCACGCCGCGCGCAGGGCGCCACGGGCCGCCTGCACGGTCGCGGCAATGTCGGCGGGGCTGTGCGCGGCGCTGACGAAACCCGCCTCGTACAGCGCGGGCGCCAGGTAGACGCCGCGCTCCAGCATGCCGTGGAAGAAGCGGTTGAAGCGCTCCTTGTCGGTGGCCAGTACCGCGGGGTAGTTCTGCGGCAGCTCCGAGCCGAAGAAGAAGCCGAACATGCCGCCCTCGCTGTCGGCCGCAAAGGGCACGCCGGCCTCGTGGGCTGCGGTGCTCAGGCCGTCGATCAGGCTGCGGGTCGTGGCGGCCAGGGCCTCGTGGAAGCCGGGTTTGGCGATCTCGCGCAAGGTGGCCAGTCCGCAGGCGGTGGCCACCGGGTTGCCGCTGAGCGTGCCGGCCTGGTAGACAGGCCCCAGCGGCGCGAGCTGCTGCATGATCTGGCGGCTGGTGCCGAAGGCCGCCAGCGGCATGCCGCCGCCGATGACCTTGCCGAACACGCTGATGTCGGGTCGGAACCCGGGCAGGGCACGGGCATAGACCTGCTGGGCGCCGCCCAGCGCGACACGGAAGCCGGTCATCACCTCGTCGAACACCAGCAGGGCGCCATGCTGGCTGCACAGCTCGCGCAGGCGCTTGACGAACGGCACGCTGGCGCGGACGAAGTTCATGTTGCCGGCAATCGGCTCGATCATCACGCAGGCCAGCTCCGGGCCGTGCTGCGCGAAGGCCGCTTCGAGCTGCTCGATGTCGTTGTAGCCCAGCACCAGCGTGTGCTGAACCACCTCCGGCGGCACGCCCGCGCTGGTCGGGTGGCCGAAGGTGGCCAGGCCCGATCCCGCCTTGACCAGCAGGGCGTCGGCATGGCCGTGGTAGCAGCCCTCGAACTTGATCAGCTTGGAGCGGCCGGTGGCGCCGCGCGCCAGGCGGATGGCGCTCATCGCCGCCTCGGTGCCCGAGCTGACCAGGCGCACCTGCTCGATGCTGGGCACATGACGAATGATCTCTTCGGCCAGCTCGATCTCGCGCTCGGTGGGCGCGCCGAAACTGAAGCCGTCGTGGGCGGCCTTCAGCACGGCCTCCAGCACGGCCGGGTGGCCGTGGCCCAGGATCATCGGACCCCAGGAGCCGATGTAATCGATGTACTTCTGGCCGTCGGCGTCCCACATGTAGGGGCCTTCGGCGCGGGCGATGAAGCGCGGCGTGCCGCCGACGGCGCGAAAGGCACGCACCGGCGAGTTGACGCCGCCGGGGATGCTTTGCTGCGCACGTTCGAACAGCGCGGCGCTGCGCGACGTGGACGGCGAATCAATGGACACGGCGAGAGCCTCCAGGCGGCGTGGGGGGATCGGTGGCATCCGGTGTGTCGATGCCCGGGCCTTCGGCGCCCTCGCCACCTTCGCCCTCGTCGGGCGGCAGGGCCCAGAAGAAGCGGTCGGGGATGATGTTGCCCATGCCGGGCCGGAACCCGGCGTCCAGGCTCTGGTCGAGGAACTGCAGGGCTTCGCCGACGGCGGCCTGCAACTCGCTGCCGACCGACATCAGCGAGGCCAGCGCGGCCGAGAGCGTGTCGCCGGCGCCGACGAAGGACACCTCGAACAGCTCGAACTTCTCGCCGGTGAGCGCGCCTTGCGGCGACGCCAGCACGTTGTCGATGAACTGGCCGGTGGTTCCCTTGGCAGGCAGCATCACACCGGTGACCAGCACATAGCGTGTGCCATGCTCGGCTGCGGCCACGGCCAACTCGCGCGGCGAGGCCGGGCGGTCGGAGTCCCAGTCGGGCAGGAGGAAATCGGTGAGGGTCTTGTGGTTGCCCACCAGCACCTCGGTGGCCGGCAGGATCAGCTCGCGGAAGGCGTCGAGGTAGCTTTGCAGGTCGTCGTCCGACATCCAGGCCAGGGCCGGCAGATAGGACACCAACGGCACTTCGGCGTAGTCCGACAGCACCTCGGCAACGGCGCTGACGTTCTCCGCCGAACCGAGGAAGCCGACCTTGAAGCCGGCCAGGGTCACGTCCTCCAGGACATACCTGGCCTGCTCGACGATCACGTCGCCGTCGATCACGTGCTGGTCGAAGATCTCGGCCGTGTCGCGCATGACGATGGTGGTGACCACCGGCAGCGCGTGCGCGCCCATGGCAGCGATGGTGGCCACGTCGCCGCCCAGGCCGCCGGCGCCGCTCGGGTCGCTGGCGTTGAAAGACATGACGCAACCCGGCGACGGGGCGTCCAGCAGGGGCTCGGCAGGGCCGGTTCCCGGGTCGGGCAGGGGGGTGGTGGTCATCGGGTTCGCGCCGGGCCTGCCGGGGGCGCGCAGGCGCCTCGCGCGCAGATTGCCGGCAAGTTCATGAATTAGTTAGCTTTGTTGCGTATGTGCCGATAAACCCTTGGCTTTTGCCAATTGGCCGTGGCTACAATTCAGTTCGATTGTAGTGATCTGGCATCGAGAACGTGAGCGAATACCGAACCTGGATGTGCCTCATCTGCGGATGGATCTATGACGAGGCAGCCGGGGACGCCGAGCACGGCATCGCGCCCGGCACTGCGTGGGCCGACGTGCCCATGAACTGGACATGCCCGGAATGCGGCGCACGCAAGGAAGACTTCGAGATGGTTCAAATCTGAAGCGGACCATCTGTGCAGCCTGAGACGCGCGGCCCGAATGGCGTGCAACAACAATCATCGTTTGGGGGCGCATGGTGAGCGACGAGAAGCTGACGGAACACCCCGCGTCGACGACCCGGGTGCTGGTCATCGACGACAGCAACACGATCCGCCGCAGTGCGGAAATCTTTCTGCGCCAGGGTGGCTACGAGGTGGTGCTCGCAGAGGACGGCTTTGACGCCTTGTCCAAGGTCAACGACCACGAGCCCCATCTGATCTTCTGCGACATCCTGATGCCGCGGCTGGATGGCTACCAGACCTGCGCCATCATCAAGCGCAACCCGCGTTTCGCCCAGGTGCCGGTGATCATGTTGTCCTCCAAGGACGGCGTGTTCGACAAGGCCCGCGGCCGCATGGTCGGCTCGGACGATTACCTCACCAAGCCGTTCACCAAGGAACAACTGCTGCGCGTCGTCGCGCACTTCCGCGCGGTGCCTGTCTGAGGCCCCGCGGTCGATCGCCGTGGCCCCCTGAAGCGGCCGCGGCCAGCCGGAGCAACCCATCATGCCCATCCAGAACATCCTCCTCGTCGACGACTCCAAGACCGAACTGCACCTGCTGTCGGACATGCTCACGCAGCGTGGGTTCACCGTGCGCACGGCCGAGAACGGCGAAGAGGCGATGCGGCGTCTGGCCGAGGTCAAGCCCGACCTGATCCTGATGGATGTCGTCATGCCCGGCACCAACGGTTTCCAGCTGACCCGCGCCATCACTCGGGACCCCCGCTATACCGGCGTTCCGGTGATCATGTGCACCAGCAAGAACCAGGAAACCGACCGTGTCTGGGGCCTGCGCCAGGGCGCACGCGACTATGTCGTCAAGCCGGTCGACCCGGCCGACCTGATGGCCAAGATCCAGGCCCTGGGCTGAGCCCGCAACCCACCGCCACCCCACGATGCCCAGCAAGGACGCACTCCGGGAACTGCAACTGCGGCTGGCCAGCCGGCTCCAGGCCGCGCGTGAACGCCCCCGCGAGTCCGGTTGGCTGGCGGTCGAATGTGCCCAGGTCGGCCTTCTGCTGCCGCTGGCCCAGGCCGGCGAGATCCACGCGGCACGCCAGGTGTCACCGGTACCGCACGCCAAGCCCTGGATGCTCGGCGTGGCGAACCTGCGTGGCCAGCTGAACGCCGTGGTCGATCTCGGCCAGTTCCTGCACCTGCGCACGGCGGCCCCCGGCCCGTTTCGCAGCGGTGCCCAGCTGGTGATGCTGAACCCTTCGTTGCGCCTGAACGCGGCGATCCTGGTCGACCGTCTGGCCGGACTGCGAGACTCCGATCAACTCGAACGCCTGGCGGCCGATGACCATGTGCGGCCGGGTTTCGCCGGTTCGCGCTGGCGCGACCGGCAGGGCCGCGAATGGCAAGAGCTGGACCTGGCCGCCCTGGCCCAGGATCCCCAATTTCTGGACGTGGCCGCGTGACATCCGGCGCCACGGGTTCCCTGGAAGCCGATGCCGCGAAGGTCAACGCGGTCTGTGAGAGGAAGCAATGAGTCTGCCCGACCCCCTGAAGAGCACCCCCGACCTGAACTCCCGGCCGGGAGATCGGCCCACCGACCACGAGGTGGACCTGCTGCTCAACGAGATCGACGAGCGCCTGGCCAGCCATGGCGCGCCGGCAGAAACCAACATGGCAGGGCTGGACATGCTGGCCGAGCCACTCGACCCGGCCGACGAGCCCGCCCCGGCGAGCCCCTCGCGGCCCGCGTTCGAGGACAGCGTGCACCAGGCGGCTCTGGGTGAAGCCCTGGCGGCCGTGGCGCCGGCCGGCGTCGCCGCAGCGGCCGCGGCAGCCGCCGACAACCCCGAATCCATCAGCGACGAAGCCGCTGCGCTGCCCTTGATCGGCAAGCAGCCGCCGGCCCAGCAGCAGCGCGTGCTGATCGGCATGATCGCCGGCGGAGCGTTGGCCTTCGTGCTCACCGGTGGCCTGGCGCTGAACGCCGCCAGCAAACAGGCTGGCCAGCTGGCCGCCACCGGCCAGGCACTGATGCAGTCGCAACGCCTGGCCAAATCGGTGTCGCAGGCCTTGATCGGCAGCCCGGCGGCCTTCCCCGAAATGAAGGAAAGCGGAGAAGTGCTGGCCCGCAACCTGCGGGGCCTGAGCGAAGGCAACGACCAGATTCCGGCGGTGCCGGCGGCGGTGCAGGAGACTCTCGCTCCGCTGATGCCGCTGCTGGATCGCGCCGAGAAGAACGGCGGCGTCGTGCTGGCCCAGCAAAAGACGCTGACCCAGGTGGGCCAGGCGCTGCGCCTGATCAACCGCCAGTCGTCCGACCTGCTGGAAATCGCCGAGACCGTGAACTCGCTGAAGCTGCAGAGCGGGGCCTCGGCGTCCGAGCTGTCGGCGGTGGGCCAACTGGTGATGCTGACCCAGCGCATCGGCAAGAGCGCGAACGAGTTCCTGACCCTGGAGGGGGTCAGCCCCGAGGCGGTGTTCCTGCTCGGCAAGGACCTGAACTCCTTCCGTGAAATTGCGGACGGCCTGCTCAAGGGCAACGTCGAGTTGCGCCTGCCAGGCACCAAGGACCCGCAGGCCAAGGAACGCCTGGAACAGCTGATCACCCAGTACGAACAGACACGCACCCAGGCCAGCGCGATCCTGGGCAACCTGCAAGGCCTGGTGTCGGCACGCGAGGCCCAGTCGGCCATCGTGGGTGACTCCGAGCCGCTGCGAAAAGGCTTGGAAGGCGTGCAGGCCGGCCTGGAGAGCCAGGGCGGCCTGAGCGGTGTGCACGTGGTGCTGCTGCTGCTGTCGGCGCTGGTGGCGGGGCTGGGCGGTGTCGGCCTGATTCGTCTTTATGTGCGCAACCAGGCGATGCGGGCCCAGCAGGCCGAGGAGCAGGAACGCGAAGCCAAGCGGGTGAACGACGCCAACCAGGCGGCCATTCTGCGGTTGATGAACGAACTGCAGACGGTGGCCGAGGGTGACCTGACGCAACAGGCCACGGTGACCGAGGACATCACCGGCGCCATCGCCGACTCGGTGAACTACACCGTGGAGGAACTGCGCAACCTGGTGGCCCAGGTGCAGGGCACGGCGGCGCGGGTGACGCACACCACGCAGCAGGTCGAATCCACTTCCACCGAACTGCTCGCCGCCTCGACCGAACAGCTGCGCGAGATCCGCGAAACCGGCGAATCGGTGTTGCAGATGGCCAGCCGAATCAACCAGGTGTCCGCCCAGGCGCAGCAATCGGCCGAGGTGGCCAAGCAATCGCTGGCAGTGACCTCCAACGGCCGCCAGGCGGTGCAGGATTCGATCGGCGGCATGAACGCCATCCGCGAACAGATCCAGGAGACCTCCAAGCGGATCAAGCGGCTGGGCGAATCGTCGCAGGAGATCGGCGAAATCACCGAGCTGATCTCGGACATCACCGAGCAGACCAACGTGCTGG
>JADMKA010000109.1 GCA_018780145.1 Vitreoscilla sp. | reverse complement strand
TCAGGTCGAGGAACTGCAGGCCGCGGTTGGTGTACTTCTTGGCGATCGAGATCACCAGGCGCAGGTTGGCCTCGATCATCTCCTTCTTGGCGTCGCGCGAGGCCTTTTCGCCTTCGTTCATGCGGCGGTTGATGTCCTTCAGGTCTTCCACCGGCACCACCGCGCGGGCCTGGAGATCCACCAGCTTCTGCTGAAGTTCCTGGATGGCGGGCAGGCTGCGCGTCATCACGATGCTGTAGGGCTTGCCGGAGGCAGCTTCCTTCTCGGACCACTTCAGGTTCAGCGCGTTGGGCGGGAAGGTCTTGATGAACTGCTCTTGCGGCATGCCGCACTTGTCGACCACGATCTTGCGGATCTCGCGCTCGTAGCGTCGCACGTCGTCGACCTGCGAGCGCAGGATGTCGCACAGCTTCTCGATGGTCTTCACCGTGAAGCGGATGGTCATCAGGTCTTCGCTGATGGCGTGCTGGGCCTTGTTGTAGGACGCCGACTTGTAGCCTTCCTTCTCGAAGGCCTTGCGCATCTTGTCGAAGTGCGTGCGCATCTCGGTGAACTTGGCCAGTGCCTGGCTCTTGAGCTCCTCGAGCTTCTTGGTCAGGGCCTTCGAGCCGCCGTTGCCGTCGTCGTCGTCTTCCTCGTCGAACTCGTCGAAGTCTTCCTCGGCCACGTAGTCGTCGGCCTCGTCCTCGGCGACGAAGCCGTCCACCGCTTCGGAAATCTGCATCTCGCCAGCGGCGATGCGGTCGGCCATCGCGAGGATCTCGGCGATGGTGGTGGGCGAGGCCGAGATGGCCAGCATCATGGCCTGCAGGCCGCCTTCGATGCGCTTGGCGATCTCGATCTCACCCTCACGCGTGAGCAGCTCGACCGAGCCCATCTCGCGCATGTACATGCGAACCGGGTCGGTGGTGCGGCCGAACTCCGAGTCGACAGTCGACAGCGCGGCCTCAGCGGCTTCCTCGGCTTCTTCCTCGGTGGCGGTGGAGGTCGCGCCGCCGGCGATCAGCAGCGTGGCGGCGTCAGGCGCCTGCTCGTAGACCGCGATGCCCATGTCGTTGAGCATCGAGATGATGGCTTCGAGGATTTCCTCGTTGACGAGCTTCTCGGGCAGGTGATCGTTGATTTCCTGGTGCGTGAGGTAGCCACGCGTCTTGCCCATCTTGATGAGCGTCTTCAGCTCCTGCCGGCGCTTGGCGACCTCTTCCTCGGTGAGCGCCGTCTCGTCCAGGCCGAACTCGCGCATCAGCGCGCGCTCCTTGGCGCGCGAGACCTTCATGCGCAGCGGCTTGGCCTTGGGCTTGGTCTCGCCTTCTTCTACCTCGACGACCTCGGCTTCGACCTCGCCTTCCAGTTCCGCTTCGATGTCGGCCAGGTCGACCTCGACGACATCGGCGGCCTTCTTCGGCGCTGGCTCGGCCTTGCCGCCCTTGCGCCCGCGCTTGCCCTTGGCGTCGTCCTCAACCGCCTTGGCGGTGGCCGGTGCGGCCTTGCCCTTGGCGGCCGCCACCTTCTTGGTGTCTTCGGTGGGCTTGACGGCCACAGGCTTGGTGGCGGGGGTCTTGGTGGCAGCGGCAGGCTTCTTGGCGGTCATGCAAGGTCTCGATGAGGTGATCCTTCAACAGCCCGTGGTGCGCATACTGAAGATACCCAGCGCGGCAGGCGTGCCGATTTTTCGGCACACACAACGCGGGTCGATGTCGACAGTCAGGCGAACGCACCAACTCGCCACCGAGGATGGAAACGGCGGCACAGGTCGGGCAGGCAAGATGGCGTGAACGTTGAAAATTGCAGCCCTGGCGGGGAAGTTGGCCGAATGGTGCCCGTGTCGCGGGTGGCCGGGTCCGGAGGTGCTGCTGTCACTCTTGCCGCTGAAACGTGGATTATACCCAGAGTGCGCCGCCAGTTGGCGCGCCACGGGCTCATCGGCGCTCAATCGGCCTCAGTGGGTGCCTTCTGCACGCGGTTCTTGACCTCCAGCCATTGCCGATAGACCACCATGAATTGACGTCGGGCGTCTGGATCGGTCTCGGCGGCGACTTCCAGTTCCTTCGTCAGCGCCTTCAGGCGCCGCTCCAGCAGCAGGTCTACCGCGCGGCGCAGGCCTTCGATCGATGCATCCGGATCGGCGTCGCCGTCCGCCAATGCGCGCGCCTCGGCATCCAGCCCGGGGTCGTCGGCCAGGGCTTCGCGCACCACCGCCCAGGGCCGCGCACCATGTTCGGCCAGGTCGCGTTCCAGCCAGGCGATCAAGGGGCCATGCGGTGGTGGCAGATGGTGCAGCAGATCGTGCTCGTCGCTGGCCAGCGTGTCCCACCAGGCCGGTTGGCCGAAAAGCATCTGCAACACGCGGTCTTCGGGCCGCTTGGGGGCCTGTCGTCGCCCCTGCGGGCGCTGTGGGGCTTCACCGTGGCGTTGCCAGCGCGGGCGGCGTGAACCCGGCTCGCCAGAACCGCCATCGGACTGCGGCTCCGCCCGGGGCGCCGCACCACGCCCCGGGCTGGGTTGCCAGAGCCGCGCCAGTTCCTCGGCAGGCAGCCCACCACGCATTGCCAGCTCGCCCAGCAACTGGATCCGCAGGGCGCCGTCCGGGAGCACCTGCCACAACGGCCGCGCCTGCGACAGCATGCGCGCTCGCCCCTCGGCACTGCTCAGGTCGCAGTCCGCGGCAGCATGTTCCAGCAGCTGGCGCGAAAGCGGCACGGCGTTGCGGACGAAGGCCTCGAAGGCGTCGGCACCGAAGGTGCGCACATAGCTGTCCGGGTCGTGCTCGGCCGGCAGGAACAGGAAGCGGAAACTGCGGGTGTCGGTCGCATGGGGCAGGGCGGCCTCGAGTGCCCGGCCAGCGGCGCGGCGCCCAGCGGCATCGCCGTCGAAGCTGAAGACCACCTGCTCGGTGAAGCGCAACAGCTTCTGCACATGTTCTGCGGTGCAGGCCGTGCCCAGTGTGGCCACGGCGTTCGGGAAGCCGAGCTGGGCCAGGGCCACGACATCCATGTAGCCCTCGGTCACGAGGGCATAGCCCTTGGTGCGCAGGCCACTGCGGCTTTCGTAGAGACCGTACAGCTCCCGGCCCTTGACGAAGATCGGTGTCTCGGGGGAGTTCAGGTACTTTGGCTCGCCCTTGTCCAGCACCCGGCCGCCGAACGCGATGGTTTCGCCTTTGACATTGCGGATCGGGAACATGATGCGGTCGCGGAAGCGGTCGTAGCGCTTCTGCTCGGCTTCGCTCTTGCCCTCGTCCAGGCCCTGCACGATGACCATGCCCGACTCGGCCAGCACCGGGTCGTCGTAGCGCGGAAACACGCTGGCCAGGCTGCGCCAGCCTTCCGCCGCATAGCCCAGGCCGAAGCGGGCGGCAATCTCGCCCGTGAGGCCCCGCCCCTTCAGGTAGTCGACTGCCCGGGGTGTCGCCTTGAGGGTTCGCCGGTAGTGGTCGGCCGCCTTTTCCAGCACGTCGTTCAGGGTCGCGTGCTGCTCACGCGCGCGGGCGGCCTGCGCCAGCTCCTGTGGTGTGGCTTCGTCTTCCGGAACGACCAGGCCGGCTTCCTGAGCCAGGTCCTTGACCGCCTCGACGAAACTCAGGCCGTGGTGCTCGGTGAGGAAGCGGATCGCGTCCCCGTGCACGCCGCAGCCGAAGCAATGGTAGGTCTGGCGCGAGGGGCTGACGATGAAGCTGGGCGACTTCTCGCCATGGAACGGGCACAGGCCCTTGTAGTTGATGCCGGCCTTCTTCAGCTCGACGTGGCGCCCGACCACCGCAACCACATCGGTGCGGGCGAGCAGGTCCTGGATGAAGCCGGAGGGGATCAAGGCGGTCAGTGGCGGGCGATGGAGGCGCAAACGAATCGGGGCAGCCGAAGCTGCCCCGATGCGGGAAACGAATCTTCTCACACCCAGGGTGCGAGAAGCGCTGCCGTCAGAGAGCGAAGTCGCCCAAGGACTTGCCCGACGCCAGCGCGGCTTGCAGCCACTTGGGCTTGAGCCCCCGGCCGCTCCAGGTCTGGCCGGAAGCGGGGTCTCGGTACTTGGCGGCCACCTTCTTGCCCGGTTCACTCTTGGCAAAGGGGGATTTGCCTGCCAGATCGGCGGCCGTCAAGCCGTACTCGGCCATCAGCGACTTCACCTTGGCGATGGCATCGGCCTTGGCGTTGCGTTGAGCCTCGGCGATCTTCTTTTCCAGCGCGGCTTTTTGCGCCAGCAGTTCTTGAATGGATTCCATGCAGTATCTCCTGAAACACCCGGAGGGCGAGTGGATCATATCGCATGGAATTCCGGTGGCAGGTGGCGATTCGGGGAATTACTTGTATCCGACCCGGTCGAGCATTTGTTGAACCTTGATCTGGTTCATGCCGATGACGGAGATCGGCACGCTTTCGGTCTTGAACTTGCCGATTTTGTCGAGCGCGGGGTTGGTGATTTTCAGGCCGGCCACTGCGGGCCATTCGTTGTTGCCGTCAGCAAAATAGCCTTGGGCGGCGTCACTGGCCAAATACTCCAGAAACTTCACCGCCGCCGCCCGGTTCTTTGCATGGCGGGCGACGGCGCCGCCAGCGATATTGACATGCGTGCCGGTGCTGGCCTGGTTGGGAAGCGCGACATCGATCTTGTCGATGATGGCCTTGTCGTCGGCCTTGTCGGAGCGCATCAGACGGGCCAGGTAATAGCTGTTCGTCAAGGCGACAGCGCATTCTCCGCTCGCAACCGCCTTGATCTGGTCGGTGTCGCCACCCTTGGGCGGGCGCGCCATGTTCGAGACCAGACCCTGTAACCAGGTTTCGGTCTTGGCCGCACCGAGGTGCTCCATCATGGCGCCGAACAGCGACAGGTTATACGGGTGCGAGCCCGAACGGGTACACACGCGGCCGCGGTTCTTGGGATCGGCCAGTTCCTCGTAGCTATCCACATCGGCACGCGGCACGTTTTGCCTGTTGAAGACAATCACGCGCGCGCGGGTCGAGAAACCGAACCACTGGGAGCCGTCACCGCTGTCCTTGCTGCGCAGCGTGGTGGGAATGCGGGTTTCAAGCAGGGTGCTCTTCACCGGCTGAAACAAACCGTCCACTTCGGCGCGCCACAGCCGCGCGGCATCAACCAGAAGAATCACGTCCGCCGGGCTGGCGCTGCCTTCGCTTTTGAGGCGTGCCAGGATGCCGGCGTCGTCGGCGTCCACCCGGTTGATCTTGATGCCGGTGGCCTTGGTGAAATTGTCGTAAAGGGCGTCGTCGGTCTGGTAGTGGCGCGCCGAGTACAGGTTCAGCACCTGTTGCTGGGCATGGGCGGCACTGCCCAGCAGGGTGAGGGCCGCGAACGCAGCCACGCGGACGACGGAATGGCGAACAAGGCGCATGAAGGGAACTCCGGGCAAGTGAAATGACTTGCCTGCCAGTCTACTTGATAACGCGAATAGTTCCCAATTACAAAGCTTGATCCAGATCGAACCCGGCCGGCCTCGGCTGCCTCGGTTTCAGGCGGCGGGCGGCACGTAGCCAGTGGGCTGGTCCGCCGCGCCGCCGAACAGGAACTGCTCCATCTGCCGCGCCAGGTACTGCCTGGCGCGGGCATCGGCCAGGTTCAACCGGTTCTCGTTGACCAGCATGGTCTGGTGCTTCTTCCAGAGGTCGAAGGCTTCCTTGCTGATGTTGTCGTAGATGCGCTTGCCGAGCTCGCCGGGGTAGGGCGCGAAATCGAGGCCGTCGGCCTCCTTCTTGAGGTACGTGCATTGGATGGTGCGGGCCATGAGGCTCTCCTTGATCAGCCGAGTTTCTTGACCAGCACTTGCGAGCGCCGGTCCCAGTTGTACTTGCGCTTGCGGGCATCGGGCAGCCAGTCGGGATCGACCTGCACGAAGCCGCGCTTGATGAACCAGTGCATCGTGCGGGTGGTCAGCACGAAGATGGTGTCCATTCCCATGGTGCGAGCGCGCTGCTCCACACGCTTGAGGATCTTGTCGCCGTCGCCCTGGCCTTGCACCTGCGGCGACACCGTCAGCGCGGCCATCTCCCCGGTGCGTGCCTCGGGGTAGGGGTAGAGCGCGGCGCAGCCGAAGATCACGCCGTCGTGCTCGATGACGCTGTAGTTGGCGATGTCGCGCTCGATCTCGGTGCGGTCGCGCTTGACCAGCGTGCCGTCACGCTCGAACGGTTCGATCAGTTGCAGGATGCCGCCGACGTCGTCCGAGCCGGCCTCGCGCAGGCTCTCCAGCTTCTCGTCGACCACCATGGTGCCGATGCCGTCGTGGGTGAAGACCTCCAGCAGCAGCGCCCCGTCGGTGGCGAAGGGCAGGATGTGCGAGCGCTCGACGCCGCCCTGGCAGGCTTTCACGCAATGCTTCAGGTAGAAGGCGGTGTCGGTGGGCTGCATCGGGTTGGGCAGCGAGGCGATCAGCCGCTCGGCCTCGGCCAGCGCCAGCTCGGTGTCGACCGGGCTCTCCGGGTTGGTCGGGTCCTCGTGGATGCCGGCCACCTCGGTGATGAACAGCAGCTTGTCGGCCTGCAGGGCGATTGCCGTCTGCGTGGCGACGTCTTCCATGGACAGGTTGAACGCCTCGCCGGTGGGCGAGAAGCCAAAGGGAGACAGCAGCACCATCGCGCCGATGTCGATGGCGCGGCGGATGGCCGCCGAATCCACCTTGCGGACCACGCCGCTGTGCTGGAAATCGACGCCGTCGACGATGCCGACCGGCCGCGCGGTGAGAAAGTTGCCCGACACCACGCGCACGGTGGAGTTGGCCATCGGCGTGTTCGGCAGGCCCTGCGAGAACGCGGCCTCGATCTCGAAGCGCAACTGGCCGGCGGCCTCCTGGGCGCAATCGAGTGCCACGCCGTCGGTGATGCGCATGCCGTGCGAGAAGCGCGACGCATGGCCCTTGGCGGCCAATTGTTCGTTCACCTGGGGCCGGAAGCCGTGCACCAGCACCAGGCGCACGCCCATGGCCTGCAGGATGGCCATGTCCTGTGCGAAGAAGCTCAGCTTGCCGGCGGCAACCAACTCGCCTGTCATGCCGACGACGAAGGTCTTGCCCCGATAGGCGTGGATGTGCGGCGCCACCGAACGAAACCAGGGCACGAAGGTGTGGGGAAACACGAGGTCCATATCGGGCTCGATTGTGCCGCACCGATAATCCGACCCCTGTGAATTTGCCTCCCCGCCCCCAGGGCCCGCGCGCTGCCCGCCAGGTGACGCCGCGCCCCATCCCCCCCATCCACTACCCCGAGTCGCTGCCGGTCTCCGCCCGGCGCGAGGAGATCGCTCGCGCCATCCGCGAACACCCGGTGGTCATCGTCTGCGGCGAGACCGGCTCGGGCAAGACCACGCAGTTGCCCAAGATCGCCCTGGAACTGGGGCGTGGCTGGGGGGCCGGCGGTACCGGTTTGATCGGCCACACCCAGCCACGCCGCATCGCCGCCAGCTCGGTGGCCAAACGCATCGCCGAGGAACTGAACTCGCCTCTGGGCGACGTGGTGGGTTTCAAGGTGCGCTTCCAGGACCGGCTCCAGCCCGGCGCTTCGGTCAAGCTGATGACCGACGGCATCCTGCTGGCCGAGACCCAGACCGACCCGCTGCTCAAGGCCTACGACACGCTGATCATCGACGAGGCGCACGAGCGCTCGCTGAACATCGATTTCCTGCTCGGCTACCTCAAGGAGGTGCTGGCGCGCCGGCCCGACCTGAAGGTCATCGTCACCTCGGCCACCATCGATGCGGACCGTTTCGCCAACCACTTCGCTTCCAAGGGCGGCCCGGCGCCGGTGATCCAGGTCAGTGGCCGCCTGTTCCCGGTGGAGCAGCGCTGGCGCCCCTTCGAGGAGTCGCGGGAACACGACTTGAACGATTCCATCGCCGACGCGGTGGACGAGCTCTGGCGCGAGGGCTCGGGCGACATCCTGGTCTTCCTGCCCGGCGAACGCGAGATCCGCGAAGCGGCCGATCACCTGCGCAAGCACCTCTCGCACCAGCCGCTGCACCGGCATGCCGACATCCTGCCGCTGTTCGCCCGCCTGTCGCAGGCCGAGCAGGACCGGGTCTTCGAGACCGGTGGCGGCAAGCGCATCGTGCTGGCCACCAACGTGGCCGAGACCTCGCTCACCGTGCCGGGCATCCGCTACGTGGTCGATGCCGGGCTGGCGCGGGTCAAGCGCTACAGCTACCGCAACAAGGTCGAGCAACTGCAGATCGAGGCCATCAGCCAGGCCGCGGCCAACCAGCGCGCCGGGCGCTGCGGCCGGGTTGCCAACGGCATCTGCATCCGGCTCTACGACGAGAAGGATTTCGCCGGCCGGCCGCGCTTCACCGACCCCGAGATCCTGCGCTCGTCGCTGGCCGGCGTGATCCTGCGCATGAAGGCACTGCACCTGGGCCTGGTGGAGGAGTTCCCCTTCCTGGAACCGCCGCCGCGCAAGGCGGTGGCCGACGGCTACGCGCTGCTGGCCGAGCTGGGCGCGGTGGACGAGGCCAACGAGCTCACCCCCATTGGCAAGGAGCTCTCGCGCCTGCCGCTGGATCCGCGCGTGGGCCGCATGATCCTGGAAGCACGGCAGCGCGAATCCCTGGCCGAGGTGCTGGTCATCGCCAGCGCGCTCAGCGTGCAGGACGTGCGCGACCGGCCACTCGACCAGCAGCAGAACGCCGACGAGAAGCACAAGAAGTTCGACGACGAGAAGTCCGAGTTCATGGGCTATCTGAAGCTGTGGAAGTGGATCGAGGAAGGCCGCGGCGTGCACGGCCATGCCGGTGCGAAGCAGCAGCAGGTCGACACCCACAAGCTCAGCAACCGGCAGCAGGAGCAACGCCTGCGCGAGAGCTTCGTCAACCCGCGGCGGGTGCGCGAGTGGCGCGACATCCACACCCAGTTGCAGACGGTGGTGGCCGAGAACAGCTGGCGCCTGAACGGTACGCCGGCCACCTACGAGCAGGTGCACCAGGCCATGCTGGCTGGCCTGCTGGGCAACATCGGGCTGAAGGCCGACGACGACGATTGGTACCTCGGCGCACGCGGCATCAAGTTCTGGCGCCACCCGGGGGCGCACCTATCCAAGAAGCCCGGCCGCTGGCTGGTGGCCGCCGAGTTGGTGGACACCACGCGCCTGTTTGGCCGCGGCCTGGCGGCGATCGAGCCGCAGTGGATCCCGCCGATCGCCGGCCACCTTCTGAAGACCCAGCTGCTGGAGCCGCACTGGGAGAAGAAGGCCGGTGAGGTGATCGCGCTGGAACGCGCCACGCTCTACGGCATCGTGATCTACGCCAACCGCCGGGTGAACTTCGGCAACGTGGATGCCAAGGCGGCCCGCGAGATCTTCATCCGCGAGGCGCTGGTGAATGGCGAGTGGGAGACCCGCCTGCCGTTCCTGGCGCACAACCGCAAGATGATCGCGCAGGTGGAGGATCTGGAACACAAGGCACGCCGGCAGGACGTGCTGGTCGACGACGAGCTGATCTACGCCTACTACGACCAGCAGTTGCCTGCCGAGGTGGTGAGCGGCGCCAGCCTGGAGCGCTGGTACCGCGACGAGGTGCGCCGCCAGCCCAAACTGCTGATGCTCACCCGCGAGGAGCTGATGCGCCATGAGGCGGCCGGCATCACCACCTCGGCGTTCCCGAAGACCGTGCGTCTGGGCGGCATCGACTGCGCCGCCGAGTACCTGCACGAGCCGGGCGACGCGCGAGACGGCGTGACCGTGACCGTGCCGCTGTTTGCGCTCAACCAGGTCAGCGAGGAGCGCTGCGAGTGGCTCGTGCCCGGCATGCTGGAGGCCAAGGTGCTGGCGCTCGTCAAGAGCCTGCACCAGCGGCCCCGTTCCAGGCTGGTGCCGCTGCCGGACTTTGCCGCCGAGTTCTGCACGGCCACGCCCTTCGCGCAGGGGCCCCTGGTCGAGGCAGTCCTGAAGGCAGTGCGCGAGCGCAGCCAGATCGCCGTGCAGCGCAACGACTTCAAGCTCGAGCAGCTCGCACCGCACCTGTTCATGAACTTCAAGGTGGTCGACGAGCACGGCCGCCAACTGGGCATGGGCCGGCAGCTCGCGGCACTGAAGGCCGAGTGGGGCGGCCAGGCCCGCTCCGCCTTCCAGGCCTTGGCGGCACTCAAGCGCGCGCCAGCACCTGCCGTTGCACCGGCTGCCACGCCGGCCTCCACGCCCGCCGGCCGGGGCGTGGTGGCTGCGGTCAAGCCGCCACCCGCACCGGCACCGGACACCCCGGCGGCCCGCTACACCGCGTGGACCTTTGGCGAACTGCCCGAGCTGATGGAGATCCGCCAGAAAGGCCAGACGCTGATCGGTTTCCCGGCCCTGATCGACAAGGGGGCGCATGTCGAGATCGAGGTGTTCGACGAGCCCGATGCCGCGGCACGCCAGCACCGCGCCGGGCTGCGGCGCCTGGTGGCCCTGCAGATCAAGGAGCCGCTGAAGTACCTGGAGAAGAACATCCCGGATCTGCAGAAGATGGCGGTGGCCTACATGCCTCTGGGCACGCTGGAGGACCTGCGTGACCAGATCATCGGCGTGGCCCTGGACCGCGCCTTTCTGCAGGAGCCGTTGCCGCAGGACGCCATGGCCTTTGGCCGCCGCCTCGAGGAAGGCCGCACCCGCCTGAACCTGATCGCCCAGGAAGTGGCCCGCCTGGCCGCGACCGTCCTCGTCGAGTTCGCCGCCGCGCAGCGCAAGCTCAAGGACAGCAAGCCGCCCAAGGAGGTGGCCGAGGACATCGGCGCGCAGTTGCAGCGGCTGGTGCCCAAGCATTTCGTGGCCATGTCACCCTACAGCCAGCTGCAACACTTCGCCCGCTACCTGAAGGGGGTCGTGATGCGGCTGGACAAGCTACGCGCAGAACCGCAGCGCGATGCCCAGCGCCTGGCCGAGCTGCGGCCGCTGGAGCAGCGCTACCTGCGCCGCGTGGCCGAGCTGAAGGGCCAGCCCGATCCGCGGATGGACGAATTCAGATGGCTGCTGGAGGAACTCCGCATCAGCCTCTTCGCACAAGAGCTGCGCACACCACAACCGGTGTCGGTGAAGCGGCTCGACAAGGTCTGGGCCCAACTCACCGGCTGACCCGCCGCCGGGTGCCCCATGTCACATTTGCTTGAACAGGTGCGCGTAGCTCTCGGCCACCAGCAGGCTCTCGTTGCGGTCCTTCAGCTTCACCTGGAGGCGGCCGCGGAAGTCTCGGTTGGCGCCGGCGATGGCGGTCACGTTGACCAGCGTGGAGCGGTGGATCTGCCAGAACTGCTGCGGGTCCAGCTCGTCCACCAGCTCCTTCAGCGGCTTGCGGATCAAGGCCTCGCCTTCGCGCGTGGCGACGCGGGTGTACTTGTTGTCGGCCTGGAAGTAGAGCACTTCGTCCACCGTGATCAGCTTCAGCGTCTGCCCCACCGAGGCGTTGATCCAGCGCAGCCAGGTGCGTGCCGGGGTGGCAGCGGGCAGCGTGGCCAGGCGGTCCAGCACTGCGCCCAGGTCGCCGGGCGCGTCGCCCAGGCGCTGCTTGACCCGCGAAATGGCGGTGAACAGCCGGGCCGCCGACAGGGGCTTCAACACATAGTCCACGGCGCCGTGGTCGAACGCAGCCACCGCGTGCTCGTCGTAGGCGGTGACGAACACCACATGGCTGCGGCCACTGGCCTGCCGCGCCACCTCCAGCCCCGTGGCGCCCGGCATGTGGATGTCGAGGAACAGCACATCGGGCCGCAGCTCGTCCAGCAGGCGCAGGGCCTGCACCCCGTCGATGGCCTCGCCGACGATGGCCACTTCGGGCCACAGGGCGCCGATCTGCTCGATCAGCTCGGCGCGCAGGGTCGACTCGTCCTCGGCGACGACGGCGGTGGGCGCTTTCATGCGGGCAACTCCAGGGTGAAGGTGGTGGCGCCGTCGATGCTCTCGCACTGCAACTTGGCGCCTTCGCCGGCGAGCACCCGCAGGCGCTCGCGTTGGGCATCCAGTTCGACATCGTCGCCACACAAACCGGTCTGCGCAATCATGAGGGCAACCCGAAGGCCGCCGGGAAGGGCTTCGGCCCGCAGCGCCATGGCGCTGGGGCACGGCGTCGCCAGGCGGAGCGCGCGTTGCAGCAGCGGCAGCAGCAGCATCGCCGGCATCTGCCGGCTGCCCAGGCCCGATGCCCAATCGGTTCGGTAGGCGATCGATTCGCCGTGCAGCCCCTGCCACAACGCCAGGTAGCTGCCCAGCAGGGTTGCTTCGGCGTCCAGCGTGGTCACGTTGTTCTCGCGCAGCCGGGGCAAGGCCACCCGCAGATGGGCGATGAGCCGGTCGAGCTGGTCGGCCGCTCCGGCCGGTGCCGCCCCGGCGTACTGCTGCTCGATGTCGACCAGCACGTCGAACAGGAAGTGCGGCTCCACCTGGGCCTGCACCGCAGCCAACCGGGCCGCCATCGCACGGCGGGCCAGGGCATCGTGCTCGTGCAGCGCGCCCTGCAGCGCCATTTCGGCATGGCGGCGACGGCGCCACAGCTCGACCACGCCAATCGCCATCGCCCCGGGCAGCAGCACGCCGAGGAAATCGCTGACGAGCAACAGCACCGCTGGCGGTGGCGCCTTGCATTTCGGCGCGCACAGGTCGGCCCACGAGGGCCACAGGCCTGCGGCCGTCAGGCTCCACATGACGCCGGCTGCGGCGGCCGAGCCCAGCACGGTGGCCCAGATCAGGGCGGCGGACCGGTGGGGCGCCTGGACGGGGCTGCGGTCGGCCGGCAGCCAGGCCAGCATCAGGACCAGCGAGCAAATGACGGGCGACAGGAGCAGGCGCCAGAACAGCGGCCAGGTCTGCTCGGCATGCTTCAGCTCGCTCAGGGCGCTCAAATCGACCACGCCATAGAGCAAGCCGAGCGTCGCAAAGGCCGCCAGTTCGCGCCAATGCAAGGAGCGCCAGGCGGCATAAAGTTGCCGCAGTGCACCGCCCGGCTCGGGGTGCAGCGCGGCACGCGAGGCCCAGCTCGTCACGCCACGGCCTCCGTCGCCAGGCCTGGGGCCACCACCGAGGCGCGCCGCCAAGGCAGCTGCACACGCGCGGTCACGCCGCGCGGCGCGGCGGCCTCCAGGCTCAGGGTGGCGGCGGCGCCGTACAGGCCGGCCAGCCGGGCCCGTGTGTTGGCCAGGCCGACCCCGGTGCCCGCGCTGTCCACGAAGCCACGGCCGTCGTCGCGCACCTCGATCTCCAGACTGCCGTCGGGCAAGGCCCGCGCGCTCACCCGCACCGAGCCGCCTTCGGGCAGCGGCGACAAGCCGTGCTGGATCGCGTTCTCGACCAGCGTGGGCAGTACCATCGGCGGGATCAGTGCACCCTGCAGCTCGGCGGGGGCGTCAATGGTGTAGCGAAGGCGCTCGCCCATGCGCATGCGCAGGATCTCCAGGTAGTGACGCACCCGCTCCAACTCGTCGCCCAGCCGGGCCTCGTGGGTGCGCATGCTGGGCAGCGCGGCGCGCAGGTAGGCCACCAGGCTGACCAGCATGTCGCGCCCGCGTTGCGGTGCCACCTCGTACAACCGCTTCACATTGGCCAGCGTGTTGAACAGGAAGTGCGGCTCGATCTGCGCCTGCAGGGCCGACATCTCGGCCTGCAGCTGCTGTGCGGCCAGCCGTTCGCGCTCACGCGCAGCTTCGGCCAGGCGCGCCCGGGCCAGCCTGTCGGCCGCGGCCAGGTGGAGCAGGGCGTGGCCGAAGCCGCCCAGCAGCGTCCACAGGCCGACGGTGTAGACGAACCACGGCCACTCGATGGGGGTCTTGTAGTCGGGGTAATAGAAGACACCGTAGCGCGCGAAGGCCCCCACCGTGGCCCCCAGCCCGATGGCCATGCCTCGCACCAGCAGGCCGGCCCGTTGGGAAACCGGCCAGCGCGCCAGGCCCTGCTCGGCCACCGCCGCCAGAAGCAGGATGCAGCAGCCGCTGATGAAGCACTGGCGGGTGAAGCGCGCCAGGTTGGCCAGCCATTCCGTGGCGTCGGAGCTTTCCGACACCCAGGCGATGGAGCGGGAAAGGGCCAGCACGAAGCAGACGTGGAACAGCGCCGCCACCACCCGAAGGTTGAGCATCTGGTTCAGCCGGACGGTGGGTGGCGGCTCTGGCGTGGGGGCGTCGCGGTACGGCATGGGCCAGATTGTCGGCGCCTGTTGCCCACACCGGCTCGCCATGCGACGAGTTGGGCACCCCGGCGACGAACCCTCCGGGCCCCGGGGCGGACGCCTTCCATGGTGCCCGCCCCGGCCGCGCCGATCACGCAGGAGCGACCTACTTCTTGCAGAACGCGATCTGGTCGAGCACCGGCAGCGGCGACGAATCCCCGGTGGTCAACAGCAGCTGGGCCGACAGCGTCACGATGTAGGCGCAATCGGGCAGGGCGTTGAAGGTCCACCCGCCCAAAGGCGGCGGCGCGCCGTTGATGGCCTGGCCGAACCGGTCTGCCGGGTTGGGCGGTACCGGCATGCCGAAGCCGTACGGGCCGCCGGGGCCGTTCATGCTGACCGAGACCGTGCCCAGGTTCGGGTGCGCCGCGGTGAACAGCACGTCGAGCGAGGCATTCAAGCCAGCACAGCCGCCCGCGCGCAACTGCAGCGAATCCAGAGAGCAGGCGCACAACTGGTTCGGCACATCCACCGGGGCCCAGGAGCCCCCCTTGTGCACGTTGTTGTAGACGGTGTTCTCGATGGCCACGTGGAAGCAGGTGCCAGCGGCCGCCTCGGTGGCGGGCTGGCCCACCACCCGCACCTTCATGCGCAGCGAGATGTGCCGGTTCTGCGCCAGCGCGGCGCCATGCGCGGTGCTGCTTTCGCCGGCGATCACGTTCGCCATGTTCAGCGCGGGCTGCGGCACCAGGGCCGGGGTGATCACATTCAGCATGTTGCCGTTGGGCACGAAGAAGCCGTTGGGCGCGTTGTAGTCGCTGAACTGCGGCACCTGGATCCAGCCATCCACGATGGCCGCGTTGCCGGGGCCGGCCACCGGCGTGCCGGGGTCGGCCATCATCGGGTGCGTCTTCACCGGGTTCGGGTCGCCGGGGAAGTCGGGCGCGAAACGCTCCACTTCACCGAGCATGGTGGCGGCGAACTGGGTCGTGGCGACCGGGATCCAGGCGCCGGGCAGGGTACCGTCCGGGGCGGTTTCGCGGTACTCGAAGCGGTACTCCATCGGCTGGCCGCTCAAGGTCTTGCTCAGGATGCCGTTCAGGCGCACGGTGGAGAAGAAGGCGCGGTTGTCGCCGACCGTGAGGCCGCTGCCCGGCACGGCGCTCTGGATGCCGCCCACGTAGGGGTAGCCGCCCAGGCGGGTGAACACCGGCAAAGGCTCGGTCACCGGGGGTTGCTCGCCGGTGCACAGGTCCACGCAGAAGCATGGCCCGGCGTTCTCGCGGTCGGTGTCGCGGCCGCGCGACGGTGGCTCGGCCAGCAGCGGCAGGCCACCCAGCGTCTCGACCTTGAAGTACAGATCCGGCCCACCGGTCCACTCCAGGTTGATCCAGGGCGAGAAGATGGTCTGCTTGAAGTCCTGCGACAGGTAGTCGATGCGGAAGTGCCCGCTGCCATCGGTGACGGCGTCGCCCAGGGCGTCGTCCTGCAGCCAGTCGACGTCGAAGGCGCGAACCCGAACGCCGCCGATCGGCGCCTGGGTTTCGCAGTGGCGCACCTGGCCACAGATCACCCAGGCGCCAAAGCGGGCGCGGATGCCGCACCAGGTGCGGTAGGGGATGGTGTAGTCCCAGGCGGCCAGGCGCTGGTCGCGCACCTCACGCCACAGCGGCTGCACCACGGTGAGCGTGAACTGCATCGGTGGTGGCAGCCCGTCCTGGTTCTTTCGGCGGGGCACGGTGGCGCAGTAGAGGTCGATCTCGAAGGCCTCGCCGGCATAGCCCGGCGCCTTGCTGAAATCGAGCGTGTAGCCGCCGTTGGCATCGATGGTCGCCTCGGCGAGCAGCCGGGCGCCCTTGGCGGCGCGGGCATCGTCGGGCACCGCTTCGAAGGTGTCCTTGGTGCGGGCCACGGCGAGGGCGGTGGCGTCGCGCCCGGGTGCCAAGGCGTAGGCCTTGACGACCAGGCCCTCCAGCGGTTCGATGCAGTCGAAACAAAGCGCGCCCTTCAGCGTGCCCTTGAGGTAGTAGCTCATGGTGTAACTCCCTGTGGGTGATCTCGGCAGAGCCGGCTCGCAACACCCCCGCAACAGGCAGGCGAGCGCCGGAACGCCGAAGGTGACACAGGCAGCCGTGGCCGCCATCCCGAGGGGAGGGGGCTGCAGCCCCTAGGACGGGGGGGTCAGCGCAGCACTTCGAGCGCGCGCTCCATGCCGCCCTGCTCGATCGAGACCATCGCCTGGCCCCGCACCGCGGGCTTGCCATGGAAGGCGATGGACAGGCCGGCCACGCTCATCATCGGCAGGTCGTTGGCGCCGTCTCCCACCGCGATGGCCTGCCGGGCGTCAATGCCCATCAGCTCGCAGACCTCCAGCAGCACCCGGCGCTTCTCGGCGCCGTCGACGATGTCGCCCCAGGGCCGGTCGAGCAGGCGCCCGGTGAGGTGGCCGTCGGTGACCTCCAGCACGTTGGCGCGGGCGAAGTCCAGCCCCAGGCGGTGGCGCACGCGCTCGCTGAAGTAGGTGAAGCCACCCGACACCAGCAGGGTCTTCAGGCCCGCCGCGCGGCAGGCGCCGACAAATGCCTCGACGCCGGGGTTCAGTTGCAGCCGCCGCTCGTACACCTCGTGCAGCGCGGCCTCGCTGACCCCGGCCAGCAGCGCGACGCGCCGCCGCAGGCTGTCCTTGAAGTCGGTGATTTCGCCGCGCATGGCGGCCTCGGTGATGGCGGCCACCTCGGCCTTGCGGCCGGCGGCCGCGGCAATCTCGTCGACACACTCGATGTTGATCAGCGTCGAGTCCATGTCGAAGGCCACCAGCCTGAAATCGGCGAGCGCCAGCGGGGGCGTGAAGCCGCGGATGAAGAGGCCGGGGGCGAGAGGTGTGGACACAGGTCGTTCGGGGCTGGTGCGCTGCGAAGCGAAGAATTATCCTTTGCGGATGCATCCGGCTGCGCCGGCTTGGCGTAGACCTGGGCGTGACCCCTAGCCACAGGAGGCTCCATGGCTGCCGTTCTCGAGCGCGTTTCGACTCCCGCCCCTGCTGCTGCCACCATGCCCGGGCGTTTGCGTGGCTTTCTCTCGGGTGCCACGGAAATCGACGACACGCCCATGGCGGTCCACGGCCGCTTGCCCGGCTGGCTGCGCGGCGATCTGTTGCTCAACGGCCCGGCGCTGTGGGAACTGCCACAGGGCCACTACGAGCACTGGTTCGACGGCCTGGCGATGATTCACCGCATCCACCTGGGTGACGGGCAGGCCAGCTACCGCAGCCGTTTCGCGCAAAGCGAAGACTACGCACTCAGCCTGGCCGCGGGCAAGCCGGCGTTCGGCGAGTTCGACACACCCGATCCTGAGCGCTGGGTCGATCGCCTGCGCCACTTCTTCCACCCGCGCACCACCGACAACCCGCAGGTCGTGATGTCACGCATCGGCGAGCGCTGGATCGCCAACACCGAGACCGAGCACCTCACCGAGTTCGACCCCGACAGCCTGGCCACGCTGGGCCGCCTGGTTTTCGACGACAAGCTGAAGATGCCGCTGCTGGCGGCCCACGGCATGACCGACGCGCAGGGCGACTACTGGAACATCGGTGTCGAGCTGGGGCCCAAGTGCATCTACCGGGTGTTTCGGATCCGCGCCTGCACGCAGCAGCGCGAGGTGCTGGCGTCGGTCACCGTGCCCAAGGCCGGCTACCTGCACGCCTTCGCCCGCAGCCGCCGCCACATCGTCTTCTGGGAGACGGCGATGCGCGCGCAGCCTTTGAGCTTCCTGTTCACGCGACGGGCCTACATCCGCAACTTCCGCTGGGATCCCGGCAGCGGCTCGGCACTGCATGCCGTCTCGCTCGACGACGGCAGCGTGCGGCGCTGGTCCATCCCGCCGATGATGTGCTTCCACGCCGTGCAAGCCTTCGAGGACGGTGGCGATCTGGTGATCGACCTGTGCGACTACCCGGACGCGAGCATCTTCGAGGACCTGCGGCTCGATGCCCTGCGCGCCGGCGCCACCCAGCGGGTGTCGCCGCGGCTCTCGCGCTACCGGCTGCGCCCGGGTCAGGCAGACGCCGTGCCCCAGCGGATCGGCGAAGCCTTCGAGCTGCCGCAGATCCACCCGTCGCGCATCGTCGACGGGCCAGCGCGCTGGGCCTGGGGCGCCGGCTTCGACCCCACCGACCGCGCCCACGTCCTGGACCGCACGGTGCGCATCGACCTGGCCCAGGGTGAGCGGCGTGAATGGCAACGGCCCGACGCGGTGCAACTGGAGCCCTTGTTCGTCGCCCGGCCAGGCGCGGCCGACGAAGACGACGGCGTGCTGCTGGTGCCCACGCTGGCCGACGACGACCCGACCAGCGTGATCGCGGTGGTGGACGCGCGACGCATGGAATGCCTGGCCACGCTGGAGGCTCCGCAGGTGATTCCCTTCGGCTTCCACGCCGCCTTCCGGCCGGCCTGAGCGTGGCGCCCGCTCAGGGCGCCGAATCGAACGTGATCGTCGTCGTGTTCTGCGTGGTTGCGACCACGTAGTGGCACGACGGTGCTCCGCCGCCGAGGAAGCTGCCCCAGTTCGCCGGCGTGCTCTCGACGCCGTTCATGTCGTAGACATGGATGCCGGTGAACTTGATGCTGCCGTTGGCGGGGAAGTGGCCGCACTGCGACACGAAGTAGGCCTCCTTGGCGCCGCCGAAGTACCAGGTGAACGCCTGTCCATAGGACTCGGTGTTGAACTTGGTCTTCTGGCCGGTGGTCTTGTCGGCACTGGCAATCTGCCAGTTGGTGCAGGAGCTGCCACTGCAGTTGCTGCCCTTCATCGTGCCGTGGATCTTGTGGCCGGTGGCCACGCTGATGCTCGGGCCGTGCCAGGTCTTGCCGCTCTTGCAGCAGTTCCAGTTGGTCATCGTCCAGGCTGAATCGTTGAAGCCGTTCCAGGCCAGCACCGGCTGCAGGATGGTCTGCACGCCCTGGCCGTCTTCGAGGCCGGGGAAGTAGTACAGCACCTGGCCGACCTGGGCCGTGGGCCCGCTCGGGACCACGAAGGTGGCGACCATCTTCTTGGCCGGCGGCGTCACGTTGGCGTCCGAGTCGCTGGCGGCGATCCAGCCGTTGAACTGTGGCTGCTCGCCAAGGGCGTTGAAGCGCGGATAGGGGCAGGCGGTGGCCTTGAGGCGGCTGCCGTCCGGCCGGATCACGTCGCCCTGGTCGGAAAGCGTTTCGTCCTCTTCGAGCCGGCCGACGCAGGACGGGTGGAACAGGCCGTTCGGCGTGACGACATAGTCGAGCGGCACGCCTGGCGGCCGGGCCTCCGCGTTGGCGTCGCCGACCCTGGTCAGCGCAGGCGGTGCGGCGCTGGCGGCGCCGATCAGGGCGGTGGCAGCGAAGAGTGCGGCACAGATTCGACGGCTCAGGTTCATGGAACCTCCTGGTGCAGGATGAGGGAACACGAGTGGCCGGAGGCCACCGGCGCGTGCATCGTAGGCCGGCGGCAGCGCCGGCTGTACCCCCAAGATCGTGCCTGGCGGCGGTTGCGGCGGGTCAGCGGGCCACCGGCTGCCCCAACGCCCTCAGGGTATCCCTCATGAACAGCGCCCGGTCGCGCGGCTCGGCGATCTCGCGTTCGATGCGCAGCTTGTCGTTGCCCGCCAGCTTGATGTGGCGGTTCTTCTGCACCAGCTCGATGATCCTCAGGCCGTCGATCGGCGGGTTGGGGCGGAAGGTGATCTGCATCAGGCGCGGGCCGGCGTCGATCTTCTGCACGCCGTAGGGCCTGGCCTGGATGCGCAGGCGGTGCGTGTCGAACAGGGTCTGGCCCTGGGCGGGGAGCTTGCCGAAGCGGTCGGTGACCTCCTCCAGCAGTGCATCCAGGTGCTCGGGCCGCTCGGCGCTGGCCAGGCGCTTGTACAGGCTGAGGCGCATGTGCACGTCGCCGCAGTAGGCGTCGGGCAGCAGGGCGGGGGCGTGCAGGTTGATCTCGGTGGTGCTGCCGAAGACGCCGCTGGTGGGCGACAGGAGGTCGGGCTCCTGGCCATTCTTCAGCGCCCGCACGGCCTCGCTCAGCATGTCGTTGTAGAGCTGGAAGCCCACCTCCATCATGTTGCCGCTCTGGTGGTCGCCCAGCACCTCGCCGGCGCCGCGGATCTCCAGGTCATGCATCGCGAGGTAGAAGCCCGAGCCCAGCTCTTCCATCTCCTGGATGGCTTCGAGCCGCTGCGCGGCTTGCTTGGTCAGGCCCTCGACATCGGGCACCAGCAGGTAGGCATAGGCCTGGTGGTGGCTGCGGCCGACGCGGCCGCGCAGCTGGTGCAACTGGGCCAGGCCGAACTTGTCGGCCCGGCTGATGACGATGGTGTTGGCGGTGGGCACGTCGATGCCGGTCTCGATGATGGTCGAGCACAGCAGCAGGTTGTGGCGTTGGGCGACGAAATCGCGCATCACCCGCTCCAGCTCGCGCTCGGGCATCTGGCCATGGGCGACGGCGATGCGCGCCTCGGGCAGCAGCTCCATCAGCTTCTGGCGCCGGTTCTCGATGGTCTCGACCTCGTTATGCAGGAAGTAGACCTGGCCGCCGCGCTTCAGCTCGCGCAGCACGGCCTCGCGGATGGTGCCGGTGCCCTCGTTGCGGACGAAGGTCTTGATCGCCAGGCGGCGCTGCGGCGCGGTGGCGATGACGCTCAGGTCTCGCAGGCCCTCCAGCGCCATGCCCAGCGTGCGCGGGATCGGCGTGGCCGTGAGGGTCAGCACGTCGACTTCAGCGCGCATGGCCTTGATGGCCTCCTTGTGGCGCACGCCGAAGCGATGCTCCTCGTCGATGATCAGCAGGCCCAGTCGCTTGAACTTGACGTCCTTGCTGAGCAGCTTGTGGGTGCCGACGACAATGTCGACCGTGCCGGCCGCCATGCCGTCCAGCGCCGCCTGCACCTCCTTGGGGGTGCGGAAGCGGCTCAGCTCGGCCACCTTGACCGGCCACTTGCCGAAACGGTCCGACAGGGTCTGGAAGTGCTGCTCGGCCAGCAGTGTGGTGGGTGCCAGCAGCGCCACCTGCTTACCGCCGTGCACGGCCACGAAGGCCGCGCGCAAGGCGACCTCGGTCTTGCCGAAGCCCACGTCGCCGCAGACCAGGCGGTCCATCGGTTTGGGGCTGATCATGTCCTGGATCACCGCGTGGATCGCGGCCCGCTGGTCGGCGGTTTCTTCAAAGCCGAAACTCGCCGCGAAGGCCTCGTAGTCGTGTGGCGAGAAACGATGTGCCAAACCCTCGCGTGCGGCGCGCAGCGCGTACAGGTTCAGCAGTTCGGCCGCTGTGTCGCGCACCTGTTCGGCGGCCTTGCGGCGGGCTTTCTCCCATTGGCCGGACCCGAGCTTGTGCAAGGGCGCCTCTTCCGCGCTGACGCCGGTATAGCGGCTGATCAGATGCAGCTGCGACACCGGCACGTAAAGCGTGGCCTTGTCGGCATAGGTGAGGTGCAGGAACTCGCTCGGGCCGTCGCCCAGGTCGATGTGGATCAGGCCCTGGTAGCGGCCGATGCCGTGGCTGGCGTGGACCACCGGGTCGCCCACCTTCAGCTCGGACAGGTCCTTGATCAGCGCATCGACGTTGCTGACCTGCTCCTGCTTCTTGCGCCGCCGCGTGCTCGGCGCGCTGGCAAACAGCTCGGTCTCGGTGATGAACTGGATCGCCCGTTGCTCGGCGGGCTCGTGCCAGAAGAAGCCGGCCGCCAGTGGCGCGGCGGTGATGGCGACCTTCTCGCCAGTGGGACCTTGGGCCTCGAACTCGGCCAGCGTGCCGACGCTGGGCACGTCGATCTGGTGGTCGCGCAGGAGCTCCAGCAGGCTCTCGCGCCGGCCTTCGCTCTCGGCCACCAGCAGCACACGGTGCGGCGTGCTGTCCAGGTGCTTCTCCAATGCGGAGAGCGGTTCGGTGGCGCTGCGGTCGGTGCTCACGTCGGGCAACGGCCTCGCCCAATCCACCGGATCCTGGCCACGCAGGCTCAGCGTGGCGTAGGGCCCGATGCGGGTGAAGAAGTCCTCGACCCGCAGGAAGATCTCTTCGGGCGGCAGGATAGGGCGGTCCGGGTCGTGCTGCAGGAAGCGATGCCGCTCGCGGGTGTCCACCCAGAAGCGTTGCAGCGCCTCGTCGACCTCGCCATGCAGCACCAGCGCGGCCTGCTCGCCGAGGTAGTCGAAGATGGTGGCCGTGTCGTCGAAGAACAGCGGCAGGTAGTACTCGATGCCAGCGGTGGCAATGCCCTGGCCCAGATCCTTGTAGATGCGCGAGCGGGTCGGGTCGCCATCGAGCTTCTCGCGCCAGCGCTGGCGGAAGCGTGTGCGGCCGGCGTCGTCCATCGGGAACTCGCGGCCGGGCAGCAGGCGCACCTCGGGCACGGGGTAGAGGCTGCGCTGGCTGTCGGGGTCGAAGGTGCGGATCGAATCGATTTCGTTGTCGAACAGATCCACCCGGTAGGGCACGGGCGAGCCCATGGGAAAGAGGTCGATCAGGCCGCCACGCACCGCGTACTCGCCGGGCGAGACCACCTGGCTCACGTGGCTGTAGCCGGCCAGGGTGAGTTGCGCCTTGAAGGCGGCTTCGTCCAGCCGGGCCTTCTGCTTGAACTGGAAGGTGGTGCCGGCCAGGAACGAGGGCGGGGCGATGCGCGCCAGCGCGGTGGTGGCAGGCAGAAGCACCACGTCCACGTCGCGGCTGTGGATACGCCACAGGGTGGCCAGGCGCTCGGAGATCAGGTCCTGGTGCGGGCTGAAGGTGTCGTAAGGCAGGGTCTCCCAATCGGGGAAGACGGCGACGCGCAGGCCCGGAGCGAAGAAGGGCAGTTCGTCGGCCAGGCGTTGGGTGTCGCCGGGCTCGGCGCAGACCAGGGCCAGGATGCGGCCCTCGGCGGCACGCGCCTGGGCCAGGCGGGCCAGCAACAGGGCATCGGCCGAGCCAATGGGGCGGGGCAGCGTGAAACGCTTGCCCGGGGCGATCTGGGGGAGTTGCATGCCAGTGGCGACGGCCGTGCGCCGGCGCCCAAGGGCTTCCGGCAAGGCAAAGCCCGACAGCCTCCTAAAATCGCCCCATGAATATTCCATTGGCTGGGGGCA
>JADMKA010000100.1 GCA_018780145.1 Vitreoscilla sp. | reverse complement strand
CCCAGGCCGGCGGCGCGCGCCACCCACATCACCACCTGCAGGTCGCGCAGGCCGCCCGGGCTCTCCTTGCAGTTGGGCTCCAGGGCGTAGGGGGTGTCCTCGTACTTGACGTGGCGCTGGCGCATCTCCAGCACCTTGGCCCGCAGGAAGGCCCTGGGGTCCATGGCCTCGGTGTTGGCGTGCCGGAACACCGTGAAAAGCCGCCGCGAGCCGCACAGGAAGCGGCTTTCCAGCAGGGCGGTCTGGACGGTGACATCCTTCCTGGCCTCGGCGATGCAGTCGTCCACGGTGCGCACCGAGGAGCCGATCTCCAGGCCGATGTCCCAGCAAGCCGTGATGAAGGCCGCCAGCGTGGCGTGGGTGGCGGGGTCGTCCGCCGCGTGAACCATGTTGGGCGGCAGCAGCACCAGCACGTCCACATCCGAATGCGGGAACAGCTCGCCGCGCCCGTAGCCACCGACGGCCAGCAGCGCCGCGCCGGCCGGCATGCCGCTGGCCTGCCACAGGTCGATCAACGTGGTGTCGACATGGCGCGTCAGCCCGCGCAACAGGCGCCCCGCGCTGGTGGTACTGGGCCGCGAGTCGCGGAAGTGCTCGATCAGTGCGGCCTTGCCGCCGCGAAAGCGCTCGCGCAGCGTGGCGACAGTCGGGGCCGGCTCGGTGGCTGGTGCGTCCAGTGGCGCCATGTCAGTGCCCTTGCCCCGCAGACGGCGAGCTGCAACTCAAGGCTGTATGGCCGCCGGCCGGCCGCTCGCGGCCCTGCGCGGCCAGTCGCCTGCGCAACAGTTGGAGCGGGATCAGGCCGCCGGGGCACTCTGCTCCGCGAATGTCCCCCGCCGCCAGCCTGCGGCTGCCGGCTCCTCCTAATATTTCGCTGCGCAGAGCACCCCACCGTCCTGATCGGGCACGGCCGGAGTTCTGCAACGCGGGGGAAGACTGGTGGACTGCCGAGGATGTCGGGTGACCGGCGCAGCGAAATATTAGGAGGAGGCGATGGCCGAAGGCCAGCGCCGGGGGACATTCGCGGAGCCGGTTACCCGGCAGCCTCGGCTCGCGCCGACCTCTTCGCTGCACGAACGTCCGCAACGCGCCGAAGGCAGGTCTTCCCTGGATCTGGCAAACGCCGGTCGTTGCATGGCAAGCCGCCCGGCCGGCGGCGGGAGACCCTCGATGTGGGCCCACGACGGCTCAGCCTGCGGCGAGTGCCGGCACGGGTGGGCTGCCGGCCGACAGGGTGAGCACCTCGTAGCCGGTGTCGGTCACCACGATGGTGTGTTCCCACTGCGCCGACAACGACCGGTCTTTGGTGACGATGGTCCAGCCGTCGCTGGTCTCCTTGATCTCGCGCCGGCCGGCGTTGATCATCGGCTCGATGGTGAAGATCATTCCGGGCACCAGTTCCTCGAGCGTGCCGGGGCGGCCATAGTGCAGCACCTGCGGCTCCTCGTGGAACCTGGAGCCGATGCCGTGGCCGCAGAACTCGCGCACGATGGAGAAGCCCTGGTTCTCGGCGAAGGTCTGGATGGCGTGGCCGATGTCACCCAGGCGGGCACCGGGCCGCACCTTCACGATGCCGCGCCACATGGCCTCGTAGGTGATGGCGCACAGCCGCTTGGCGGCGATGGAGCCCTCGCCGACCACGAACATGCGGCTGGTGTCGCCGTGCCAGCCATCCTTGATCACGGTGACATCGATGTTGACGATGTCGCCGTTCTTCAGCGGCCGGTCGTTCGGGATGCCGTGGCAGACCTGGTGGTTGATCGAGGTGCAGATCGACTTGGGGTAGGGCGTGTAGCCCGGCGGCTGGTAGTTCAGCGGCGCGGGGATGCCGCCTTGCACCTTCACGATGTGGTCGTGGGCCAGCTTGTCGAGCTGCTCGGTGGTGATGCCGGGTTGCACATGCGGGGTCAGCATGTCCAGGACCTCGGAGGCCAGCCGGCCGGCGACGCGCATGCCGTCGATGTCGGCGGCGGACTTCAGGGTGATCGTCATGGCCGTGATTATTCCACTCCCCCGTAAAATCGCGGGTTTTCACGGGCTTGGACCTTGGCGCTTCAGGGTCGGCCCCGCCATCTTCCCCCGCCCACACCCATGTCCTCAGCATCGCAGCACCTGACGCATTTCGAGGGCGGCAACGCCTTGTCCGCCTTCCGTGCCCAGGCCCTGCTCGCCTCGCTGCAGGCGGCATGCCCCCGGATCACCGGCGTCACCGCCCGCCATGTGCATTGGGCCTGGACCGACGAGCCACTGGCCGGTGCCGCACTGGACAAGCTGGCCGCGCTGCTGCGTTACGGTGATGCGGCCCCGGCCGGCGCCGAGGGCTCGCTGGTGGTGGTGATGCCGCGCCTGGGCACCGTGTCGCCCTGGGCCAGCAAGGCCACCGACATTGCCCACAACTGCGGCCTGGCGCTGCACCGGGTGGAGCGGGTCACCGAGTACCGGCTGCAGGCCAAGGCAGGCCTGCTGGGAAGCGCCAAGCCGCTGTCGGCCGAGGAGACCCAGGCCTGCGCCACGCTGCTGCACGACCGCATGACCGAGAGCGTGGTCTTCGAGCGCGAGGCCGCGCGCCACCTGTTCGACGCCCAGCCGGCCGAGCCGCTGGCCCATGTCGACGTGATCGGGCACGGCCGGGCCGCCCTGGTGCAGGCCAACACCGAGTTCGGCCTGGCCCTGTCGGACGACGAGATCGACTACCTGGTGGCGGCGTTCACCGGCCTGAAGCGCAACCCGACCGACGTCGAGCTGATGATGTTCGCGCAGGCCAACAGCGAGCACTGCCGGCACAAGATCTTCAACGCCGAGTTCAGCATTGACGGGGAGAAGCAGCCCTTGTCGATGTTCGGCATGATCCGCCACACCGAGAAGCTGAACCCGCAGCACACCGTGGTCGCCTACAGCGACAACGCGGCGGTGATGCAGGGTGGTCCGGTCGAGCGCTGGCTGCCGGAGGGCTTCACCAATGCCCCCAAGTACGGCGCGCGCCAGGAAACCGCTCACGTGCTGATGAAGGTGGAGACCCACAACCACCCGACGGCCATCTCGCCGTTCCCGGGGGCGTCCACCGGCGCAGGTGGCGAGATCCGCGACGAGGGTGCCACCGGCCGCGGTGCCCGCCCCAAGGCCGGCCTGACCGGCTTCAGCGTCTCCAACCTGAATCTGCCGGGCACCAGCGAGCCCTGGGAAGCCGGTGTCTATGGCAAGCCCGAGCACATCGCCAGCCCGCTGCAGATCATGACCGAAGGCCCGCTGGGCGGCGCCGCGTTCAACAACGAGTTCGGCCGGCCCAACCTCGGTGGTTATTTCCGCGTCTTCGAACAGACCGTGGGCGGCGTTCGCCGCGGCTACCACAAGCCCATCATGATCGCCGGTGGCACCGGCGTGATCAGCGATGGCCAGACCCACAAGCTGCCCTTCGGCGCCGGCACCTTGTTGATCCAGCTGGGCGGCCCGGGCATGCGCATCGGCATGGGCGGTGGCGCCGCCAGCTCGATGGCCGCCGGCACCAACACCGCGTCGCTGGATTTCGATTCGGTGCAGCGCGGCAACCCGGAGATCCAGCGCCGGGCCCAGGAGGTCATCAACCATTGCTGGGCACTGGGCGCCTCGAACCCGATCGTGGCCATCCACGACGTGGGCGCCGGCGGCATCAGCAACGCCTTCCCCGAGCTGGTGGACGGCGCCGGGAAGGGCGCCCGCTTCGACATGCGCAAGGTGCCGCTGGAAGAGACCGGGCTGGCGCCCAAGGAGATCTGGTGCAACGAGAGCCAGGAGCGCTACACCCTGGCGGTGAACCCTGACCTGCTGCCGCTGTTCCAGCAGATGTGCGAACGCGAGCGTTGCCCGTTCGCCATCGTCGGCGTGGCCACCGACGACCGGACACTGATCCTGGAAGACGCCCAGGAATCGGGAGGTACGGGCGAGCGGGTTATCGACATGCCGATGGAGGTGCTGCTGGGCAAGCCGCCCAAGATGCACCGTGACGTCAAGCGCGTGCCGCGCAGCCTGCCGGCGCTGGACCTGACCGGCGTGGCGCTGGAAAAGGCGGCGCTCGACGTGCTGCGCCACCCCACCGTGGCCAGCAAACGTTTCCTGGTGACCATCGGCGACCGCACCGTGGGTGGGCTGAACCACCGTGACCAGATGGTCGGGCCCTGGCAGGTGCCGGTGGCCGATTGCGCGGTGACCCTGGCCGACTACGCGGGCTTCCGTGGCGAGGCCATGAGCATGGGCGAGCGCACGCCGCTGGCCGCGCTGGACGCACCGGCCTCGGGCCGCATGGCGGTGGCCGAGGCCCTGACCAACCTGCTGGCTGCACCGTTCCAGCTGGAGCGCGTCAAGCTCAGTTGCAACTGGATGGCCGCCTGCGGCGAGCCCGGCGAAGACGCCGCGCTGTACGACACGGTGAAGGCCGTGGGCATGGATCTCTGCCCGGCGCTGGGCATCAGCGTGCCGGTGGGCAAGGATTCGCTGTCGATGCGCACCCGCTGGTCCGATGGCGGCACGCAGAAGCAGGTGGTGGCACCGGTGTCGCTGATCGTCTCGGCCTTCGTCACGCTGGACGACGTGCGCGGCACGCTGACCCCGCAGTTGCAGCCCGGCGACACCACGCTGATCCTGGTCGATCTGGGCCAGGGCAAGGCCCGAATGGGCGGCTCGATCCTCGCGCAGACCTTGCAGGCCTTCGGCGACACGGTGCCCGATCTGGACGACACGGCATTGCTGAATTCGCTGATCGCGGCGGTGAATCAGCTCCGCGGCGAGGGCAAGCTGCTGGCCTACCACGACCGTTCGGATGGCGGCCTGTGGGCCAGCGCCTGCGAGATGGCCTTCGCCGGCCGCTGCGGCGTCAGCCTGAACGTCGACATGCTGGTCACCGAGGGCGATGGCATCGCCGACAGCCGCGCCGAGGTGGGTGACTCCAAGAACTGGGCCGGCCAGGTCAGCGGCCGCCGCGCAGAGCTGACGCTCAAGGCCTTGTTCAACGAGGAACTGGGTGCGCTGATCCAGGTGAGGTCGATCGACCGCGACGCGGTGCTCGCCACGCTCCGCCAGCATGGCCTGTCGCGCCTGAGCCATGTGGTCGGCAAGACCAATGACAAGCAGGTGGTCGAGGTCTGGCGCGACGCCAAGCCGCAATTCAGCGCCCCGCTGGCGCAGTTGCACCAGGTCTGGGACGAGGTCAGCTGGCGCATCAGCCGCCAGCGCGACAACCCGGCCTGTGCCGACAGCGAGCACGCGGCCGCGGGCGGCGGTGACGCCGGCCTGCACCAAGTGCTGAGCTTTGATCCGGCCGAGAACGTGGCAGCGCCCTTCATCGGCAAGACGCGCCCTCGCGTCGCCATTCTTCGCGAGCAGGGCGTGAACAGCCATCTGGAAATGAGCTACGCGATGGCGAAGGCCGGGTTCGACACCTTCGACGTGCACATGAGCGACCTGCAGGCCGGGCGAGCAAGGCTGGACCAGTTCCAGGCCTTCGTCGCCTGCGGCGGCTTCAGCTACGGCGACACCCTGGGCGCTGGCGAAGGCTGGGCCCGCTCGGTGATGTTCAACCCGGCGCTGGCCGAGCAGTTCGCGGCCTTCTTCGGCCGGCCGGACACCTTTGCGCTGGGCGTGTGCAACGGCTGCCAGATGATGGCCGCGCTGAGCCCCATCATCCCGGGCGCCGAGGCCTGGCCGAAATTCACCCGCAACAAGAGCGAGCAGTTCGAGGCCCGGTTGTCCATGGTCGAGGTGCTGGAGAGCCCCTCCATCTTCTTCCAGGGCATGGCCGGCAGCCGCCTGCCCATCGCCGTGGCCCATGGTGAGGGTTTCGCCGATTTCTCGCAGCGTGGCAATGCGGCCCAGGTGCAGCGCGCCATGCGCTTCGTCGATGGCAGTGGCGCGCCGACCGAGGCCTACCCGTTCAACCCGAATGGCAGCCCCGAGGGCCTGACCTCGGTCACCACGGCCGACGGCCGCTTCACCGTGCTGATGCCCCACCCCGAGCGGGTCTTCCGCAACGTGCAGATGAGCTGGGCCGCCGGGGACATCTCCGCCGACAGCCCGTGGATGCGGATGTTCCGCAACGCGCGGCGCTGGGTCGGCTGAACCCGTTTCGGCGGCGCCAATGGCGCAGATTGACTGCGCTCGAACCGTTCCGGTCGATCGTGCAGCGAAGAAGGTCGGCGCGAGCCGAGGCTCCCGGGCAACCGGCTCCGCGAATGTCCCCCGGCGCTGGCCTTCGGCCATCGCCTCCTCCTAATATTTCGCTGCGCCGGTCACCCGACATCCTCGGCAGTCCACCAGTCTTCCCCCGCGTTGCAGAACTCCGGCCGTGCCGGATCAGGACGGTGGGGTGCTCTGCGCAGCGAAATATTAGGAGGAGCCGGCAGCCGCAGGCTGGCGGCGGGGGACATTCGCGGAGCAGAGTACCCCGGCGGCCTGATCCCGCGCCAATCACTGCAAGGGCGACCGCCCGCGATGGGCCGATCGTCGACCGTCGCTGGCCACGGGGCCCGAATGTGGCCCTGGCTTGATTTCAATGCACGCGCTGTCGGGCCACGACACTAAGATGCCGCTTTGGAGGTGCCATGAACTCGTTCGCCAGCCAACCTCTCCGGGCCATTGCTGCCTTGGCCTTGTCGATATCCGCCATCGGCAACGCGGCAGGCGCTGCGCCGGCGCCAGCCGAACCGGCCCGGCTGACAGTCTCCGGTTCCCAACTGCTGACGCCAGACGGCAAGCCGATCTGGTTGCGCGGCTTCAACTGGGGCCGCTGGGGCACGGCGCTGCCCGAGGATGGCGTGGCCAACGGGCAGCGCGGTGCCAACGTGGTGCGCCTGCCGTTCCGCTGGTACTTCAATGGTCCCAAGGCGGACATCCGGCAGACCGGTGCCCCGGGCAACCTTTCCCCCGCGGGCCTGGCGAAGCTGGACGAAACGGTGCGTTGGGCCACGGAGGCGGGGTTGTGGGTGGTGCTGTTCGCCGGCTCGGACAAAGGGGCGGGCGACAGCCGCGAGAACAACTACTGGAACGATCCGGCGCTCAAGCGCGAGTTCTTCGACACCTGGGCTTTCGTCGTCCAGCGTTACCGCAACACGCCGCGGATCGCCGCCTACGAGTTGCTGTCGGAGCCGCACCCGAAGAAGCCGGTGACCACGCCACAGTTGCGCGGCTTCTACGAGGAGTTGATCACCCACATCCGCCGGTACGACACGCGCACGCCGCTGATGATCGGCCCCAACGACCACTACGACATCGGGCAACTGCAGGGCGTGCACACCCGGGTCGATGACAAGGTGATCTACGCCACCAACTTCTACCTGCCCACGGAGTACTGCAAGCCGTCGCGGCGCGGTGACCACAACCCGAACCCGATCGTCTACCCCGGCCCCTATCGGGATCGCCGCGGGGTGGCGCGGCAACTGGACGCCGCGGCCTTGGCCGCCGCTCTGCAGCCGGCACTGGACTTTCGGGAGCGCAACAAGGTGCCGGTGTTCATCGACCAGATCGGCTGCGTCAGTGCCGCGCCGGGCGTGCTGCCGTACACCCGCGACCTGCTGGCCCTGATGCGCAAGCACCAGATGCACTGGGCCTTCTGGACCTACCGCGTCTACCACGCCGGGCCCGACGAACATGGCCTGTGGTACGACGATGGCAAGGGCTGGAAGTTGAAGACCGAGCTCGACGCCGTACTGCGCGCCGCGATGGTGCCTTGACCCGCGCCAGCGGCAGCCTCGCGGGCGCTCAGGCCACCAGCTGGCTGCCCGCGGTGGTGCCGATCCAGCCGTTGAGCAATTCAGCGGTCAGCGGCTCGGGCACGTGGTAGACGTAACCCTGCGCCCAGTCGATGCCCAGCGCGCCCAGCATGGCGGCCACCCGCTCCGTCTCGACGCACTCGGCGACGATGGGCTTGTTCAGCAGGCGGCCCATCTCGGCCATCGAGCGCACCATGCCGCTGTGGACCTCGTCGGTGTCCATGTCGCGCACGAACATGCCGTCGATCTTGATCGAATCGAAGGGCAAGCGGCGCAGGTAGGTGAAGGAGGCGAAGCCACTGCCGAAATCGTCCAGTGAGAAGCGGCAGCCCAGATCGCGCAACTTCTGCATGAAGACGCTCGCGCTCTGCAGGTTGACGATGGCCTCGGTCTCGGTGATCTCGAAGCACAACAGGTTGCCCGGCACGTGGTGGCGGGCCAACCGCTCGGCCACGTAGTCGCACAGCGTGGGCTCGCGGATCGAGATGGCCGACAGGTTGATGGCGACCTGCCCGATATTGGCATGCAGCTCAGGCACCCGGCCCAGCAGGGCCACGACCTCGCCGATCATCCAGCGGTCGATGTCGGTGATCAGGTGAAAGCGCTCTGCCGGGGCGATGAACTGCGCCGGCATCAGCAGCTTCTCTCGCACCGGGTCCCACAGGCGGACCAGGGTTTCCAGGTGCAGGCGGGGTGGCTGCCCATCGGTGCCGAGCGCGCCCGCCAAGGGCTCCAGACGTTGGCAGAACATGCGCAGCCGGCCCTGCTTGAGGGCATCGAAAAGCACCAGGGCCCAGTTGACCGATTCGCGGTGTGGGTCGGTTGTGCTGCGCTTGGGATCGTAGACGCAGACCGAGCCACGGCCTTCCTTCTTGGCGGCGTAAGCGGCCTCGTCCGCCATCAGCATCAGCTGGTCGAACGAGACGATGTCGCGCTGGATACGCACCACGGCGATGCTGGCGGCCAGGCGGAACACGCGTTCCTCCCACTGGAACTCGAAGTCGGCCAGCTGCTTGTGGATCTGGCGAGCCAGCGCCAAGCCGCCGCTGTCGCCCGGCCCTTCGCTGACGACGGCGAACTTGTCGCCACCCAGCCGGGCGAAGAAGTCGGTGCGCGACAGGCAGCCGCCGACCATCTCGGCGAACTGGCGCAGCAACTCGTCGCCTGCAATGCAGCCACAGGATTCGTTGACCAGGCGAAACTGGTCGATGTCGATCATCAGAAACACCGCACCGGTGGCCTGCCGCTGGACCCGGGCCAGCAGCTCCGAGACATGGGCATCCAGTGCCCCGCGGTTGAACAGCCGCGTCACGAAGTCATGGGTCGCCAGGTAGTTCAGGCGGTCCTGCATGTAGCGTCGTTCGTTGATCTCGACGCGCAGGTGCCGATTGGCCAGCGTCAGTTCGGCGGTGCGCTCGCGGACCCGCTCCTCCAGGCTCCTGTTGAGCTCGCGCAGATCGCGCAGCAGCAGGTGGCGTTCGATCTGGTGGCGCACACGGGCCGTCACTTCGTCGGCGTTGATCGGCTTGGTGATGTAGTCGTTGCCACCGGCCGCGAAGCCGGTGCTGATGTCGTCCGTGCGGGCGGTGACGAAGATCACCGGCACCTCGGCCAGCGCCATGTCGGACTTCAGGCGGCGGCAGACCTCGAAGCCGTCCATGCCAGGCATCATCACGTCGAGCAGGATGAGGTCGGGTCGGCGGCGGCTGGCCAGTTCCAGCGCCCGCGCACCGTTGGTGGCGGCCAGCAACTCGCAGCCCATGCCGGACAGCACGGCGCTCAAGACATCGATGTTCTCTGGCGTGTCGTCAACAATCAGGACGGTGAGCTTGGTCGAGGTCACATGGTCTGGGCGTTGCGTGATGACATGCAGGCGCGGCTGACGAGTGCCCCGCGCCGACCCCCTTTCAATCCAGTTTATGCCAGCGGCGGTGCTTTCACGCAAGCGTTCAGCTGGCGCACCTGTGGTCGGACTGCCGCAGGGCAACCTGCACGGCGGCTTCCAGGGCCGAAAAGTCGTAGCGGCGCGCGAGTTCCTCCCAGCTGCGAATCCGTGCCCGGCCCAGCGCGGCAGGTGCCAAGGTGCCCAATAGCCGCTTCACCCGCGCCATGTCGCCCTCGGCCGCAGCGGCCTGCAGTTCCGTCAACACCTCCCGTGCCGCCACCATGGCCTGGGTGTCTGGGGCATCGTCCGGGATGGGGCTGATGTCCCGCGGTGTGTCGGCCACGAAGCGGGCGCCACCGTGCCGGGCCAGCATCTGGTAGATGTCGCGGAAGGGGTAGGGCTTGGCGACGAAGTCCTGGAAGCCGTTCTCGATGTAGAAGCGCCGTTCGTGTTCGAGGCTGGAGGCCGTCACGGCCACCACTGGCAGCTGGGCGGTCGCCGCCTGGCTGCGCAGCGCGCCCACCATCTCCACGCCGTTCAAGCGTGGCATGCGGATGTCGCTGAACACGAGGTTGAAACTCGTGGCCTGGCAGGCCTCCAGTCCCTGCTGCCCGTCCGCCGCCTCGTGCACCTCGCAGCCGATTTGCCGCAGCAGGTTGACCAGCAGGGTGCGGCTGTCGGTGTCGTCCTCGACCACCAGCACCCGGCAAGGGGTCGAGGGGTCCAGGTGCTGCAGCGGCGTGCTGTCCAGCAGGTTGCCGGGCGGTGCATCGACGCTGGGCAGCGGCAGCTGGACGCGCGCCCGGGTGCCGACGCCGGGTTCGCTGTGCAGCAGCAACTCACCACCCATGGCATGGGCAATATCGCGTGACAAGCGCAGGCCCAGGCCCGAGCCACCCTTGGCGCGACCGGCCTCGCCCTGGCTGAAGGGCTCGAACAGGCTGTCCAGCTCGGCAGCGCCCATGCCCGGGCCGGTGTCCTCCACCTCGAACCAGCAGTCCGTGCCCTCGCGCCAAGCCTTCAGGCGGACGCTGCCGTGGTCGGTGAACTTCAGTGCGTTGCCGAGCAGGTTGAGCACCACCTGGCCGATCTTGCTGCGGTCGCCGTGCACCATGCAGGGGTCAGGCAGGGCGGCCAGGTCCGCTTCCCAGACCAGGCCCTTGGCTGCGACCCGGCCGGCGAAAAGCGCCGCGATCTCCTGCATCTCGCGCCGGAGGTCGAAATCTTGCGTCGCCAGGTGCAGCTTGCCGGACTCGATCTTGGCGAGATCCAGCACGTCGTTGATCAGGCCCAGCAGGCGGTTGCCGGCCGAGAGGATCACCTGCAGGCGCTGGTGCGTCTCGGCCGGCAGGCGGCTGTCGGCCAGCAGGATCTGGGTGACGCCCAGCACCGCATTCAAGGGTGTGCGAATTTCGTGGCTCATGTTGGCCAGAAACATGGACTTGGCGCGGTTGGCCGCTTCGGCGCGCTGCTGCGCCTCGCGCAACTCGTCCTCCATCTGCCGCTGGGTGGTGATGTCGGTGGTGATGTTGGCAAGGTAGAGCGGGCGGCCCTCGTCGTCCTTCACCACGAAGTGGCTTTGTGCGTACCACCCTTCGGGGCGGCCATCGCGGGCTCGGGTGTGCATCTCGCCGACCCAGGCACCGGTCTCGCGCAAGGCAGGCATGGCCTCGTCGAGGAAGCGTTGGCGAAAGGCCTTGCCGAGGTAGTCCAGCAGGTGGCGTTCGTCGCCCGGCTTCCAGCCCTCGTCACGGGTCATGCGCCGCAAGGCCGGGTTCAGATAGACCATGCGGTACTCGAAATCCGCGATGCCCAGGCCCACCTGGGCGCTCTCCGCGAACCAGCGGAACACCCGCAGTTGCTCCTCGGCCTTGCGGCGTTCGTCGATCTGCTCGCGCAGCTGGGCGTCGGCGCGTTGACGCTCCTGGATCTGCTCTCTCAGCGACTGGTTGGTCCGCGCCAGTTCGCTGGTGCGTGCCTGCACCTGGCTCTCCAGCGCCTGCTGGTTGTCGAGCACGAGCTGGTCGTGCCGGCGCCGCGCAATCATGAAGCCGGTCAGCAAGGCCGTGAAGGTCAGGCCGGAGGCCAGCACCGCCAGTTGCAGCCATCCTGGCCGGGGGGCCAGATCGGCCCACGCCGGTTGCATCAGCAGCACCCACTGCCGGTCGGCGACCGCCAGGCCCAGCTCGTGGTGAATGCCCCCCAGCATCCAGGGCATCCGGTGTTCACGCTCGGCCTGGTCCAGCGCGACCATTTCCTCGCCCGGCCGCCACTCCAGGGCGAACGCGCGTGGCGCGTCGGGGTCGTACAGCAGCAGGCGATGGCCGCTCACCTCCATCTGGGCCATGGCAGCGCGCAGCATCTGGCCGATGTCGATCGTCGCTGCCACCATGCCGCGCACATGGCGTGGATCGTGCGGGAGGTTCTCCGTCAGGTCCACCCCGGACAACGGGGCGTACAGCACCTGCACCACCTCGGTCGAGGCGGTTTGGGCGACAGAATTGAGCGGCAATGAGGCGGTGGGACGCCCAGTGCGGCGGGCCTTCTCGATGGCCGGGCCGCGCTGGGGGTCGGCCAGATGGTCGATGCCGATGAGCGCGTTGTGGCCTGCATCCGGATCGGTCCACAGCACCGGAAAGTACTCGCTGCGCAGCCCGGCGGGCACCACGGTATTGCGCTGGCTGATCTCCCGGATCGACATGCCGCGCAGCAAGGCGTTGGACGATTCGAACTCGGCCCGCTGGGGCTGCGTGACGCGCGGCAGATAGGCGAAATCCTGTTGCCACGGGCTTCTCAGCAGCATCGGCCCCGAGACCGCGCGGAACTCCTCGACGCTCAACTCCACCTTGTAGAACAGGCGCTGATTGATCTCCAGGTCGCGCAGGGCCATGTCGATGTGGTTCTGCAGTGCCATCGACAGGCGGGTGCCGTCCGAGCGGAATCGCTCGATGTGGACATCGCGGTCCATCACGCCAATCGACAGGGTCGAGAAAAGGGTCAGGCCCAGGCCCAGCGAGATGATGGGGAAGGCCTGAGCCGCGATCCTTGCCGGCCGGCACGCCGGGTGCAGGAAGACCAGGGCCACCGGGGCGATGACGAGCATGCCGGTCGCGTCGCCCACCCACCAGGTGATCCAGCCGAAAAGCACCGCGGCACTGCTGACGACGCCCAGCACCTGCAAGGTGAACTGGCCCAGGCTGGCCGCGATCACGCATGCGGTGCACACCACCACGGCGAAGCGCAGTGTCAGCCGCACCGTGGCCGACTCGAGTTGGAGCGGCAGTTGCCGGCACAGGTGGGCGACCAGCGCCGCCTGCAGCAGCGAGCCGCAGGTCAGCGCGACCGAGCCGAGCACCGCGCTGACGCCCCAGCCCAGCAGCGGCCCGAGAAAGGCGACATAGTTCATCGCCATCGCGCCGATCACCAGGCCGGGCAGGGCGCGGACGCCCACCAGCATGAAGGCGGACAACGCAATGCCGGAGGGTGGCCAGATGGCGGTGATGTCCAGCGGCCCGATGGCCAGGGCCATGCCCAGGCGAGCGGTCAGGTAGTAGGCGAGCGCGAGGCCGAGCGTGAGCGCCCAGCGTGGCAGGGGCTGTGGCGGGCGTTGCACCATGGAGCCTAGTCGCCGGCGCGTCCCAGGGCGTACAGCTTATCCAGCCAGGGTGCAAGGGCGGCAGGGTCGGGTGCTCCGACCGAGCCGATCAACAGATGCCTGATGGGGGCGATCCCCACGAAGCCGAGGATGTTGCGCTCCAGGGACTTCACGCTGTGGGCCCGGAAGTACCAGCGGTACAGCAGCGACGGCATGCCCATGGTGACCACCACCCGCGCCGAGCGGCCGGTCAGCCCCTTGTGCGCAAATGGGTTGGGCCCCTCGCCCTTGAAGGCGAAGCCGGGTCGGGCTACCTGTTCCAGGAAGCCCTTCAACAGCGCCGGCATGTCGCCCAGCCAGAGCGGGAACAGCAGCACCAGGTGCTGGGCCCACGCGATGTCGGCCTGGGCGGCGGCCAGGCCAGGCGGCACGCTGCCGTGTTCCCAGTCGGCCTGCGTGCGCAGCAGTGGGAAGTCCAGCGCGGCCACCTGCAGCGTGCGCAACTCGTGGCCAGCCTCGCGCGCGCCGCTCTGGTAGGCCTGGGCCAGCGCATGGCAGAAGTGGCTGGCCGACGGGTCCGGGTGGCCCTGCAGGACCAGGATGCGGCGCGGTTCCACGTCAGGTGCTCAGCAGCCGGGCCGAGGCGGCATCGATCGATTGCAGCAGGTCGGCATAGCTGTGGTGCGCCTTGAACTGCGGGAACTGCTGCACGATGGACTCGGGCGGGTGGATCAGGAAACCGGCGTCAGCGGCACCCAGCATGCCGGTGTCGTTGTACGAGTCGCCGGCGGCCAGGACCTGGAAGTTCAGGCCCTTGAGGGCGTTGACGGCATGGCGCTTCTGGTCCGGTTGGCGCAGGCGGTAGTCGCGCACGAAGCCCTGCTCGTCCACCAACAGGCGGTGGCAGAACAGCGTGGGCCGGCCAAGCTGGCGCATCAGCGGGTCGGCGAACTCGTAGAAGGTGTCCGACAGGATGATGACCTGGAAGCGTTCGCGCAGCCCATCGAGGAAATCCTTGGCGCCGGGCAGCGGGCTCATGCCGGCAATCACCGCCTGAATGTCGGCCAGCTTCAGGCCGTGCTGCTCGAGCAGGCCGATGCGGTAGCGCATCAGCTTGTCGTAGTCCGGCTCGTCGCGGGTGGTGCGCGAGAACTCGGCGATGCCGGTGCGCTGGGAGAACTCGATCCAGATCTCGGGAACCAGAACCCCTTCGAGGTCGAGGCAGATGACTTGCATGTGGGCACCGTGGGTGAAAGGACCTGCCGATCCTAACTCCGGCCATGGCGCCTCACCTCACTCCGGCGCGGGCCCGACCCACAGCCCGACAGCCTCCAAGGTGACCTCGACACCGGACAGCACCGCGTTGCCCGACAACGGGTCGCGCAGGGTGTCGTCCAGGACCGCGTTCAGGTTGGCACCAGGCCGCTCCGCGGCCACGCCCAGCTGAGCGCCCGGCAGGTCGTGGCCCCAACCGTGCGGCAGGCAGACCACGCCGGGCATCATGTCGGCGCTCAGCGCCACCGGGGCGGTGATGGCGCGCTCGCCGGCAGAGATGCGGGCCAGCGCACCGTCGGCCAGGCCCAGGCGTGCCGCGTCAGTGGGGTGGAGCAGGGCGGTGCAGCGCATCGGGCCCTTGGCCAGCGTGGGCAGGTTGTGCATCCAGCTGTTGTTGCTGCGCACGTCGCGCCGGCCGACGATGACCATCCCGGGCGCCGGTTCGTCCAGGCGGCCGCGCGCCCGGCCCAGGTCGGCCAGGCAGGCCGGCGGTGCCAGCTCGATGCGGCCGCTGGGGGTGCGCAGCAGCTCGGGAATCCGCGGCTGCAGGGCGCCGAGATCGATGCCGCCCTCCGCGGCCTTCACCTTGTCCAGGCTCAGGCCGCCGGGCTTGAGGCCGAACAGGTCGCCGTTGGGCCCGGTGCGCAGGGCCAGGTCGAGCTGGCGCTCGGGGCCGCGGCGGCCGGTCTTGGCCATCGCCGCGAGAATGGCCGGGGCGTGGTCGCCGGCCTGCTTGTTAACCTCGGCGGTGAAGATCTCGTCGTCGAGCGCCAGCACATCGGCCCGCGCCCCCAGGCCACGCGCGATGGCCATCAGGCGCAGCAGGTTGTGCCACTCCGGCGGGTGATCGGCCGGCGGCTCGAACACCGGCCCGCTGTAGCGCGCGTGGTTGCGGTGCGAGAGCTGCGGGAAGGTGACGTCGTAGTGGGCGTCCTCCAGTGGCGACAGCCCGGGCAGGATCACGTCCGCGTGGCGGCTGGTCTCGTTGAGGTAGATGTCCAGGCTGACCATGAACTCCAGCGTGTCCAGCGCCTGGGCCAGGCGCGGGCCGCCGGGCGACGACAGCACCGGGTTGCTGGCGACGGTGATCAGCGCCCTGATCTGCCCTGGCCCGGCGGTCTCGATCTCCTCGGACAGCACGGTCATCGGCAACTCGCCGAAGACCTCCGGCGCGCCGCTCACCCGGCTGGCATGCCGGCCGGTGACGATGCCCTTGCCGGTGCCGGCCTTGCCCTGGGTGTTGTAGGCGAAGGCGGCCGCCTTCGGGAACATCGCGCCACCGGGCGCGTCGAGGTGGCCGGTCAGCACGTTCAGCACGTCAACCAGCCAGGACGACAGCGTGCCGAACTCCTGGGTGCAGGTGCCGATGCGGCCGTAGACGCAGGCGCGCTCGGTGGCCGCCAGCTGCCGGGCCAGGCCGCGGATGGTGTCGGCGGCGATGCCGCAGCGGGCGGCCACCGCCTCGGGTGTGAAGGCGGCCGTGGCCTCGCGCACGGCGTCGACGCCCACCGTCCACTCGGCCAGGCGCCCGGGCCGGACCAGGCCCTCGGCGAACAGCGCATTGACCATCCCCGCCAGCAGGTACACATCCGCCCCGGGCCGGATGAAGTGGTGCGCGTCGGCGATGGCGGCGGTCTCGGTGCGGCGCGGGTCCACCACCACGATCTGGCCGCCCCGCTGGCGCAGGGCCTTGGCGCGGCCGCGGAAATCGGTCACCGTCCAGAGGCTGCCGTTGCTGGCCATCGGGTTCGCGCCAAGGATCAGCAGGAAATCGCAGCGGTCGATGTCGGGCACTGCCACGCTCAGCCAGTGGCCGAACATCCAGCCCGACGACAGCTGCTTGGGCATCTGGTCCAGCGTCGAGGCCGAGTAGATGTTCTTCGTGCCCAGGGCCTTGGCCAGGCGGCCGAAGTACAGCAGCAGCGACATCTTGTGCGCTGCCGGGTTGCCCACGCTCACCGCGACCGCGTCGCGGCCATGCGCTTCGACGATGGGCAGCAGCCGGCGCTCGATCTCGTCGAAGGCCTCGTCCCAGCTGGCCTTCACCCACTGGTCGCCACGGCGCAGCATCGGCTGGCGCAGGCGGTCCGGGTCCTCGTGCAGGTCCTTCAGCGCATAGCCCTTGGGGCAGATGTAGCCGTGGGAGAACGCATCGTTCTCGGCGCCGCGGATGGACACCACCTTGCCTTCGGCCACCTGCACGTTCAGGCCGCAGCAGGCTTCACACAGCGGGCAAATCCGGTAGTGGCTTTCGGTGGGGGCGTTCATGGCGGGGTCTCCGTGGGGCAGCGGTGACAGGTTATCGCCGTTGCGCGTTCGACTGTCCGTCACCCGGGCGACGCCCAACCACCCGGGTCAACCCGGGGGTGCCTGGGTGGCCAGGGCGGAGAGCGCCGCCGCGGTGGCCTCGTCGGCGGGGAAAAAGGCCTCGATGGCCAGCTCAGACAGCGTCACCTCCACCGGCGTGCCGAAGACGGTGATGGTGCTGATGAAGCTGAGCGTTCCGGCAGGCGAGGCCAGCTGCAGCGGCACCGCGACGCTCGGGCGCCCCGGCGGATCGCGTGGCACACGTCCTTGGGGCGCAGGCAGGGCGTGCAGGTCGTGCGCCAGCGCCGCCAGCACCGGGTCGCCGCTGGCCTGTACCTGGTGCGCCAGGCGTTCGAGCAGGTGCTCGCGCCATTCGGCGAGGTTGAGGATGCGCGGCGCCAGCCCCTGCGGATGCAGGCTCAGGCGCAGCACGTTCACCGGCGGCGCCAGCAACTCAGCCGGCAGCCCTTGCAACAGGTGGCCGACGGCGCGGTTGTGCGCCAGGAGGTTCCAGTGCCTGTCCACCGCCAGCGCCGGATAGGGCTCGTGCCCCTGCAGCACGCGCTGCACCACCCCGTGGGCAGCGCCCAGCGCGGCATCACCCCAGGCCCGCTCGCCGAACATCGGCGCGTAGCCGGCGGAGGTCAGCCACTGGTTGCGCTCGCGCAGTGGCACCTGCAGCCGCTCGGCCAGGCGCAGCAGCATCTCGCGGCTGGGGAGGGCGCGCCCGGTCTCCAGGCAGCTCAGGTGGCGGGTGGACACCTCGGCCTCGCCGGCCAGATCGAGCTGGCTCCAGCGGCGGTGTTGCCGCCAGTGGCGAATCAAGGTACCGACAGCGGGGGCATGTGGCATGGGCCGACGATAGCGCGCCGAATGCCGCGCGGCCATGACCTCCGGGGTCATCGACGGCATGCCGCCCGCCGGCCAGCATGGCACCCTGTTTCAACCCCCCAGGAGCACGCCATGAACCGGTTCCCCATGACCCCCTTCCTGCGCACGGTGCTGCGCGCCGACGCGGTGCTGAGCACTTTGACGATGCTGGCCTTGGTGGCGGATGCCGAACCGCTTTCGGCGTGGTTGGGCGTGCCCGCCGCCACGCTGCGCATCGCCGGCATCGCGCTGCTGCCCTGGGTGGGCTACCTCGTCTGGCTTTCTCGGCTCGACGTGGCGCCGCCCGCCGCGTTGTGGGTGGCGGTGGGCGGCAACGCGGTCTGGGCGGTCGAGTGCGCCGCGATGGCCTTCGGCTTCGGCTTGCAGCCGGACCGCACCGGCCAGGCGCTGCTGGCTGTCCAAAGCGTGGGTGGGCTGGTGCTCGCCGAGCTGGAGTGGGTGGGCTTCCGCCGGGCCTGCGCCAGGCCGGGGCTCAGCTGATCATGTAGGCCGCGGCGGCGGTGGCGATCAGGGTGCCCTGGTCGTTGGTCAGGCGCATCTGTGTCGAGCCGACCCGGCCGCCCAGGCGGGTCACCTCGGCGGTGGCCAGGAAGTGCGTGCCCAGGCCGGGGCGCAGGAAATCGACCCGCAGGTCGATGGTGCCCATGCGGGCAAAGCGGTGCAGCACCTGGTCGGCGCCTTCGTCAGCGTGCTTCTCGCCGATGGCCACCATCAGCGCGGTGCCGCCCATCGCGTCCAGCACGGCCGAGATGACGCCGCCGTGCAGGCGGCCGTAGAGGTAGTGGCCGACCAGCTCGGGCCGCATGTCGAAGCGCATCGTGGGCCTGGCCGGCTCCAATGTGACGACCTTCAGGCCCAGCACCTGGTTGAAGCTGACGCGCCGCTCGAACAACTCGGTCAACGTGGCTTCGAGCCGATGCTGTTCGGCGGCACTTCGGCGGGTCGTGTGTGGCATGGCGCTCTTCAGTCGAGGAAGAAATCGGGCAGGAAGTTCGTCGTGCCCGGCACCACGCTGTAGCCGTCCAGGTCGGTGATGCCGTTGGCGGCCAGTACCTCGTCGTCGATGTAGAACTGGCCGCTGGCGGCGGGCGCCGGCGCGGTGAGGATGAACCAGGCCGCGTCGGCCATGATCTCGGGCTGCCGGCACAGGGCGGTGTCGACACCGGGGATCATCTGCAGCGCGGCGGTGGCGATGGCGGTGCGCGGCCACAGGCTGTTCACCGCGATGCCCAGGCGCTTGAACTCCTCCGCATGGCCCAGTGTGCACATGCTCATGCCGTACTTGGCCATGGTGTAGGCCACGTGCGGGCCGAACCAGTGCGGCTTCATGCTGAGTGGCGGCGACAGCGTCAGCACCCGCGCCGCGCGGCCGGCCTTCGCACTGGCGATCAACGCCGGCAGGCAGGCCTGGGTGCAGGCGTAGGTGCCGCGCACGTTGACGCCGAACATCAGGTCGAAGCGTTTCATCGGCGTGGCCGGGGTGGGCGTGAGGCTGATGGCACTGGCGTTGTTGACCAGGATGTCGATGCCGCCGAAGTGCTCGATGGTCTGTGCCGCCGCGCGGGCGACCTGGTCGTCCTCGCGGATGTCGGTCTGCAGCACCAGAGCCTGGCCGCCGGCTGCGCGCACCGCCTCGGCGGCGCTGTGCAACGTGCCGGGCAGCTTGGGGTTCGGGTCCACCGTCTTGGCCACCAGCGCGATGTTGGCGCCGTCGGCCGCCGCCTTCAGCGCGATCGCCAGGCCGATGCCGCGCGAGGCGCCGGTGATGAACAGGGTCTGGCCCTTCAGGCTGCGTTCAGTGCTCATGCGTGTGCTCCTTGCAGTCCCAGCATCGTACGGGCTTCGGCCGGCGAGGCAATCGATCTTCCCGCCCGTTCCGCGCAGGCCGCCAGTGCCTGGATCAGTTCGCCGTTGCCAGCGGCCCGCTCGCCGCCCGGCAGGTAGAAGGTGTCCTCCAGCCCGGTGCGCAGCATGCCGCCCAGTTCGGCCGTGCGCTGGTGTACCGGCCAGATCTCGGCGCGGCCGATCAGCGTGGTCTGCCAGACCGCGCCCGGCGGCATCCAGCGCGGCAGCAGGGCCAGCAACTCCGCATCGCAGGGCATGCCCGAGGCCACGCCCATGACGACATTGCAAGAAACGACGACCCCCAGGTCGCTACGCGCCCGCCCCCCGAGGGGGTCCGAGCCGCTTGGGGCGGCCCGGCGCGGCTCGGGCTTCCCCATCGCGGACGTGAGCATGCCGGCCTTCACGTACATGGCCACCGAGCGCAGGATGCCGACGTCGAAGCACTCGAACTCGGGGTGGGTGCCGCACTCGGCCATCACGTCGAGGAACTGCTGCACCTTGGCCACGGGGTTGTCGAAGACCATGGGCGGCCAGGCCCAATGGCCGTCGCCCTTCAGCTTCAGGTAGTTCAGGCTGCCGGCGTTGCAGGCGGCGATCTCGGGGCGGACGCGGCGGATGCAGGCCGCGGGCCCCGAGATGTCGGGGCCCAGCACGCCGGTGGTCAGGTTGATGACGACGCCGGGGCAGGCGGCACGGATGGCGCCGACCACGCTGTCGGCCACCTCCGGATCCCAGCTGGGCAGGTGTCCCCGGCCGGGTTCCAGCGAACGCAGGTGCACGTGCATCACCGAGGCGCCGGCGTTGAAGGCGTCGCGTGCCTCGGCCGCCATCTGCTCCGGGGTGACCGGCACCGGGTGTTGTTTCGGATCCGTCAGCACGCCGGTGAGCGCGCAGGTGAGGATGGCCTTGTCCGTCATGGGTCGATCTCCAGTTCCACCAGCACCGCGCCCGCCGCCACGGCGTCGCGAACCTGCACATGCACCGCTGCCACGCGGCCCGTGGCGGTGGCGGTGAGCCACATCTCCATCTTCATCGCCTCCACACAGACGAGCGGCTGGCCGGCCTCCACCCGCTGGCCAGGCTGGGCCCGCAGTTGGGCGACCAGCCCCGCCACGGTGGACCGCACCTGGCGAGCATCCACCGCCGCCCGGGCGAGCGGGCTGGCCGGCGGTTCCTCGAAGATGAACACGGCGCCCTGTGACGCGACGTGCCAGCCGCCGTCCGCGTGGCGAGCCACGAAGTCCTGGGCGACACCGTCGGCCTGCACCCGCCAGGTGGATCGCTCAGCTGACAGGATGCATACGGTTCGCACGACCGTGCCGTCATCCAGATGCACCGCGTGGCCGTCGAGGCAGGCGCGCCAATGGCGTTGCTCGCTCTGGCACCGCAGCACCAGGGTCTGCCAGGCCACGCCGGGCGAGCGCAGGCCCGCGGCGGTGCCGGCGGGCAGATCGCCCCGGGCTGCCAGCGCGGCAGCGAGCAGCCAGGTGCTGTCGTCCGGCACGGGCCTGTGCAGCAGCGGCGCGCTGTCGGCGGCCCACTCGTCCAGGCGCGTGGTGGTGAGCCGGGCGGACCGGAAGTCGGGGTGCAGCAGCAGGTCGCGCAGGAAGCGGGCGTTGTGCGCCACGCCCATCAGCGGCGTGCCGTCGATCGCGGCCACCAGGCGGCGGATGGCGTCTTCGCGGTCGTGGCCGTGCACGACGAGCTTGGCCACCATCGCGTCGTAGTAGGGGCTGATCGCGACGCCCTCGGCGATGCCATGATCGATGCGCACCGAGGGTGTCTCGGCCGGTTGCCAATGCAGCACCCGCCCGGTCTGCGGCCGGAAGCCGTCGTACGGGTCTTCGGTGTAGAGCCTGGCCTCGATCGCGTGGCCGCGGAGCCGTACATCGGCCTGCAGCCCCGGCAACCAGTTCGTCAGCGGCTCGCCGGCGGCCACCCGGAGTTGCCACTCGACCAGGTCGAATCCGGTGACGCATTCGGTGACCGGGTGCTCCACCTGCAGACGGGTGTTCATCTCCAGGAAGAAGTGGTTCAGCTCGCCGTCGACGATGAACTCCACCGTGCCGGCGCCCACATAGCCCACGGCCAGCGCGGCGGCGATGGCGTCGGCCCCCAGGCGCTCTCGCATCGCGGGCGTGACGATGGGCGACGGCGACTCCTCGACCACCTTCTGCCGGCGGCGCTGCGCGGTGCAGTCGCGCTCCCCCAGGTGGACCGCGTTCCCGTGGCCGTCGGCGAAGACCTGGATCTCGATGTGGCGGCCATCGGCAATCAGCCGCTCCAGCATCAGGGTGCCGTTGCCGAAGGCGCTCTGCGCCTCCGCCCGGGCGCCGGCGAGTGCCGCACCCAGCTCGCCGTCGTGGTTCACCAGGCGCATGCCACGCCCGCCGCCGCCCGCCACCGCCTTCACCAGCAACGGCCAGCCCAGGCGCGCCGCCTCGGCGGTCAGGCGCTCGTCGCTGGCGGCCGCTTCATCCTCGGGCAGGTAGCCGGCGGCACACGGCACGCCGGCAGCGATCATTCGGCGCTTGGCACCGGCCTTGTCCCCCATGGCGTGGATGGCGGCGGGCGGCGGGCCGATGAAGACCAGGCCGGAATCGGCACAGGCCTGCGCGAAGTCAGCGCGCTCGGAGAGGAAGCCGTAGCCGGGGTGGACGGCATCGGCGCCAGTGCGGCGGGCCGCGTCGAGCAAGGCGGTGATGTCCAGGTAGCTCTGCGCGGCGGGCGAGGGGCCGATGTGAACGGCTTCGTCGGCGTGCCGAACATGCGGGGACTGGGCATCCGCATCGCTGTAGACCGCGACGGTGCGGTAGCCCATCGCCTGCGCGCTGCGGATCACGCGGCAGGCGATCTCGCCTCGGTTCGCGACCAGGATTTTCCGGAAGCTCATGTCGGTGCCCAGTTCGGTGGCCGCTTCTGCAGGAAGGCGGTGGTGCCCTCGGTGCCCTCGGCACCCACCACGGCATGGCCGAAGATCTGGGCGGCGTCACTCACCAGATGGGCCGGTGCCTCGAACCGGGCCCGTGCCATCAGTGCCTTGGTGGCCGCCACGGCCTGCGGCGCGCAGCGCAGGATGCCGGCCAGGGCATGCGCCACCGCGTGGTCCAGCGCACCGGCCGGGTGTGCTTCGTGCACCAAGCCCAGCGCCAGTGCCTGTGAGGCATCCAACTGGCAGCCGGTGACGGCCAGGCGCTTGGCCTCGGCATAGCCCAGCCGTTCGACCAGAAACGGCGCGATCTGCGCCGGCACCACGCCCAGCGAGGTCTCGGGCAGGCGGAAACGCGCCGAGTCACCGGCCAGCACCAGGTCGGCCACGCAGGCCAGGCCGAAGCCCCCGCCCATCACCGTGCCTTCGACCACGGCCACCAGCGCGATGCCCGTGGCCGCATACGCGAGGCACAGCGCACCGAAGCGCGCGTTGACTGCGGCCATCGCCGTGGCGGCGTCGGGCGCTCCGCGTGCGGCGGCCATGTCCTTCAGATCGCCTCCCGCACAGAAATGCCCACCGGCGCCGCGCAGCACGATGGCGCGCACATCGCCCCGCGCCTCGGCATCGGCCAGCGCCTGCAGCAGCGCATCGACCATGGCGAGCGACATGGCGTTGCGGGACTCAGGGCGGTTCAGAGTCAGGTAAAGCACCTGGCCGCCGGCTTCTGCCAGCACGGGTTCAAGGCGCTGCAACACGGAGGGTGAGGCGTTCATTTCAGTGGCTCCGGCGTGTCGCGCGAACCGCGACGCATAGAGTGCGCTGAAGGTCCGGTTGGCGGCCGTCGACTTGTTGCGGTCGTTCGAAGTCCGTCGTCGCATGCACCGGCTGGCGCGGCAAAGGGGCGTGCGGGCAGGCCGCGGCGC
>JADMKA010000141.1 GCA_018780145.1 Vitreoscilla sp. | reverse complement strand
AGTCGACCTCGTCGGCGGTGAACTCCATCGCGTAGACGGTCTGGCCGTCGGCGCCAATGAACGGGTTGTTGCGCACATGGCCGACGACGTTGACGTGGCTGCCCTTGGTCAGGTACTGAGCGGCGTTCTCGGCCGCCTTGCCCCACAGGGTCCAGTGGATGGCGGTGGATTCCTCCTCGCGGTTCTCGCCTTCACCTCCACGATTCGCGCGCCGCGTGTTGCTGATCGCGGTCAGCACGGCCTTGGGCATCTTGCCTTCCTGGCCGTTGACGAATTCGAGCCTGACGGCCCCGGCCAGGTGTGCATGACGCTGGATGACTTGAACGTTTGCCATGACGGACTCCAAACGAGAGCAACCAGCCGGGCCCGGGTTCGGGTTCCCTGAAATCTGATCCTCTCGCTCGGACTCACCTCGCTCCCGCCCACGGGCGGGCGGGGGGTGGGCACAAGCCCCTTCCCTGCTTGCGACTTGAGGGAAGGGGTTGGGGATGGGTGGTGTTCAAACGCAGCCGAAGCAGTGAGCCGGTTCCCCGGCCCACCGCTTGAAGATCCCCCCACAAGTCCCCCTCGCTTGTTCGACGGGGGCGCCGTGGGGGGAGCGCGGTGGGACGACTGGCGCACGGGCTGCCCTTCTCTCAATGTCTCCACGCGCTGCGCAGCGGTTGCTGCGCAGCCGGCCGGACACTCACGAGCGGCGGCGGCTCCGCGGCCGGCGTGCCACCGAGGGAGCTGAAAGCGAGCGACTGGCGCGGCGGTCGAGCCGCTGCGAGCACTTCGATGAGGCCGGTTCTCTGCGGCCCGGCTCCGGGCATGGCGGGTGACCGGGGTGGCGATCTGGCCGGCGCCGCACCGAGCGGAGCGACCTGCAAGCCGGTCAGTTCGCCAAGCGGGCCTCGTTCACGCGCAGCGTGAAGGAATCAGGGCCCGTGGTCCCCGGGCACGGGAAAGGGCCGCGGCGTGAGGAACGCCGGCATCGCCGGCCTGACCGTGTTCGCGTCAGGGATGGAAGCCCCTCAAGGAGCGAGACGCCGGTACCCCGGTGGCTCGACGCGCAGCGCAACAGCCCGGCCCCGCGCAGCGGGAAGACGCCCAGGCATGCATCGGCGCATCGTTTTGATCCACGCCCTTCTTCTAACGTTCGTTTGAGTGTTTGGCAATACCTCAACCGTCGATCCCACCAGGGCGAAGCTCTCATGGGACCCGATGGTCCTCGTTGGTGGATTCATGGAACTCGGCCCCGAGCGCATTTTCACGGGGCGTTCCGAAGCCAGAGCTGCGCGGCGGGTGCGCAACATGCGTGAAACCGGAGCACACTACCCTAAGACGAGTGCCTGATCGAGCGCAAGGACCGTCGATCGCTCGAGGTCAAAACTTTACCGATCTATGGCACGCCGCCGTTCACAGCAGGAGATGACCATGAATTGGCTCATCGCGGATCGGATCCATGGCACACCGGGTGCCGTCATTCACGAGCATGAACACAGGCGAGCACTGCCCATCCGGCTTATCACCCGGGCCCAGCTTGGGCTGCTCTGCCTACTCTTGGCCATGCCTGGCCGGGCTGACACGGCGCCGAGCCTGACGCACATCCACGGCCTGGCCTTCAGCGTCGATGGCCAGCAGATCCTGGTGTCCAGCCATGGCGGGTTGGCAGCGTACGCGAACGGTCACTGGTCCAAAACAGCGGCACCTGCGCACGACTACAAGGGGCTCGCCACGACGCACGATGGCATCTACGGCAGCGGGCATCCGGCCTCGGAGTCCTCCACGGCGCCCAAGCCGCTGGGCCTGATGAAGAGCCACGATGGCGGAACGACGTGGCTTCCGCTCGGCCTGGTCGGGGAATCCGACTTCCACACGCTGGCGGCAAGCCATGCCACCCACGCAATCTATGTGGCCAACCGGGAAGCCAACAGCCGCATGGGCGGACCCGGCCTCTACTTCACGCTGAACGATGGACGTACCTGGCAACGCGCGGCCGACAAGGGACGCGGCTACATGTTGCACGGGCTGGCGGTTCATCCGACCAATGCGGCCGTGGTCGCCGCCGCCACCGACGACGGGCTATACCTGTCCCGAGATTGGGCCGACACCTTTGCCTGGCTGGCGGGCGGCAGTGCGGTGATCACGGCGAGATTCACGCTCGATGGACAGCATCTGTGGTTCAGTTCCTATTCGGACAACAAGCCGGCGCTGGCCAGGGTCGCGTGGGAGGCGAGCGGCACAGCCGAGGACATCCCGATCCCGTTGCACGCCGAGGACGCGGTCGCGTACATCGCGCAAAACCCGGTTCGGCGCTCCGAGTTCGCCATCGCGACCTTCAAGCGTAGCGTCTTTCTGACCAATGACGGTGGTGCTACCTGGACGCAGATCGCCGCGGAGGGTGTCGTCGGCAAGTGACGCTCGGCACCTATCCAATGTTGCGGCCCGCTACCGCGAAGCCTCTGCGTTGATGCGGTCCACTCGCGCACGGATCTCCGGCGGCCAGGTGGACTTGATCCACGAAAGCACCGCCACGATCTCCTCGTCACTCAGCCGGTCCTCGTAGGCCGGCATCGCCGATTCGTAGTTCTTCAGGTTCGCGGCCTTCGCGACACCGTGCTTGGTGATGCGGAAGAGCTCCTCGTCCGGGTGGTGCCATGTGTGCCCGCTGGCGTCGTGCGGCGGCGCGGGCAGACGCCCATCGGCGCCGCGCTCGCGCCAGTTCGGCTGTCCTTCGAGGCGTGGCCCATGACACGCCGCGCATTGCGCCGCATAGACTTTCTGACCCAACACCAGCAATTGCGCGTCCTCGGGTCTCCGCAGGCGGTTCGAGCGTGTTTCGGCAGGCCAGTTCATCGCCACCACGACCGCGATGACCCCCACCGCGAGCGCGCCGAGCGCAAGCAGGCCCCACCACTTGGACACCACATCAGCTCCCTTCCTTGCCATGTCGGCCTCCTTGCGACACAGACGCGCTTGGAATGGTGTCGCGCGCCAGCAAGCCCCGGATAGACTCGACGGCGTCCGGGTGGTCCCATGCGGCAGGACCCAGTTTGCGGCCGAGCTCTCGGCCATCCCGATCGACAAGGAGCGTCAGCGGCACGCCGCCAACGCCGAAGAGCGATCGTGCATCGCCGGAGACGTCGACATAGGCGCGCAGGTGCAGGATCTTCGCGCTAACCATGAACGCCCGCACCGCAGGCATGCCCCCCTCGTCGATCGACAGCGTCACGACTTCGAAGTCCGGCCCGCCCAGCGTGGCCTGCAGTCGATCGAGCGCCGGCATCTCCTCACGGCAAGGCGGGCACCACGTGGCCCAGAAATTGAGCAGCACGACCCTGCCTCGGAAGGCGGCCAGACTGGTGGGGGTGCCCTGCGGGCCGGCGAACCTCACATCAGGCAGTTCCAGCGGCGCGGGGTGCAGCCTCAGGTCGGGCGCCGACGGCGTCGAGTCGCGCACTCGCCGGACGATCGGCGGCGCCACGGCGAACAGCCCAGCCACGACGGCCAGGACAACCAAGGCGCGCCGGTTCGCAACGGCGCGCGCCGCGGGGTCAGGATCGGCAAGGCTCATCTCGAAACTTCGGCCTCTGGCCCGAATGCCGTGGATGCTCGACGCTGGAGTCGCATCCCGTCCACTGACGCGCTACGCTGTGGCCGAATCGAACCTGCACCTGACGAGCGTTGCCCGATCCGGCGTGCCGCCGTGAGATCACCGTGCCCCCAATGACACAGCGCTTTGGCCGGCTGGACGCCTTGCGCGGCGCGGCGATGCTCTGGATGGGCATGTACCACGTGTTCTTCGACCTCAATCACTTCCGCTTCATCCGGCAGGACTTCTACGCCGATCCCTTCTGGACGACGCAGCGCACCATCATCCTCTCGACTTTCCTCTTCTGTGTCGGCTTCGGGCAGGCCGTGGCTCGGCAACGCGGGCAGGACGGGTCGCGCTTCTGGAAGCGCTGGATTCAGGTGGCGGGTTGCGCCTTGCTGGTCAGCGTTGGGTCGTGGCTGATGTTTCCGCGCAGTTTCATCAGCTTCGGCGTCCTGCATGCGATCGCGGTCATGCTGATCGTCCTGCGGTTCACGGGACACTGGGGCCGAGGCTTGTGGCTCGCGGGCGCCGTCGCGCTCGTGCTGCCGCTGCTCGTGCAGGATCCGATCTTCGACACGCGCCTGACGAACTGGACAGGCTTGGTCACGCGTAAGCCCGTGACCGAAGACTACGTACCGCTGCTGCCTTGGATCGGCGTGGCCTGGTGGGGATTGGCAACTGGCCGATGGGTGCTGGCAAGGCACTCCTGGCTGGCGGCGGGCAGCATCCCCGGCGCCGCAAGGCCGCTGGCCATCCTGGGACGCTGGAGCCTGAGCTTCTACATGCTGCACAAGCCCCTGCTGATCGGAATGCTGCTGCTCTGGATCCGCGTCGCCCGTTGATGACGGCCCGAACCGGCTGCTCGACTGTCTCGGCCCGCTCACGAGTTCATCGCCCTTCCTTGCCCTTGACCAACTCGAAGAACTTGACAATGAGCGCACGGCCAAGCAACTGCCGTTCGTTCGCTCGGCAATGGACATTCAGCCAGGTGAACGCCTCCTCCTGTGACGAGAGCATCGATAACGGATCGGTCGGCACCTTGTGCTCGGCGTTCCAGACCAGGTTCATGCCGGACAGGTAGCCCATCGCCTAGTCCTTTAGTTCCGGCCCGGTGGACGTGAGCCACATGCGGCAGTCGGGCTGACGCGCCGGACCCCCTGCCTGAGCCAGCGTCAGGAACAGCAGACATTCCGCCAGTACGGCAGCGGCACGAACCGGCCAGCACCATCCGCCCATCGTCACGGCTCCTGTCTCGCGCAAACACCGCGCTCACCAGCGCGCCGACGAGGATGATCGTCGAGGTCTCGCGCGGCTGGCCGGCGAGATTCCGGAGTTCGTGCGCCACTACCGCCTGCCGTCAGTCGCGAGTCGGAAGTGGCACGAAGCCGCGCGCCTCGCCGTCCTGGCTCCCCCTTAGCGCACCACTTGCATTTCGGTGACGGTGAACTTCCCGGCGTCGTTGGTCGCCTTGAAGCGGACCTTGTCGCCGGGCTGGATGCTGTCGAGCATTGCCTTGTCCTTGACGACGAAGACCATCGTCATTGCCGGCATCTCGAGCGACTTGATCTCGCCATGCTTGAGCGTGACCTTGCTGGCGTCCTTGTCGACCTTGCGCACTTCCCCGTCCGCCATGTCGGCGGATGTGGCGGCGGTCACATGATGCGACGAGTGTTCGTCGACCTTCTGTTGGGCCAGCGCCGGACCGGCCAGCACGATGGACAGCAATACGGTGGAGTGAATGAACTTCATGTGTAGCCCTTCTAGAAAGTCATGCCGTGCGCACGGCGACCGTGCCCACCATGCCAGCGGCGTAGTGGCCGGGAATCAAGCAGGCGAACTCGAAGTCGCCTGCTCGGTTGAACGTCCAGATGATTTCCGCCGTCTTGCCATGGGGCACGTGCGCCATGTACGGCTCGTCGTGCTCCATGTTGGGGAACTTCATCATCAGCGCGGCATGCGCTTCGTTCTCCTTCTTCGTGCCGATGACGAACTCGTGCATCACCTTGCCGTCGTTTCGGTGCACGAAGCGGATCGTCTCGCCTTGGCGGACATCGACGCGGTTCGGCACGAAGCGCATGGCGTCGAGCATCCGGACTTCGACGGTACGTGTCACGGCATTGGCATCGCCGGCGATGCCCCATTCCTTCTGCTCCTTCTTCGCCGCGCCCTTGCTGGCATGCGGCTTGTCGCCATGGGCGCGCACGACGGTGGCCGCGCCAAGCAGAGCCGCGGACGCGGCGATCAGGAGGGTTCGTTTGCTGTGCTGCACGGGAAATCCTTTCGGTGGGTGGTGGAGGGGATCTTCGGTAGTGGTGAGATCAGTGGCTGCCATGACTGCCACCAGGCTTGCGAACCTTGACTTGAACGTCCTGGGCCGGACGGGCGAGGACCGGCATCGACCCGGTGCCCTCGGACTTGAAGCGCGCCGGTTCAGGCAGTGCGCCGGTGAACTCGTAGGCCACGGTACCGGGCGGGTGCTTGAACCAGCCGGGGTCGGTGTAGTCGCCGCGCTTCTGGTCCTTGCGCACCTTGACGACGCTGAACATGCCACCCATGCCGACCGCGCCAAAGGGCCCGGTGCCGGTCATCATCGCCGCGGTGTTGTCGGGCAACGGCATCTCCATCTCGGTCATGTCCTTCATGCCGCGCTCGCCCATGACCATGTAGTCGGGGATCAGCTTCGTGATCTGCCGCGCCACGCCACGGTGATCGACACCGATCATGGTCGGCACGTCGTGGCCCATCGCGTTCATCGTGTGGTGGCTCTTGTGGCAGTGGAAGGCCCAGTCGCCCTCCTCGTCGGCGAGGAAGTCGAGCTGGCGCATCTGGCCAACCGCGATGTCGGCGGTGACCTCGTACTGGCGGCTCGACTTCGGCGTCGGCCCGCCATCGGTGCCGGTGACGAGAAACTCATGGCCGTGCAGGTGAATCGGGTGATTCGTCATCGTCAGGTTGCCGATGCGGATGCGCACCTTGTCCATGTGCCGCACGACCAGGGGATCGATGCCCGGGAAGATGCGGCTGTTCCAGCTCCACAGGTTGAAGTCGAGCATGGTCATGATCTTGGGCGTCGCGCTGCCGGGCTCGATGTCGTAGGCATTGAGCAGGAAGCAGAAGTCGCGATCGACCTCCTCGATCAGCGGGTGCTTCGCCTTCGGGTGCGTGATCCAGAAACCCATCATGCCCATCGCCATCTGCACCATCTCGTCGGCATGGGGGTGGTACATGAAGGTGCCCGGCCGGCGCGCGACGAACTCGTAGACATAGGTCTTGCCAGGTGGGATGCCCGGCTGCGTCAGGCCGGTCACGCCGTCCATTCCGCTGGGCAGGCGCTGGCCGTGCCAGTGCACGCTGTGCAGTTCGCCGAGCTTGTTGGTGACGAAGATGCGCACGCGGTCGCCTTCAACCACCTCGATGGTCGGTCCGGGGCTCTGGCCGTTGTAGCCCCACAGGTGGGCCTTGAAGCCGGGAGCCATCTCGCGCACCACCGGTTCGGCGACGAGGTGGAACTCCTTCACCCCGTTGTTCATGCGCCAGGGCAGCGTCCAGCCGTTCAGCGTGACGACGGGGTTATAGGGACGGCCCGTGTTGGGAACCAGCGGCGGCATGGTGTCGGGCTTGGTCTGGATAACCGGCTCGGGCAGCGCGGCCATCGCCACCTTGCTGACCGTCGCGGCGCTCACGGCGGCCGTGACCGCGCCGGCACTGCCGAGAAAATTGCGTCGGGAAACCATCGTGTGATCCTTGGGGTTCAGTGGCCGGCACCGCCGGACTCGGCGGATGCGGCAGTGACGGCGGAGGCGGCGGCCAGGCTTGGCTTGCCGACCAGGGCCATGTCGAGATCGGCCTGTGCGAGCCAGAAGTCGCGCTGCGCGTCGAGGGCTGCATTGACGCTGGCAATCTGCGAGCGCGCGTCTGCGAGCAGTTCGAACACCCCGATCAGCATGCCGTTGTAGCGCAGCACGTTCTCCTCGGCGATGCGTTGCTTGAGCGGCACGATCTCTTCGCGGTAGTGCTTGGCCACGTCCCAGGCCGAACGGTAGGCGCCGTACGCTTCCCGCACTTCGGAACGCGCGTTGATCGCCGTCTCGGCCGCGCGATTCACGGCCTGCATATAGATCGCTTCCGCCTTCGCAACGCGGGCGCCGCCCCAGTCGAAGAGCGGAATCTCGAAACCGATCTCCCAGCCCTTCTGCGTCGGCGCCTCGTTCGAGCTGTTGCGCACCAGTCCGAGCTCGAGCACGTTGACGAAGCGCGTCGTGCGCGTCAGCCCCAAGTTGCGCGCCGTCTGCTCGGTGAGCAGGCGCGCCCCTTGCACGTCGAGCCGCTGCGACATGGCCGTGCGCTCGATGTCCGGCAGATCCTTCGGAGTCGCGGGCGCATCGGGCAGCCGCTCCGGCAGTCGGTAGGACGCCAGCGTACCCCAGAGGCCGAGCAGCCTCGTCAGCCGCTCGCGCGCGGACAGTTGTGCCTGCTGGGCCTTCGTATGGTTCAGTGCGGCATCGGCGTAGAACGACTGCTCACGCGCCTGCTGGAGTTTGTTGAAGTTGCCTACTTGGGCCATTCGTCGCGCCAGTTCGGCGCTGGCCTCGGCAGCCTGCATCACCTGCGCGCTGTAGCGCGCCGACTCTTGCGCTGCGACGGCCTGGACCCAGGCCTTGCGCGTCTCGGCCGCGAGCGACAGCACGCTCAACGCCGCCACGCCCTGCGTTTGAGCGAAGCGGCGCGACTCGACCTGCTTCATGAGCGGCATCGCCAGCAGGCGCGCCAGGTTCAGGTGCAGCCCGCGCTCGAGTTCGATCTCATCGCCCTTCGTGAGCCGCCCGAAGCTGAAGCCCGGGTTCTGCAGTCTGCCGGCCTGCACCAGGTCTGCCTCCGAGATGCCGAGGTCGTAGAACGAGGCCTGCAGCCCGCGGTTGTTGAGGAGCGCGAGCTGAACCGCGTCGTCAACGGACAGGGATTTGCCGAGCAACTCGCTCACCCGCCGATCGATTGCCGCCTGGTCGCTCTCGGAGCGCACCCAGCGCACTTCCTTGCCGATCCGGTCCCGAGTCGTCTGCTCGACGGCCGAAAAGCCACCGTCGGGGCTGAACGACGCGCAACCGGCCAGCAGCACGGCTGCCCCGGCGCCGATCAGAAGGCGCAAGCCTCGTCGATGAGGCGCGGAAGTGCTCGATGCCATCGCGTGCCCCCTCATGGCCGGACCGAACCGCTAGGAGACTGCGAAACCGCCGGTGCGGGTGCTGAGGCGGCCTCGGGTTGCGCTGCTTCGCGTGCGTAGACACGCCAGCCACCGATTCGAGCCACCATGTCGTTCGCTTCTCGCCAAGAATCGACCTTGACGTCACCGGTACTCCGGTAGCGCGTCAGCGCACTGGTGTGCGTCGCGGCGGGCACGGTAGTGCCGGGGTTAAGCGGGTCGGGTCGGGTGGGCGTTGGCGCGCCCTGGGCATGGGCCGAGGCGCCAGCCGCAAGGCCCGCGGCCAAGGCAAACCCAAGGAAGGTCGTTGGAATCATCAAGTCCTCGCATGGACACATCGAAGGCATCGCCCGCGGCGTGCGGACGGTCTACGGGGTCGGAGGAAGCTCTAGGCCTTCGTCCGTGTCACCGCGACGGGTGGCCGCCGGTGCTCGGAGAAGCCGTCAGCTCCTCAAGCGAGGGACGTGCGGGGCGGGCGGTCGATACCGCCCGGCGTGAAGGAAACGACTTCCGTTGCGGGAAGTGCAGCGGCGTGAGCCTCGGTAGGTGGTGCGGGAAGTCGCACCAAACCCGCGGGCAAGGCGACGGCGGAACAGCAGTTCGCGCAGGCGCTGCACGTGAAGTTGTCGCTCAGGGCCGTTGTGCTCAGGCCCTCATCCGACAAGTCACCGGCGCTTGTCTCGGCATCCAGACTTGTAACGGTGTCGGCGTGCTGGTGTGGCGTCGCCTCATGGACTGGATCGTGGACGTCTGGTGCAACTGCCCCCGTAGATGCAACCTGCATCAGACGATGGGCCGCGCCACAATGCTGCATGCCGGCCGCGGCCACTGCCTGGATGGGCAGCGCCAGAACCATCAGCCAGATCAGCAATGAACGCAGGGACAATCGCATAACAAGCGAGACTTTAGCTGAAATTGCTCGAGGTCAAAGGTGGCGGAGTAGGCATGACTCGCGACAGATCGCCCGGAAGCGCAGAGGTTCAATCAAAGGCGCAGCAATTTGTCACGGCCCCAGCCGGCCCCATGGCCCCCCGCCGTTCCCGTTCTACTGTCATCGCAGCCAATCTTCAAGCTTGCCACTGTGGCAAGGTCAAGGCCGGCGTCGTCCGCGGCGACTGTGAGGCTCCGCGGCGCGCGAGAATCCGTTCGTGGCGCGGGAGAATGCGCGTCACGCTGAACGTCCTTGATACGCACTATGTCACTTTCCGCCAGCACGTTTCGAATCCACCGCTGGCTTGGCTGGCTGGTTGGCCTGCAGGTGCTGATCTGGGTGGCCGGCGGAGTCGTGTTTTCGCTGGTGCCGTTTACGTCGTGGGTCAAGGGGGGCGACACGGTCAAGCCGCCGTCCGTGGTGCTGCCGGCCGGCTGGGCCGAGCGAGTGACATCGACGCTCCAGTCGGCCGCCAGCCGCGCAGACGTGGTCGGTATCGCCGCGGTGGCCACGCCGCAGGGGCCCGCCCTGCGCGTGAGCTACCAAGCCGGCCAGGACACGGTCATCGTGCCTGCCGACGGCACAGTCTGGACGCCACCGGACGCAGCGGCCGTTCGGCGATTTGCCATCAGCCTCTACCAAGGCTGGGGCACTGTTACGTCGGTGGAGCGCCTGTCGAAGGTGCCGCCGCGACTCGGAATCGTTGCCGAGACCGGGGGCCGCGGCGATGTGTGGCGCGTCGGTTTCGACGACGCGCTGGCCACTCGCATCTATCTGAACGGCCAGACCGGCGAGTTCGTCACTTCTCGCAACGAGGCTTGGATCTGGTACGACTTCTTCTGGCGATTGCACATCATGGACTACGCTGGCGGCGAAGACTTCAACGGCACGCTGCTTCGCATCGCATCGGTCACCGCATTCGGCTTGATCGTTGCAGGGGTCATCCTTGCGGTATTGGCCGCGCGGCGGCGCTGGCGCGTCCTGCACAAGGCCGCGCGCAACGCCTGACTGCGACCAGGCGGTTCAACTCGGTGCGTAGCTTCGATCCCGGAAAGCGCACGATGCACATGGCCTGCTCGCTGCGGGAAACGCCGGCGGCGCAGAACGTCAGCCGAACATCGCGATGCCGATGTTCGGCGATCTAAGGACCGCATGGCGCGAGGACCAGGCAATCGCGGTTGGGCGGCGATCGGTCAGGGACGACCCGAAGGAGCCGGTCGATCCAGCGACGTCCGGTCATTCAATGGTTGGGGGCCCGCAGCTATTCGTAAGGGGTACGAATGCCGGAGAGGTCCTCAATGGTGATGCACATGATGCGCATCGGGCACGTGCGCGTGCACGTGCCGTAGCGGCTGGTGTTGATGCCGATGACTGTGTTCGCCGACTGGCATCGGATCGTGAACATGGTCGTGATGGCCGTCGTCGTGCCGATGCGCGTGCTCATGCTCCAGGGCTTCGTGGGCGTGCTCATGACCATGGAACTCGGCCAGGTGCAGCAGCACACCGGCCAGCATCAGCGCGCTGCCCAGCGCCATCATCCCGCTGGCCGCGCGATCGCCCAGCGCGACGGCGAAGACGGCGCCGATGAACGGCGCGAAGGCGAAGACGGAGCCCGTGCGCGCTGCGCCGAAGGCGCGCTGGGCCAGCAGGTAGAAGCGCAGGCTCAGGCCATAGCCGCTGGCGCCGATGGCGAACAGCGCCAGTGCGGCCGCCATCGATGGCAGCGGCTCGCCCAGCCCCAGAGCAATCATGGTGGTCGCCGTGGCCCCGAGCACCGCCTTGGCCATCACCACCTGCCCGGGATCGCGTTCAGCCAGGGCACGCGATAGCGTGTTGTCCACGCCCCAGGCGGCAGTGGCCAGCAGCACGGCCAGCAGGCCCCACAACTGAGCGCCACCGGCGCGGCCCTGGTCCAGCACCAGCACCATGCCACCGGCCAGCAGCAGGGCCATGGCCGTCCAGACGCGGCCACACATCGTCTCGCGGTACAGGTGCCAGGCCAGCACCGCCGTGAACAGCGCCTCCAGGGTGAGCATCAGCGAGGCGCTGGTGCCGCTGGTGTGTTGCAGGCCCCAGGCCAGCGCCACCGGGCCGATCACTGCGCCGAAAGCGGCCATCGCCAACACCCGCGACAGGTCCGCGCGCACGACCCGGGCCTCGCGCTCGATGCGCCGGCGGGAGAACGCGCCGACCACGGCGGCGCCGGCATACAGCAGCGCGGCCGTGGAGAACGCACCCAGTCCGGCCCCGAAGCGCTGGACCATCGGCGTGCTCACGCCGAACAAGGCCGCAGCCAACAAGGCCAGCAAGCCACCTCGTATCGCGGGACCATGCCACAGTGCCTTCATCAGCTCATTGTCCAGTGTGGTTCGCGGCGATGAAATTGCCCGGCAGCGTGTAGAAGAGGTACAGCGTGTCCTTGGCCTTGTCTGCCGCAGCGGGATTCTTGAAGCTCAGTTTCCACTCCTTGCTGCGCTTGCCGTCGACCTGTTCCAGCTTGTCGACCTTGGAGACGGCTTGCCAGGACTTCTCCAGCTTGCCGCCTTCGACGAGCTTGTCCTTGTACTGTGTGGCGCATTGGATGACAGTGGCTTCTGCGGCCGGCTTGCTGCCGTGGAAGTGGCAGCTGGCATCGGCGCCCGCGTAGGCAGCGGTCGAGGCGAACAGGGTGACGGCGAAGGCCGAGGCGATGAGGGTCGATTTCATGGGAGAACTCCTTTGAGGTCATGACGTGGGAAAGGAACGTCAGAGCTTGTTGCGGGACGAATCCACCGACTTTTCGACATCCATGTCTTCATGGATGTGGCGGTGCTCTTCCGCCGGGAAGCGGAAGCCGTTCGGGTCGGTGTCGTGCAGGTAGCCATGCAATTGCATCAGCATCAAGAGCGTTCCCGCGACGATGAGTGCCAGGTTGGCGGCGTGGCTAATGCGGCGGAACGAGTGGGTGTGACGCCACCAGGCCAGCACGGCGACCATGCCAGCCAAAGCAGCGATCTGACCCAGCTCGACGCCAACGTTGAAGCTGAGGATGCGCAGCAGCATCCCCGTCGAGTCGTCACCCAGGGGCAGTTGCTGCAGGCGTGTGGACAGCCCGAAGCCATGGAGCAGCCCGAAGCCGAACACCGCACCCAGCAGGCTGGGGGACTTCTCCATCTCGAAGACCCGCTGGAAGCCCCCGATGTTGTCAAAGCCTTTGTAGATGACGCTCACGGCGATCACCGCATCGATCAGGAAGTAGTTCCATGTGATGCCGTAGAAGGTCGCGAAGATCAGCGTGATGCAGTGGCCCAGCGTGAAGACGGTGACGAACTTGGCCACGTCCTTGAAGGTCGTCAGGAAGAAGACCACCCCGAACAGGAACAGCAGGTGGTCGTAGCCGGTGAGCATGTGGGTGGCGCCCAGCCCGATGTACTGCAGGTTGCCGCCGTCCAGCATGCGCTGGCGATCCTCGGGTGATATGCCGTGTGCCCACAGCAGGGATGGCGCGAGGAGCGCGGTTGCCCACAGAGCGCGCAGCGAGAGCGATTTGGTCATGGAACTCCGTGTGTGAGTTCGCCGAGGGTGTGTCTGCCTGGCGGCAAAGGAACCCGGACGGGCTCCCGCGTCAGGCGCAGACGGGCACGCGGGGCGACTGGAAGATGCAGGAAGGCCGCGACGCAATCAGGTCGCGCCGGCACCTCACACGGAAAACCGGGGTGGGCGCAACGGTCCGTCGAGATAAGGATCGGGAAGCCGGCCACCCAGGAACATCAGGCGTGCCGAAGGCTCCGCCGAAGGCAGGCACAGGTCGAGGATGGTCAGCGGCAGCGCCGAGTGGTGCCCGGCGTCGTGATGGGCGTGGGGCAGCGCAGCGCCGTCTTCATCGAGCTGGTAGGCCAGCGTGTCGTCGTGATGATGCCCCTGTTTCGACTCGTGCACCAAGGCGTGCTCGATCTCCAGTGTCATGGCGTCGGCCTGTCCAGGCACGAGGACCAGCGCCGGCAGCAGTTGCAGCACGAGCAGGACCAGGATGACCCACCGACGGAACATGGCGAAATTCTACCGAACATCGGCCGTCGGCCAGCCGCAGCCACCCGGCCTGGTGGATCATGTGGCTGCCCTGCGCCGGCTCGAAGTAAGGGGCCCATGCGTCGCAGCAGCGCGGGCAGGTCCATGCGCTCTTCCTCGCTGCCGCGCTGGGCGTGGTGCACCTTCAGCGGTCCCGTGCCCGCATTGTCACCGACCGACTCGACCCGCCAGACTCCGATGCCGCTGTGGCCTCGGTGCTGCTTGCCGCGCCGCAGACAGGCAGGGACAGATCAATCAGTGCCGAACTTCGTCAGCAGTCTGCAGGTCCCGCAGTTCGTCTCCAGGATGGGTGCCCACGTCCCGGTGCTTCCATGCGTCCTCGGTCTCTCAGCCCTGTGGCGACATTCGCAGGCAGCGGGGAAGCCAGCCCGTCCCGGCGTGGGCCTGCTCCGCACTTGCCGCGGCCCCGTCCTTCTTCAATCCGGCCAGCGGCGCGGCGGCGTTTGCACCCGCGGCCTCGGTCACCGCGGCGAGCGTTGTCGCCTTCGACACATGGCTGAAGTACGAGGTGGCGCTGGCCTTCCACCAACGCCGCATGTCGAGCCCGAGCGCCCGGGCCAGCGCATCCGTGCCCTGGCGTTCGCGCTCGGTGTCGTCGACCCCGGTGACGCTGGCGGCGACGAGGACAGTCAGCAGCTCGATCACGGTGGCGCGTTCCTGCGCCAGCAGCCAGGGAAGCAGCGCCGCACCGTCGGCCGGCAGTCGCGTCGTCCACTCGACACGGGTCCGCTCCATCAGCTACCAGGCTTCGGCCTCGACCATGTCTGCGGACTCGCGCCGCAGCCCGTCGTGCGTCTCGCCCATCAGCCCCGATGGCCCGCGAAGACCGTGGCCTGACCCACCGCATCAACCAGCAGGACCTGATAGGGCTCGTGCCGACCAGGTAGTTCCATGCCGGGTGCCGAAGCGGGCATGCCTGGCACGGCCAGACCAAGGGCCTGCGGCCGCGTGTCCAGCAATCGCCCGATGTCCGCTGCCGGCACATGTCCCTCGAGGACGTAGCCCCCTACCGCCGCCGTATGGCAGCTGCCGTAGCGATCGGGCATGCCGAGCCGCCTTCGCTCGACAGCCGCGCTGTGAACATCCACCACGGCGACGACGAAACCGGCCTCTCGCAGATGTCCGACCCACACCGCGCAGCATCCGCAGGACCGGCCCTTGAACACCTGGATCTCGGCAGCGGGCGTTGCCGAGCGCGCGGTCCACGGCGCAAGTACGACCAGGGCGCCGGTCCATTGCAGGATCTCGCGACGTTTCATGCTTTCCTTCTCAGGCAATCGGGGCAGGCTCGACCGACTCGGCGCGCGTGGCATCACCGACGGACGAGTCCGCCGGGGCACCTCGCCGCGCTTCCCGCTTCAGCTGCCACTGTTTGACCAGGGCATACAGCGCCGGGATCACGCCCAGCGTGAGGACCGTTGACGAAATCATGCCGCCAACCATCGGCGCGGCGATGCGGCTCATGACTTCGGAGCCGGTGCCGGTACCCCACATGATCGGCAGCAGGCCGGCCATGATCGCCACCACCGTCATCATCTTCGGACGCACGCGCTCGACCGCCCCCTCCATCACCGCGCGGTACAGGTCGGCCGGACCCGGCAACCGCCCCTCGGCACGGCAGCGCTCCCGGGCCTCGGCCCAGGCGTGGTCGAGGTAGATCAACATCACGACGCCGGTTTCCGCGGCCACGCCCGCCAATGCGATGAAGCCGACAGCCACGGCCACCGACAGGTTGTAGCCCAGCCACCACATCAGCCACACGCCACCGACCAGGGCAAAGGGCACCGACAGCATCACGATCAGCGTCTCGGTAAGCCGCCGGAAGTTCAAGTACAGCAGCAGAAAAATCGTCAGCAGCGTCACCGGGATGACGACCTTCATCTTTTCGACGGCACGCTCCATGTACTCGAACTGGCCGCTCCAGGTGATGTAGTAACCCGGTGGGAACTTCACTTGCTCGGCCACCGCCTTGCGGGCGTCCGCGACGTACGAACCGATGTCGCGGTCGCGAATGTCGACGAAGATGTACGCGGACAGCAAAGCGTTCTCGGTGCGGATGCCCGGGGTACCACGTGCCACACTCACCCTGGCGACCTGCCCCAGCGGCACCATCGCACCGCCCATCGTGGGCACCAGCACCTCGCGCTCGATCTGCTCCGGGTGGGTGCGCAGTTCTCGCGGGTACCGCACCGTCACGCCGAAGCGTTCACGCCCCTCGACCGTGGTCGTGACCATCTCGCCGCCCAGCGCCGTGCCGATGATGTCCTGCAGTTCGCCGACCGACAGGCCGTAGCGTGCCAGTGCCTCGCGGTTGGGTTCGATGTTCAGGTAGCTGCCCCCCGTCAGCCGCTCTGCGAAGGCTGACGTCGTGCCCGGCACTGCCTTCACGACCGTTTCGATCTCCTTGGCGAGTTTCTCCATTTCGCCGAGATCCTTGCCGAAGACCTTGATGCCGATCGGCGTGCGAATGCCGGTGGACAGCATGTCGATGCGTGCCTTGATCGGCATCGTCCAGGCATTCGACACGCCAGGGAACTGCAACGCCTTGTCGATTTCGGCGATCAGCTTGTCGGTGGTCATGCCGGGCCGCCACTCTTCCTGCGGCTTCAGGTTGATCACCGTCTCGAACATCTCGATGGGCGCCGGGTCTGTCGCGGTGTTCGCGCGACCCGCCTTGCCATAGACCGATGCCACCTCCGGGAAGCTCTTGATGATCTTGTCCTGGGTCTGCAGCACCTCGGCTGCCTTGGTGATCGACATGCCAGGCAGCGAGGCCGGCATGTACAGCAGCGTGCCTTCGTTGAGCGTCGGCATGAACTCGCTGCCGAGCTTTGAGGCGGGGAAGTAGGTCAATGCCATGGTGATGCCGGCCAGCGCAATGGTCAGCTTCTTCCAGCGCATCACGCCGGCGATGATCGGGCGGTAGACCCAGATCATGAAGCGGTTCAGCGGATTCTTCGCTTCCGGCATGATCTTGCCGCGAATGAACAGCATCATCAGCACGGGCACAAGCGTCACCGACAGCAGCGCCGCACCGGCCATCGAGAACGTCTTGGTGTAGGCCAGCGGCGCAAAGAGCCGCCCTTCCTGCGACTCCAGCGTGAAGACCGGCAGGAACGACACGGTGATGATCAGCAGTGAGAAGAACAGCGCCGGGCCGACCTCCTTGCAGGCGTCGAGCATGGCATCGGCGCGCTGCTTGACCGTGTGGACGGCCGGAAGCCGCTCGAGGTGCTTGTGCGCGTTCTCGATCATCACGATCGCCGCGTCGACCATCGCGCCGATGGCGATCGCGATGCCACCCAGGCTCATGAGGTTGGAGTTCATGCCCAACAGCTTCATCGCGATGAAAGAGATGAGCACACCCACCGGCAGCATGAGGATGGCGACCAGCGCCGAGCGCACGTGCATCAGGAACACGACGCAGACCACGGCGACGATCAGGCTCTCCTCGATCAGCGTCCGCTTGAGTGTGTCGATGGCCCGATGGATCAGGTCCGACCGGTCGTAGACGGCCTGGATCGACACGCCATCCGGCAGCCCCGCGGAGATCTCCGTCACCTTCGCCTTCAGGTTGTGGATCACCTCCAGCGCGTTCTGCCCGAAACGCGACATCGCGATGCCGGAAACAACCTCGCCTTCGCCGTTCAGCTCCGACAGGCCGCGCCGCTCGTCGGGCGCCATCTCGACGCGGGCGACGTCCCGGATCAGCACCGGCGTGCCGCCCTCGCTCTTGAGCACCAGGGTCTCGATGTCGTTCTTGCCGCGCAGATAACCCTTGCCGCGAACCATGAACTCGGTCTCGGCCATCTCGACCACACGGCCGCCGACGTCCCGGTTGGAGTCGCGGATGACCTGCGACACCTTCATCAGCGGTATGCCGTAGCTGCGCAGCCTGAGCGGATCGACCGTAACCTGGTAGGTCTGCACGAAGCCGCCGAGCGACGCCACCTCGGCCACGCCGGGCGCCTTGGTGAGCTGGTAGCGCACGTACCAGTCCTGGATCGTGCGCAGTTCGGCAAGCGTGCGGTCCTTGGCCAGCAGGACGTACTGATACACCCAGCCAACGCCGGTTGCATCGGGCCCGAGGGAAGGCGACACCCCCTTGGGCAGCCGTCCGGACGCAAAGTTCAGGTACTCCAGCACCCGGCTGCGTGCCCAGTAGATGTCGGTCCCGTCCTCGAAGATGACGTAGACGAATGAGGCTCCGAAGAACGAGAAGCCGCGCACCACCTTCGACTTCGGCACCGCCAGCATGGCGGTGGTCAGCGGGTAGGTCACCTGGTCCTCGACCACCTGCGGCGCCTGGCCGGGATACTCGGTGTAGACGATGACCTGTACGTCGGACAGATCGGGCAAGGCGTCGAGCGGCGTCTTCAGCACGGCCAGAACGCCACCGATGACGATGAACAATGTCGCGAGCAGGACCAGGAAGGGATTCCTCCCGGACCATTGGATGATCTTGGACAGCATGGTGCCCTCTGCTCAATGGCCGGAGTGGGTGGATCGGCCCGCGCTTGCCGCCGGTGCGGCTGGCCTGACCTGCGGCGCCGCGCCGGGAGCCGCTCCGGACGGGGCAATGGACGTCACGACGAAGTCACCCGGCTGCCGTTCGACAAACTCGAAGCGCACGGCCTGTCCCGGCTTGAGGCCGCTGAGCAGCGACGCGTTGGCAGCCTTGAACTCCATCGTCATGGCCGGCCACTTCAGCGCGGCGACCGGGCCGTGGTTCAGGCTCAGCGTGCCGTTCTTGGCGTCGATGCCGTCTACCGTGCCTTCGGCCTTGTGGCCGACCGCCGCCGACGGCAGCGACCTTTCCGGCGTCACCGCAGACGCTGCGACGGCGCCCCCAGCCGCCGGGCTGCCGTGCCCTGCGTGCCCGCCAAGGCCCCCTACAGCGGCCTTGAGATTGCTCTCGGCGTCGATCAGGAAGTTCGCGGCCACGACCACCGGCTCGCCGTCACGCACGCCCTTCAGCACCTCGACGTGGCTTTCCGCGCGCGCGCCGAGTTCGACCTCGCGCGGTTCGAAGCGCCCTTCTCCCACCTGGACCAGGACGATCCGCCGCGTGCCGGAATCGATCACGGCGGAATCCGGAACGGCGAGCACCGGCGTCTTGCCGCCGACACCCAGCTCCACCTGGGCAAACATCGCCGGCTTGAGACGCTGGCCGGGATTGGCGAGTTCGACACGCACTGGAATGCTGCGCGTCTCGGCCTTCATCGTCGGGTAGACATAGGTGATGCGTCCCTCGAGACCTTCGTTGGGATATGCCGTGGTCGTGACGCGTGCCCTGGCGCCGGACTTCACCAGTGCGATGTCCTGCTCGGACACGTCGGCGATCACCCAGACGGCCGACAGGTCAGTCACCTGGTAGAGCATCTCGCCGGGCATGAAGCGCATGCCCTGCAAGGCCTTCTTCTCGGTGACAATGCCCGTCACCGGCGAAGGGAACGAGATCGTCCGCTGCGGCTGCGCCGACTTCATCAGGGCCGCCACCTGCGGCGCAGACAGATCCCAGTTGCGCAGGCGCGCGAGGCTCGAATCGGCCAACTGCCGCATGCCCGCTTGCGCCTCCGTGCCGGCCTCCTTCATCGCCTCGAGACCTTGCATGGCGATCGTGTACTCGCGTTGCGCAGAGACCAGCTCCGGGCTGTACGCCTCGAATAGCGGCTGGCCCTTGGCCACCGGCTGGCCGGTCGCACTGACGTGCAGCCGCTCGACGTAGCCTTCGAACTTCGCGGTCACCGCAAAGGTCCGGCGCTCGTCGGCCTCGATGCGCCCCGCGGCCCGGATCGTCTTGCCCAGCAAGCGCATGGCTGCCGGCTCAGTACGCACCCCCAGCTTCTGGATCTTCTCGGTGCTGATGCGCACCTGGCCCGCAGCCCCGGGCCCGGCGCTGGACGTCGAATCGTCCTCGCCCTCATAGACCGGGATGTAGTCCATGCCCATCGGATCCTTCTTCGGCACCGGCGAGGTGTCGGCCAGCCCCATGGGATTGCGGTAGAACAGCAGCTTGCGCTGCTTCGGTGCCGCTGCGGCGGCGGCCTCCTGGCTCGCCTCGGTCGACGAGTGCGCGGCGCCACGCGACTGCGAGCCCAGCCAGTAGCTGCCGGCGCCTACAGCGCCGATCAGCGAGATCACGAGTACGGTCGTGGTGGTCTTCACAGGTCTTCTCCCACAATGCGTTCGATCTCGGCCAGGCGCATCTGCGCCTCGACCTGCGACTTCAGGATTTCCTGGCGGGCCTTGCGGATCTGGCGCTGCGCCTCGAGCAACATCGCGAACTCTGCTTTGCCGTTTTCGTAGGCAGCCAGCGCCGATTGAAGGCCGAGTTCCGACTGCGGCAGCAGCTGCGTCTTCAGCAGCGTCTCGTTGCGGCGTGCGGCCTCGAGCCCGGCCAGGTTCACCGCCAGGTCACCAACCAGCTGCTGCTGCAGCGCTTCGGCTCTCGACCGCGACGCGGCCACCATCGCCTCGGCTTCCCGTTCCTGGCCACGGCGGGCTTCCTGCTGCAGCGGGATGTTCATCTCGAGCATCACGCCCCAGGTCGTGATGCGGGAGCCCATCTGCGACGGCGACACCCCGACGGTGAGATCGGGATAGCGATTGCGCTGGGTGAGGTCACGGCTCTTCTGCGCGAGCGCCACGCGGGCCAGCTCTGCCTGAATCTGCGGATTGCCGGATCGCGCCCGCTCAGCCAACGACGACGCATCGGCAGCGTTCAGCGTCGGCACCGCGCGCAGTTCCAGGGGGTCGGCGAGTGGTGCACCGCTCTCGCGTGCCAGCAGCGCATTCAGCCGGGCACGAACCTGGCGCTTCTCGCTGTCGATCATGATCAACTCCGAGCGCATCGTCGTTTGCTCCAGCTGCGCGCGGACCGCGTCGGCCTGGGTGGCAAGTCCACCCGCATAGCGCGCCTGGGCAACCTGCTCGAGCCGGGTCATCAGTCCGAGCACTTCCGTGATCAGCCGCTCATTGCCAGCGGCGCGGTAGTACTCCGCGTAGGCCACCTTGATTCGAGCCGCCAGTTCGGCCCAGGTCGCATTCGTGCGGGCCTCGGCCTGCCGTACATCCGCGGCGGCGACGTCACGCTTGAGCTCCCGCTTGCCCCAGAGGGGCAGTGCCTGCATCAAGGTGTACTTGGTCTCACCGACCTTCGACGGCAGCAGGCTGGCCGAAGCGTCGTTGCCGTAGTTGTTGATGTTCATGAGCTCCACGCGCAGCACCGGATCGGGGAGCGCCCCCGCCGGCCCGACACGCTGCGCGGCGGCTTCGGCCTCCTCGCGCATGGCCCGGATCTCAGGGCTCTGGGCGCGGGCGTGGGCCAGCAGTCCCGGCAGGTCGCGCCCCAGCGGCGCCTCCTGAGCGACTGCGGGAACAGGCCCGGCAGCGCCGAGAACCAACCCCATCACCAGCGAGCCGGCCCAGCGTGGCATGCCTGGCCATGAGCCAGTCGCTTGACCCCATACGGTCGTCATTCGTCTTCTCCTTGAGTGCCGCTCGGCGAGCCGGACACATGGGCGATCCGGGGTCCGGTCACAGCGGCGATGCGGTCAGGCTTCCGTGGTGCGTCCTCGAAGACGGCCAGCGGAAGATCGCGAGATGCACGCAAGCAGCGCGGCCAAGGCCGGCTGCTTGCTCGTGACCGCTATAGCGCCAGGCGCAAGAAGACGATTGGAATCGGCAGGGGCCTTGCGCCATCCCGGCGCGGCGCCCCCACATCTGCCGACACGTCAATGGACGCCGGCACGGTCAACGCCGCCATCGAGGGTGGCAGAAAATGGAACTGGTAGTTGTCGAGAACGGACTTCTGCGGTGGCATCGTCACACCGGCCCGCTCGCAGAAACTCTCGCAGTTCGACTTCGGCGAAGAGGCATCCGGATCATGCGGGGATTGAGACGGCGCCGCGACCAAGTGATGCTCGCACCCCGCGGGCGCCGCAAAGTCAGTGGCCTGCAGTTCGACTTCCCTCTGGATCGTGTCGCCGCCGCCGGCGAACTGCTGGGCGGCCACGCAAGCATTGGCGACGCCCAGGCCGAGCCCGAACAACCACACCAACAGGACCCGGAGGGCCCAGCGGCGGAGCTGTTGATGGCGGCGGAACATGCGGTCGAGTCCAGGAGACATGCAAGTGTGCATCATGCGGCCGGACTTCGTTTGAGGGTCGTCAAGGGCGCCAACCGGCTTGACGGATCAGTTGCAAACAGGGCCGATGTCGTCCCCGGGTGTCGCCGCACTCGAACCGCGGGCTGCGCGTCCGGATCACTCATCACGTGGGTGACCTCGCGCCGGCCAGCGTCTCGATGATCGGGCAAGCCTGTGTGGGTCCGGTCTGCCGGCAACGATGCAGCAGATCGGACAAGACGCTGCGCATGCGCTCCAGATCCGCAAGCTTGTCCTCGATCTGGACAAGCCTTGTCTGGGTGACCAACTGAATGGCCCGGCGGTTGCGGCCGTCCTCCAGGTCCAGCAGGCTGCGCACCTCGTCCAGCGTGAAACCAAGCGCTTGCGCGCGTTTGATGAACGCGATTCGGTCGATCGTCGCAGCGGGATAGACACGAAAGCCACCGTTGGCGGCTGGGACGCGGAGCAGCCCGCGCGACTGGTAGTAGCGCACCGTCTCCACGCCCACCCCGGCTGCCTTGGCAAGGCGTCCGATGGTCAACGGAGAGAGTGTCTCCAATGGCGAGGGGGCCGCGACCACCTGTTTTGTCATGGCGGAATGGTACGTTCGGATTCCGTAGTTGACCCCAGAGCGGATTGACAACGATCAACCTTTCCAGTGCAATGTCCGGCGAGACTTCCGCCACGGTTTCTGCGATCCTGCGCAGGTACCTGCTTGAACATGACCCTGACCGCCAGCCGCCACCACAAGCGCAGCATCGCCCTCACGATGCTGCTGGTGTGGGTGTTCGCGCTGCTGTCGGGAGTTGCGAATGCCTGTCTGACGGAACCGCTCGGCGAGCCGGCGCACGCCGGCTCGCGCGCTTCACAGGCAGACCATCCTGCGCCAGCCGCTGTGCATCGCGTGGCGGATCAAGCGCAGCATGACGAGCAACCCGACAAGGCGCCGTGCCAGAAGCCCTGCGACGAGTCTTCGCAGACGCTGCTGAAGCAACTGCCCAAGCTCGACACGCCAGGGCCGCAGGCCGCGGCCCCTCCGACTGCCTCGCAGGCCATCGACCTGCACATGGCGCCGGCCGCCCTGGTGCGCACCGCCCTTGCGGCGGTTCCGCCGCCCTCACCCCCTCCGCGGGTGCAGTACTCCCGGCTCGCGCTCTAGCGCACGGCCTTTAGCCGCGGCGACGGACGCTTCAGTGTGTCCCGTGCCGACGGCCCGCTGCGCGGTACCGACCTGTTGACTCCGTAGTCGACTACGGACTGCACAGTCAGACCGCGCGTCGCGGCATTCACTCCCTCGACCGGCCACCAGGCCGACCCACCGCCGACCGATCGTTCTCTCGCTTTCAGGAGGTTTCCATGTTCCGTTCCCGCACCCTCGCCGTTGTCGCGACTTTCGCTGCTGTGTCCGTGGCTTCGTTCGCGCAGGACGACCAGCACACGGCCCATCACCCTGCCGGGTCAGCTTCGGCGGCAATGCCCGCACCCGCCACCGGCAAGGCGGCGGGCATGCCCGACATGGCCATGATGGACAAGCACATGAAGGCCATGCAGG
>JADMKA010000187.1 GCA_018780145.1 Vitreoscilla sp. | reverse complement strand
GTGGCACCAGCTACTCGGTGCCGATCCAGACCCTGCTGTTCTTCACCGCGCTGTCGTTCCTGCCGGCGGTGCTGCTGATGATGACCGGCTTCACCCGCATCGTCATCGTGCTCAGCCTGATGCGCCAGGCCCTGGGCACGCAGGCCGCGCCGCCGAACCAGGTGGTCGTGGGCCTGAGCCTGTTCCTGACCTTCTTCGTGATGACGCCGACCATCGACAAGGTCTACGAGCAGGCCTGGGTGCCTTACTCGGCCAACCAGATCGCCTTCGACGAGGCCCTGAAGCGTGGCGAGGCGCCGATGCGCGCCTTCATGCTGAAGCAGACCCGCCAGGCCGACGTCGAGCTGTTCGCCAAGCTGGCCAAGCTGGACCCGTCCGTCAAGGGCGAGAAGGTGCCGTTCATGGTGCTGGTGCCGGCCTTCGTGACCAGCGAGCTGAAGACCGCGTTCCAGATCGGCTTCCTGATCTTCGTGCCCTTCCTGATCATCGACATGATCGTCGCCAGCGTGCTGATGTCGCTCGGCATGATGATGTTGTCGCCGGTGCTGGTGGCGCTGCCGTTCAAGCTGATGCTGTTCGTGCTGGCCGACGGCTGGAACCTGCTGCTCGGCTCGCTGGCCGCCAGCTTCGCCCAATAGACCCCATTCCCGGAAAGCCGCCATGGACGCGAGCCAAGTCTTCACCTATGGCCAGCAAGGCCTGCTGATGCTGCTGACGGTCTCGGCGCCGATGCTGGTGGTCATCCTGGTCGTCGGGGTGCTGGTCAGCATCTTCCAGGCCGCCACCCAGATCAACGAGGCCACGCTGAGCTTCGTGCCCAAGCTGCTGGCGGCGGTGGCCGTCTGTGCGGTCGCCGGCCCCTGGATGATGCAGACCCTGGTCGACTACCTGCGCAACATGCTGCTGGCCATTCCCCAGGCCGCCGGTTGACCGGGATCGCATGATCTCGTTCAACGAGGCCCAGCTGATGGCGTGGCTCACGCCGGTGCTGTGGCCCTTCCTGCGGGTGCTGGCGCTGTTCCAGGCCATGCCGGTGTTCGGGCAGCGCCTGGTGCCGGCGCGGGTGCGGGTGGCGCTGGCCTTCCTGATCGCGCTGGCGGCCGGCGGCGTGGCGCCGCCGATGCCCGAGGTGGCGCTGGACTCTTCACTGGCTGTGCTGCTGATCCTGCAGCAGATCCTGATCGGCGTGTCGCTGGGCTTCGCGGTGCGCATCGTCTTTGCCACGGTCGAGTTCGCCGGCGAAATCGCCGGCCTGCAGATGGGCATGAACTTCGCCGGCTTCTTCGACCCGATCTCGGCCACCCAGGCCACGGCGGTGAGCCGCTTCTTCGGCACGCTGGTGGCGTTTCTGTTCGTGGTCATCAACGGCCACCTGATGGTCATCGACGCGGTGGTGCAAAGCCTCACCGCCTTCCCGGTGGGCCCCGAGCCCTTCGCCTTCCTGAAGGCGGCGCAACCCCAGCAGTGGGGTGCCGAGGTCTTCAGGATGGGCCTGTGGATCGCGCTGCCGCTGATCGCCATCATGATGTTCGTCAACCTGTTGCTGGGCGTGATCTCGCGCGTGGCCCCGCAGACGCACATCTTCTCGATCGGCTTCCCCATCACCATGGGGGTCGGCCTGGTCAGCCTGCTGTTCATGCTGCCGCTGATGGAGATGCCCTTCCTCGCGACGCTGCAGCGCATGCTGGCGGTGTTCCAGTAGGCGGCCCCCGAGCGCTCGATTTCGGCGTTGTCCTACACGCAACGCCGCCGCAGACTTGTAGAGTGGCGAGCTCGCTCACCCGTGACCTGGACGTCGACATGCACACCGATGAACCCACGCCAGCCGGTGCGCCGGAGGTGGCGCCGTGCTGAAGCGCGACAGCATGCGAAGCATCGGCCGCAGCCGCATCGCCGTGCCGGTCGCCATCGGCCTGGCCCTGCTGGTGCTGGTGGTCAACGAAACTGGTTACCGCTCGGCACAGCATTTCGACCTGGCGAGTTCGGACACGGCGGAGGCCCGGCTGGCCCTGGTGCAGTTGCGCCGCCAGCTGGTGGCCGCCGAATCGGCCCAGCGCGGCTACCTGATCACCGCACGGCCGGAGTACAAGGCCCCGTTCCTGCAGGCCCGCGCCGAACTCCAGGGCAAGGTGGAGGAGTTGCAACGGCGCTTCGGGCCCGACCACCCGCATGCCCAGGCTGTCAGGCGCCTGGAGAAGGCCGCTGTCGAGCGGATCTCCGAGCTCGACGAGGTCCTGCGCCTGTTCGAGCTGGGCGACCGCGAGCGTGCCGTCACGCTGGTGTTGACCGACATCGGCCGAGAGAAGATGGACGCCGTCGACGAGAACGTCGAACTCATCGAGAGCGCCACGCTCACCGCCTTCCTGGGCCACCAGGCGCGCCTGCAGCAGGCCCTGGCCTGGAGCCACCTGGGCATTGCCGTCCTCACGCTGTTCGGCCTGATGGTGGTGCTGGCATCGCTGCGGCAGCTGCGCTTGCGCGAGTCCGACCGGGCGCAGCAGCAGGCCGAACTCCAGGCAGAGCGCGACAAGCTCGAGACCGAGGTGGCCGCCCGGACCGCCGAACTGACCGAGATCGCCACCCACCTGCAGACCGTTCGAGAGGACGAGCGCGGCCGACTGGCCCGCGAGTTGCATGACGAGTTGGGCGGCCTGATGACGGCCGCCAAGGTCGATGTGGCACGCCTGAAGAACAAGCTCGGTGCGATGCCCGACAGCATGTCCGAGCGCATCGCGCACCTGGTGCAGTTGCTGGATGCCGCAATCTCGCTGAAGCGCCGCATCATCGAGGACCTGCAGCCCTCGGCCCTGAAGCACCTCGGCCTGCAGATGGCCCTGCAGATCATGTGCGACGAGGTGGCACGGGCGAGCGAGATCGAGATCACCACGTCGATCGAAGACATCACGCTCAGTCAGCAGCGCGCGCTGTCGATCTATCGCCTGGTCCAGGAGGCCCTGACCAACGCCATCAAGTACGCCGGGGCCCGGCACGTGGCGGTGAGCCTCGGCCAGGCCGAGGACTCGGTGGTGGTCAGCGTCTCCGACGACGGCCGGGGCTTCGACCCCGCGGCGCGCGCGCGGTCGGGCCACGGCCTGGCCGGCATGCGCTTTCGCATCCACTCAGGCGGGGGCCACATGCAGGTGGAATCGGCCCCGGGCGCCGGCACGACCATCCGGGCCACGTTGCCGGTGGCCGGCTGAAGGCCGGTGGCGCGGGAGATCTGCGTTCCGCCTTGGCGGCGAAGGGAAACGTCAGCCGTTCGCCGACAACAGCTTCGCTGCCGTCTGCTCCTGCCGCTCGGCGGTCTGCATCAGCTTCATCTGGTGCTCGAACTGGCGGGCAGCGGCGATCATCGCGACCATGGTCTCGACCGGGCTGACGTTGGAGCCCTCGAGGGCTCCATCCTGCACCCGGGCGTTGGGGTCGGCGGCGAGGTCGCCAGCCGCGGCGCGGAACAGCCCGTCGTTGCCGCGGCTCAGCGCCGCGTCGGTCTCGGGGGTGACGAGCTTCAGCTTGCCCAGGCTTTGCGGCCGGCCACCGGGCACGGTGGCGCTGACGGTGCCGTCCGGCGCGATCTGCACCTCGGAGCGTGGCGGCACGGTGATCGGGCCGCCATCGCCCATGACCTGCAGGCCGCCATGGGTCACCAGCAGGCCCTCGGCATTGACGTCCAGCGCGCCGGCCCGGGTGTAGGCCTCGGTGCCGTCCAGGCCCTGCACGGCGAGCCAGGAGTTGCCCTTCACGGCGACATCCAGGTTGCGGCCGGTGGGCTGCACGGCACCGGCGTCGGACTTGTAGCCGACCGAGGTCTCCAGCGAGTAGACCCGCGTGGAGGCATTGTCGCCACGCACCGGCACCGCGCGCGAGGCCGCGAGCTCCTCGCGAAAACCGGTGGTCGAGGCGTTGGCCAGGTTGTGGGCCAGGGTGTCCTGGCGCTGCATCGCCGCCTTGGCGCCGGACATCGAGAGATAGATCATGCGGTCCATGGCGGGCTCTCAGCGGCAGGTCAGGGTCAGCGCAGGTTGACCAGGGTCTGCATGACCTGGTCCAGCGTCTTGATGGTTTGCGCGTTGGCCTGGTAGTTGCGCTGCGCGGTGATCATGTTGACCAGCTCGCCGGTCAGGTCCACGTTCGACTCTTCCAGTGCGCCGGCCTGCAGGGCGCCGAAGGCCCCCGAGCCGGGCACGCCGACGATCGGGTCGCCCGAGGCGTAGGTCAGCCGCCAGCCGTTGCCGCCGATCGGCTGCAAGCCCTGGGCGTTGCGGAAGTTGGCGAGCTGCACCTGGCCGGCCGGCTTGGTCTGGCCGTTGGTGTAGCGGGCCATCACGACGCCGGTGCCGTCCACGGTGATGCCACGCAGCGAGCCGGCGGCGTAACCGTCCTGGCTCAGGTCGGTCACCGAGAAGGCCGAACCGTACTGGGTGGAGCCATCGAAGCCGAGATCGATGCCGCTGATGGCCAAGGTCTCCACGCCGTCGTCGTCGACCGTGGCCGGCACGTCCAGCGTGTTGTTGGTGGAGGTGAAGGTGGAGCCCGTCGGGTCGAAGCTCAGCGTGGTCACCGGCTGCGGGTCGCCCGACGTGCCGGCGATGCTCTCGCCGTTGGCGGTGACATAAACGTTCCAGGTGTCGGTGCCGGTCTTCTGGAAGTAGTAGCTCAGCGCCACCGACTGGCCCTTGGCGTCGTACACCGTCATCTCGGTCGCCTGGGCGTAGGTGTCGGCATTGGTGAAGTCGATCAACGGGGTGGCCGGGGGGGTCACCTCCTCGCGCGAGTCGAGGTTGAACTCCAGGTTGATCTCGGAGCTCGGGTTGGGCTCGATGCCGGCCGTGGGCAGGCGCAACGCGGTGGCCTGGCCCGGCTGGATCACGCCGTTGTTGTCCGCCATGTAGCCCATCAGCTGCAGGCCGCCGTTGTTGACGATGTAGCCGTCCGAGTTGATCTTGAATTGGCCGTTGCGCGAGTAGCTCAGGCCACCGCTGGCATCCGACACCTGGAAGAAGCCGCCGCCGTTGATCGCCAGGTCCATCGGGTTCTCGGTGGCAGTGATGTTGCCCTGGGTGAACTGCTGGGCCACCGAGGACAGGCTGACGCCGATGCCGATCTGGTTGGTGCCGGCCCCGTTCAGCGCGCTGGCGTACATGTCGGAGAACTCGGCGCGCGAACCCTTGGCGCCGTAGGTGTTGGCGTTGGCGATGTTGTTGCCGATCACCTCCAGGCTCTTGGAGGTGGTGTTCAAGCCGGAAAGGCCTTGCTGGAAGCTCATGGGTTGCTCCTGGGAGAAATGGGGTGCCGGGTGTTCAGAGAACGGCCCAGACGGCGTCGTAGGCCACGCGGTCGCCGTTGGCCAGCTCCAGCGCGAGGGTGTCGCCGAAGTTGCTGACGGCCTGCACGCGCTGGTGCGCCAGCGTCATCGTCTCGACCGAGGTGGTGCCGGAGGTGGCGGTGACCTTGAAGTGCAGCGGCTTGTCGCGGTATTCCTCGGGCACGTCGTAGCTGAAGTCGTGCCGGCCGGCGGCCAGATCGGTCAACTCGACCGTGCCGATGGTGGTGCCCGCCGAGTTGAGGATCTCGACCTTGGCCGAGGTGGCACTGGCGCCGAGCTCGAAGCCGCCGTCGCCGACGCCCTCCTGCACGCGCAGCACGTCGCCCTCGATGGCCACGTCGTGGCCGATCAGCGAGGCGCTCTGCATCGCCTGCAGCTGGATGAACTGGCTGTTCAACCCGGCGGTGGTGGTGTTGAGCTTCTCCAGACCCGTGACGGTGCTGATCTGCGCCATCTGGGTGGTGACCTCGGCGTTGTCCAGCGGGTTCAGCGGATCCTGGTTCTGCATCTGCGCCACCAGCAGCTTGAGGAAGCGGTCGGAGGCCTCGCTGGCGCTGGTCGCCTGCAGCGCGTTGGCATCCGCCGTGTTGGTGCCCTGGATGTTGCCGGGGATGGTGATGGACATGGGTCAGCGCTCCGGAGGGTGGATCAGCCCTGGCCCAGCTGCAGCGTCTTCTGCAGCAGGGACTTGGCGGTGTTCATCACTTCGATGTTGTTCTGGTACGAGCGCGAAGCGGAGATCATGTTGACCATCTCCTCCACCGCGTTCACGTTGCTGTAGGTCACATAGCCCTCGGCGTCCGCCGCCGGGTGGCCGGGCTGGTGGACCTTGCGGCCGGGGGTCTGGTCTTCGCTGATGGTGGACACGCGCACGCCGGCGCTGCCCTCTGCGGTGCTCTCGCCCGGCTTGCCGGCACCCATCAGCACCGTCTGGAAGACCACCTGCCGCGCCTTGTAGGCCTGGCCGTCGGGCCCGGCCACGCTGTCCGCATTGGCCAGGTTGGAGGCCACCACGTTGAGCCGCTGGCTTTGCGCGCTGACCGCGCTGCCCGAGACGTCAAAGACCTTGAACATGCTCATGCTGGGACTCCTTCAGGCACGTGGCCTCAACCCTGGCTCGGGCTCTTCATGGCGTCCAGCATGGTGCGGACGCTGCTGTTGATGAAGCGCAGCGTGGCTTCGTACTTCACCGAGTTCTCGGCAAAGCTGGCGCGCTCGCGGTCCATGTCGACGGTGTTGCCGTCCAGGTTGTCCTGGCTGGGCGTGGCGTAGCGCAGGGCGGCCTGCGCGGGGCCGGCACCCTGCGGCAGGGCCATGTGGCCGCGCTGGGTGGTGGCCATCTGGCCGCTGCCCGGCAGCTGGCCGGTGGCCTGCTGCAAGGCGCTGGCGAAATCCATGTCGCGCGCCTGGTAGCCCGGGGTGTCGGCGTTGGCGATGTTGCTGGCGATCACACGTTGGCGCTCGGCCCGCAGCGTCAATGCCTCGGCTTGGAAATCCAGCGATCGGGTCAGGCGGTTGACGTTCATGGTCGGGGCCCAAAGTCCTTCAGGGTGGCGGTGCATCGGCCGAAAACACCGGTGACAACTGCGCGTTCGCAGATTGTGAAAGCCGGTCCCCGCGCGAAAGGCCCGAATAGGGGCCGATGCGGCCCGCATTTCCCGCCTTGCCGCCGCGGCCGCCTCCCTACAGTCCCCTCCATGTCGACCCCGGTCCACTCATGGTTTGTCCTGCTCGCCCTGGCGCTTGCGGGGCCCGCCGTGCGCGCCCAGGCCGACACCGATCTGGGGGCCATCGGCGCGCAGGTCGAACAGATGGCCAAGGACAGTGCCGGCCGGGCCGGCCTGGGCAGCGCCCGGGTCGAGGTCGAGGTGGGCAGCCTGGATCCGCGGCTGAAGCTGGCGCCGTGCCAGCGCATCGAACCCTATCTGCCCCCCGGCCTGCCGGCCTGGGGCCGCACCCGCATCGGCCTGCGATGCACCCAGGGTGCCAAGCTCTGGAACGTGAGCCTGCCCGTGACGGTGCGCGTCTGGTCGCGCTCGCTGGTGACGGCCACGGCCTTGCCGGCCGGCACCTTGCTGGCGCCTCAGCACCTGGGTGAAGCCGAGGTGGACCTGGCGGCAGCGCCCGGGCTGCCGATCGCCGAGCCGGGTGCCCTGGTGGGCCGCAGCCTGGCCCGGCCGCTGGCCGCCGGCAGCGCCCTGCGGCCGAACGACCTGAAGGCACGCCAGTGGTTTGCCGCGGGCGAGACGGTCCGCGTCGTCGCCGTCGGCCCCGGCTGGCAGGTGGTGACCGAGGGCCAGGCGCTGAGCCCGGGCCTGGAAGGGCAGATCGTCCGCGTGCGCACCGAACAGGGCCGGCTGCTGCAGGCCCGACCGGTGAGCGACCGGCAGGTGGAGGTGGCGCTGTGAACCCCACGAATGGCCCCGCCGGAAATAGGTCTAAAGTCTCGGCTGCGGACACCGATACCCGATACATGTCGAAAAAGCTTGCCAAGATCTGGCAGGCTCCCAGGAGCTCATCATGAAAATCGGTTCGCTCGAAAACAAACCCGCCGTGTCGCCGCTGCAAAACGATCGCAAGTCGCCCGCCGCGGAGAAGGCCGACGGTGGCAAGCCGGCCGAGCCGAGCGCCACGGTGGAGATCTCATCGGCCGCCAGCCTGCTCAGCAGCGCTGCCAGCGACCCGTCGTTCGACGCCGACAAGGTCGAGCGCATGGCCCAGGCCATCCGCGACGGCAAGTTCGAGGTCAACGCCGACAAGATCGCCGACAAGCTGCTGGCCAATGCCCGCGAGCTGCTGGGCAAGTACTCGTCGTGATCCCCGGGGTGCGCCGATCCGCGGCACCCACTGCCTGACCCTTCTTCCAGCCGCCGCGCGTTGGGGCGTGGCGCTGGTCTCCTGCACCCTGGCCGAGTGACAAGCACACCATGTTGAGCTCCCCCGCCGAACAGCAAGCCCTGCGCGCAACCACCGACCTGGAGCTGGCCCTGGCCGCTGTCGAGGCCCAGCTGGCCGCGCTCGGCGAAGCCCTGAAGGCGCAGGACCCCAACGCCACCGAGGTGGCCTCCACCGCCTTGCACCGCGCGCTGACCGTGGCGGTGGACCGCTCGACCCGCGCCGCCCGCAACGGCGGCATGCCGCCGGCCCTGCGCCGCCGCCTGGCCCTGGCCGGTGCCAGCGTGGCCGCCCAGCGCGAGGCCGTGGCCCGCGCCGCCACTTCGCTGGACCGCGCCATCGAGATCCTGCTGCCCGAGGCCGCCCCGGCCCGCTCGCCCGTCTACGGCGCGCAGGGCAACCCCTGGCGCTCGTCGACCAGCGGCGTGGCCGAGGCCTGAACGCCGCAAGTCGGCCGCGGTTCTCCCTCTAATCCGGGGTTCAACCAGCTCAAGCGCGAAGGAACATCGGTGCATCGCCACTAGTGCGGGGGCACCAGCTCATGTTTCGCTCGCTTTGGATCTCGAAGACCGGCATGGAGTCGCAGCAGACTCAGCTGGACCACATCTCGAACAACCTCGCCAACGTGGCCACCAGTGGCTACAAGCGGGCGCATGCCCAGTTCGAGGACATGATGTACCAGACGCTGCGCCAGTCCGGCGCGGCGAGCTCGGAGCAGACGCAGCTGCCCACCGGCCTGCAGGTCGGCCTCGGCACCCGGGCGGTGGCCACCGCGCGCAACTTCACCCAGGGCAACCTGCAGCAGAGCGGCGGCAACCTCGATGTGGCCATCAAGGGCAACGGCTTCTTCCAGATCAGCCTGCCCGACGGCGGCACCGCCTACACCCGTGACGGCTCGTTCCAGCTCGATGCCCAGGGCCAGATGGTCACCAACAACGGCTACCTGGTGCAGCCCGGCATCACCATCCCGGCCAACGCGCAGAGCGTGACGGTCGCCGCCGATGGCACGGTCAGCGTCACGCTGCCCGGCCAGGCCGCGGCCCAGACAGTGGGCCAGCTGCAACTGGCCAGTTTCGTGAACCCGGGCGGCCTGGAGCCGCGGGGCTCCAACCTCTTCGGGGAGACGGCCGCCTCCGGCACGCCCAACAACGGCGCGCCCGGCAGCACCGGCCTGGGCAGCCTGCAACATGGTTTCCTGGAGACCAGCAACGTCAACGTCGTCGAGGAGCTGGTCGCGATGATCCAGACCCAGCGCGCCTACGAGCTCAACTCCAAGGCCATCTCCACTTCCGACCAGATGCTGCAACGCCTGGCGCAACTGTGATGAACACGCTGCTTCGCTCGCTCGCCGCCGCCTTGCCGCTGTTCTCCCTCGCGGCCTGCCAATCGGTCCTGCCCACCGAGGCCCGGGTCGACTTCTCCAGCGCCACGGCGCCGGAAGCTCCAATGGCCCAGCCGGCGGTGTGGACCGGGGCCCAGCCCGGCGTGGTGGCGATGCCGGTCACCGGCTCGATCTACCAGTCGGCCAGCTACCGGCCGTTGTTCGAGGACCACCGCGCGCGCCTGGTCGGCGACACCTTGACGATCCAGATCGTCGAGAAGATCGCCGCCACGCAGACCGCCAACAGCACCATCGACAAATCCGGCGAGGTCAGTGCCGGCATCACCGCGCTGCCCGGCGTGGCCGCCAAGTGGCTGGGCGGGGCCACCGCCGCCGGCACCAGTGCCAACACCTTCGCCGGCAAGGGCACCACGGCCAGCAGCAACGATTTCACCGGCACCATCACGGCCACCGTGGTGGGGGTGCTGCCCAACGGCCACCTGATGGTCGCCGGCGAGAAGCAGATCGGCGTGAACCAGCATGTGGACGTGCTGCGCTTCACCGGCCAGGTCGACCCGCGTTCCATCCAGCCCGGCAACCTGATCCCGAGCGCGCAGATCGCCAATGTGCGCGTCGAGCACCGCGGCCGCGGTGCGATGGCCGACGCGCAGGGAATAGGTTGGTTGGCCCGCTTCTTTTTGAACCTTCTGCCGGTTTAAGTTTCCCCAGAATCGTTGGCAAGGACTCTCTTCCCTAGCCAACGACATGCACACCACCGACAAGCTACTGCGCGCCGCCATGGCGCTGGCCACCCTGGCCGCGAGCGCGGCCTTGTGGTGGCCCTGGCCGGCCCAGGCCGCCCAGCGCATCAAGGAAGTGGCCGCCGTGCAAGGCGTGCGCTCCAACCAGCTGATCGGCTACGGCCTGGTGGTGGGCCTGGACGGCACCGGCGACCAGACGGCGCAGGCACCGTTCACCCAGCAGGGCCTGAACTCGATGCTGCAGCAGATGGGCATCACCGTGCCGCCCGGCACGACCATGCAGCTGAAGAACATCGCCGCGGTGCTGGTCACCGCCCAGCTCCCCGCCTTTGCCCAGCCCGGGCAGCAGATCGACGTGGGCGTCAGCTCCATCGGCAACGCCAAGAGCCTGCGCGGCGGCACCCTGGTGGCCACGCCGCTGAAGGGCGCCGACGGCCAGGTCTACGCCGTGGCCCAGGGGGGGCTGATCGTCGGCGGCGCCGGCGCCTCGGCGGGCGGATCCAAGGTGCAGATCAACCACCTCTCCGGTGGCCGTGTGCCGCAGGGCGCCACGGTGGAGCGCTCGGTGCCCACGCCGCTGAACGCCGGCGACTCGATCCAGCTCGACCTGAACGCGGCCGATTTCAACACCGCCCGTGCGGTGGCCCAGGCCATCAACGCCGCCAAGGGCGCGGGCGTGGCCCAGGCGCTGGACGGCCGCGTGGTGCGCGTGCGCGCGCCAATGGAAATGGACGCCCGCGTGTCCTTCCTGGCCGACATCGAGAACCTGCCGCTGGAGCTGGCCAAGCCGGCCGCCAAGATCGTGCTCAACCCGCGCACCGGCTCCATCGTGCTGAACCAGGCCGTCACGCTGGCGCCCTGCGCGGTGGCGCACGGCAGCTTGTCGGTGACCATCAGCTCCACGCCGGTGATCAGCCAGCCCGGCGCGCTCTCCAGCGGCGAGACGGTGGTCAAGGAGAAGGCCGACATCTCGATCTCGCAGCAGGGCGGCGCCATCATCGCGCTGCCGGCCGGCGCGCAACTGGCCGACGTCGTCAAGGCGCTCAACTCGCTCGGCGCCACGCCGCAGGATCTGCTTGCCATCCTGCAGGCCATGAAGTCCGCCGGCGCGCTGCAAGCGGAGCTGGAGGTGATCTGATGGCCGGCACGCCCTTCAACCCCGCGCCGCTGACGGCGCGCACCGGCTTCGGCGACGCCCGCGGTGTGGAGTCGCTGCGCCAGCGCGCCGCGCAGGATCCGAAAGCCGCCGTGCGCGAAGCGGCCAAGCAGTTCGAGTCGCTGTTCATGCAGGAGCTGCTGAAGAACATGCGCCAGTCGGCCCAGTCCACCGGCATGATGGACAACGAGGCCACCAAGCTGGGCTCGGAGATGCTGGACACGCAGTGGGCCGGCAAGCTCTCCGGGCTGCCCGGCGGCCTGTCCGACGTGATCGCCCGACAGCTCGAGCGCCAGATGGGCATGAGCCCCGGCCCCATCCCGAAGCCGGGCACCGCCAGCCGCGCGCCGGTGAATGCCGCGCCGGTGCGCATCCCGCAGCAGGCGGCGCTGGGCTTCGTGCAGCAGCACCAGTCGGCAGCCGCGAAGGCCGAGGCCGCCAGCGGCATCCCGGCCTCGTTCATGATCGCCCAGGCGGCGCACGAGACCGGTTGGGGCCGCAAGGAAATCCGGCACGCCGATGGCAGCTCGGCGAACAACCTGTTCGGCATCAAGGCCGGCCCGAACTGGAACGGCCCGGTGGCCGAGGTGACCACCACCGAATACGTCAACGGCCAGCCGCGCAAGATGGTGCAGAAGTTCCGCGCCTACGCCAGCCATGCCGAGAGCTTTGCCGACTACGCGAAGCTGATGAAGACCAACCCCCGCTACGAGCAGGTGGTGGCTTCCGCCAACGACGCCAAGGGCTTCGCCCACGGATTGCAGCGCGCTGGCTACGCCACCGACCCGGCCTACGCCGAGAAGCTGACCCGCGTCATCAACACCACGCTGCGCCTGCAACGCAGTGCCACCGCGTGACCACGCGGCACTAGGAGCAGAGCATGGCCGGTTCCACCCTCATGTCGATCGGGATGCGGGCGATGTTCGCCAACAACGCATCGCTCAATGTCACCGGCCACAACATCGCCAACGCCAACGTCGAGGGCTACTCGCGCCAGGAGGTCGAGCTGTCCACCGCGGCGGGCCAGTTCACTGGCGCCGGCTTCTTCGGCAAGGGCGTCAACGTCGTCAACGTCAAGCGCGCGCACGACCAGTTCTTGACCATGCAGCTGGCGGCGGCCAAGTCGATGGCCTCGATGGACGAATCCCGCTACATGCAGCTGAGCCAGCTGGAGAACGTGTTCCCGCCCGGCGACCAGGGCCTGGGTTACGCGATGGGCGATTTCTTCGCCTCGATGGTGGATCTGTCCAACGCGCCTGGCGACAGCTCGGCGCGCCAGGCCGTGCTGGCCCGCGCCGCCGATGTCTCCGACCGTTTCTCCAACAGCGCCGCCCGGCTGGACATGATGCAGGACGGCGTGCGCAGCGACATGGATGTCTCGGCCCGCACGGTGAACGCGCTGGCTGCCCGGGTGGCCGAGCTCAACGAGCAGATCGCCGCCAACCGCGGCTCGGACCAACTGCCGAACGACCTGATGGACGAGCGCGACAACCTGATCAACCAGATCAGCAGTTTTGTCAACGTCACCACCATCGCTGCCGAGGATGGCACGGTGGGCGTCTTCATGGCGGGCGGCCACCGCCTGGTGCTGGGCTCCGAAGCCGCCGAGCTGACGGTGCGCCCGGACGCGCTGGACCCCTCCCGCGTGGGGCTGTCGATCAGCTCCCACGGCGACTCCCTGGCGCTCAGCGACGACCTGCTCAGCGGCGGCTCGATGGCCGGCCTGCTGCGCTTCCAGAACAACGACCTGGTGCAGGCCCGCAACCGCCTGGGCCAGATGGCCGCCGCCTTTGCCGCCAAGGTCAACGAGGCCCAGGCCATGGGCATCGACCTGGGCAACCCGCCGGTGGCCGGTGCACCGCTGTTCAGCATCGGCGCGCCACTGGCGCTGCCGTCGGCCAACAACGCGCGCGACGGCAGCGGCGCGCTGATCGGCAGCGTCAGCCTGACGGTCACCGACGCCAGCCTGCTGCAGGCCAGCGACTACTCGCTGCGCCCGGATCCCAACAACGCCGGCATGTACGAGCTGGTGCGCCTGTCCGACGGCATGACCCGCAGCGTGGCCAACGGCGATGAGATCGACGGCTTCCGCATCGACGTCGGCACCCCCGAGCCGGCTGCCGGCGACCGCTTTCTGCTGCAACCGGTGGGCCGGGCCGCGAATGGCATGCACCGGGTGCTGGACGACCCCAACGGCCTGGCCGCCGCCTACCCCGTGCAGGCGTCGATGGGCGTGGACAACACCGGCACCGCCAGCATCGACCAGCTGCGCATGACCGACGGCACGGTCGACCCCGAGCTCACCGCCACCATCACCTTCAGCGACGACACCGGCGCCTACACCTGGGAGCTGCGCGACCGCACCACCGGCGCGCTGGCCAGCAGCGGCACCGGCACCTGGACGGCCGGCGAGCCGATCGAGCTGAACGGCTTCGCGCTCGACCTGAACGGCGTGCCCGCCACCGGCGACACGGTGACTGTCGACAAGACGCTCTACCCCGCCACCAACAACGGCAACGCATTGGCCATGCAGCGCATGGCCGACGAGCGTTTCGTCGGCCGCACGCTGGACGGCAGCGGCGAGTACCTGCAGGGCGCCACGGTCACCGACGCCTACGCCAACACCATGGCCGACATCGGCGTGCGGGTGCAGAGCGCGCGTGTCTCGGCCAACATCTCGTACGCCTCGGCCACCCAGGCGGCCCAGGCGCAAGCTTCCAAATCCGGCGTCAACCTGGACGAGGAGGCCGCCCGGCTGATCCAGTTCCAGCAGGGCTACCAGGCCGCAGCCAAGGTGCTGCAGGTGGCCCAGTCGGTGTTCGACACCATGCTGCAGATCGGCGCCTGAGCCTCAGGAAGGACTTGAACCATGTTCCGCACCGCGACCTTCACCACCTACGCCGACTCGATCGCGACGCTGCAGCGCCGCCAGGTCGACATGAGCGACGCCCAGGCCCGCCTGACCACCGGGCTGCGCGTGATGCATGCCAGCGACGACCCCACCGCGGCCGCACGCGCTGAACGGGCCCGGGCCACGATCCAGCGTGCCGATTCGACGCAGCGCGCCGTGGATGCGAGCCGCAACTCGATGCAGCTCACCGAATCCGCATTGGCCGATGCAGGCGAACTCCTGCAGCAGGCGCGGGAGTTGATCGTGGCGGCCGGCAACGCCAGCTACAGCGACGCCGAGCGCGCTGATGTGGCCAACCAGCTGGCCGAGATCCGCAAGCAACTGATGGGTGTGGCCAACCGCAGCGACGGATCGGGCGGCTTCGTCTTTTCCGGGCAGGGCTCCGGGCGGCCGCCGTTCCTGGACCGACCGGGTGGTGTCGACTACCTCGGCACCGGGGGCACGGTGCGGGTCGCGTCCGAGGAGCCGCTCCCGCTGACGCTGGATGGCAACGAGGTGTGGCTGTCTGCGAACAGCGGCAACGGCGTGTTCCAGGCGAACAACCTGAACAGCACCGGCGCCTGGATCGATGCCGGGCGGGTGACCGCCCCGGATCAGGTCACGGGCTCGACCTATTCGATCAACTTCAGCGTGGTGGGCGGTGTCACCACCTACACCATCCTGCAGGACGGCAACCCGACGGCGGTGACCGATGCGCCGTACACCGATGGCCAGGCGATCGAGATCGACGGCCTGGCCGTCACCATCAGCGGAGCGCCTGGCGACGGCGACGCCTTCGAGCTGGCGCCGTCGACCCCCGACCTGAGCGTGTTCGACGCGCTGGATCGTGTGGTGAATGAGTTGAAGACCCCTTTGCAGACTGGCGCCCAAGTCACCCAGAGCGTGCAAAATGGCTTGCGTGACCTGGATTCGCTGAGCGACCATCTGCAAGCCGCACGCAGCATGACCGGTGAGGTGCTGAACCGCATCGACGGCGTTGCTGGCCGGCTTGACGACCTCAAGCTGTTCGGCGAGTCCACCCGGTCCGATGCCGAGGATCTGGACATGGTGCGAGCCATCTCCGACTTCCAGAACCAGCAGACCGGCTACCAGGCCGCGCTGCAAACCTATGCCAGCATGCAGCGCATGTCGCTGTTCGACTACATCCAAACCTAGCGCGCCATGAAACCTGCCGAGACTCACGCCGTCCTCGATCACGTGATTCTCGGCTGCGGGGCCATGTTCGACGCCCGCCGCTCGCCCATGGCCGCGCGGGTCACCGCCCACCCGGCTGACGACGGCGGCGCCCCCGATCCGGCCGGCCTGCTGGAGGCCCTGGCGGAGGCCTGGCCGGCCGAATCCGGCCCGCTGTCGCTGAACCTGACCAGCGAAGCCTGGCTGGCGGCGCTGATGCAAGCCCCCATCCCCTCGCAGCTGATGATCGAGGTGCCGGCCTTCCTGGCCGGTGACCCGGAGTGGGCGACCCAGGTCCAGGAGCGGGCGGCGCAGGGTCTGTCGCTGGTCCTCAAGGGCCGCCCGCTCAGCCCCCTGCCGGCCGAGTTGATGACCTGCTTTCGCTATGCCATCGTCGATCGGGCAGACGACCGCCGTGGCGCTGCCGCGCCCAGCCCGGGTGCGGTGCGGGTACTGCCTTTCGTTCAGTCCGGCAATGCCAGCCCGGTGGAGGCCGGTGACAGCTTCAAGCGCGGTGCCCAGGCCGTGCTCGGCTGGCCTCTGGGCGAGCACCCGGATGGCAGCAAGCCCAAGAAGGGCATGCCCAGCAGCGTGGCGGTGGTGATGGATCTGATCCAGCGCGTCGAGCGCGAGGAGCCCGCCGCCAAGCTGGAGGCCGTGCTGCGCAGCGACCCGTCGCTGGCCTTCCGCCTGATGCGTTTCATCAACTCGCCGGGCTTCGGCCTGTCGGTCGAGATCAATTCCTTCCAGCACGCCCTGATGATGCTGGGCTACAGCCGCCTGAAACGCTGGCTGGCCCTGCTGGTGACCAGCGCGGTGGACGACCCGGATCTCAAGCCGCTGATGTTCCTGGCCGTCCGGCGCGGCTTGCTGATGGAGGAGCTGGCGCGCGCACAGGGCGACGAGACCACCCGCAACGAGGTCTTCATCTGCGGCGTCTTCTCGCTGCTGGACCGCATGCTGGGCCAGACCTTCGGCCAGTTGCTGGGCTCGCTGCCGGTGCCCGAGGGCGTGGCCCAGGCCCTGGTGAAGGGCGAGGGCCCGTACCAACCCTACCTCGACCTGGCCATTGCCGTCGAGATGGAGTCCCCGATCGACATCCGCGACGCCACCGACGCGATGATGCTGTCGCGCGGCGACGTCAACCGGGCCGCGCTGCGCGCCATGAGCACGGCGCGCCAGCTGCGCGCGGAATGAACCCCATTTTTCCGCCGCGCCGCCCACCGGTCCGGCATCGGCTGGACGAGGCTGAGCCATCGGCCGAGTTGCGGGCGCTGTTCGAGATGTCGCCAGCCGGCCTCGCAGTGTGCGACGCCAGCGGCCATGTCCTGCGGGCCAACCCACCCTGGCACGCACTGTGCCCGCACAGTGCCGAGCAGCCAGGCATCGCCGGTCTGCCCGAGGAATGGCAACGCCTGGTCGGCTGGCGCGGCGCCTGGGGCCCGGCCGACGACACCGTGGTGTCCGAGGGCTGGGCCGTGGCCGCCTCGGGCGTGCGGGTGCACCTGCGGGCGAGCACCCGCCGCCTCGGTGCGGCCGGCCTGGCCGCACCGGTCCGCTGGCTGGTGCAACTGGAAGACCTCGGCCTGCGTGACGAATGCGAGCGCGCGCGGGTCGAGATCACCGCGCTGATGGGCACCGCCGGCGTCGGTGTGGCCACCTGGGATGCGGAGCAGGGCTGGAGCTCGGCGGCGGCGCCGCGCCACACCGCCAGCGCAGGCGAGGGCGCCGGCCCGCAGCCCGCCCAGCTGTCGATCGGCCGCGATGTGGTCGAGCCCGAATCGCTGGCCGACTACGGCCGCCTGCAGCAGGCGCTGCGCCAGCGGCAGCGCGCCGAAGTGCGCTACGCGGTGCGCCATGCCGACACCGGCCGGCGCTGGCTGCTGACCCGCGTCGAGCCCGCCGAGCTGGGCCCGGGCCGGCCGGCGATGAGCGTGGTGACGCTGGACATCACCGACGAAGAGAACGCCCGCCGCCACAACGAGGAGCTGCTGGTCGAGCAGGCCCGGGCGCGCGAGTCGCTGCTGCTGCAGACCGACCGCACGCGCGCGGTGCTGGATTCGGTGCTGGTGGGCATCGTCACCGTCGGCCCCACCGGCATCGAGTGGATGAACCGCTCGGCGCGCCGCATGTTCGGCGGCGAGCTGGCGGATTTCATCGGCCAGCCGATCGCCGTGGTGGCCTCACCCGACCCCGAGCATCCGCTGCGCCGCACCGATTGGCTGAGCTCGTTGTCCGAAGGGCATGCCGAGACCTTCGAGTGCCGGTTGGTGGCGCGCGACGGGCGCGAGTTCTGGGTGGTGGGCAACGCCGTGGTCACCGGGCGCGAGTCCGGTGCCAGCCAGCTCACCTTCGCGCTGCTGGACATCGAGCGGCGCCGCCAGGCCGAGACCCAGATCGCTCAGGCCCAGGCCAGCCTGCAGCGCATCATCGAGACCGCGCCGCTGGCCATCGCGCTGTTTGACGGCCGCGGCCTGCAGGTGCTGCAGCTCAACCAGATGTTGTCGGCCTTTGCGCGGCGGCCGGTGCACGAGATCGAAGGGCGGCCGCCCTCGCTGTGGCTGCCCGGGCCGGAGGCGGCGGCCCTGAGCGCCGACCTGCACCAGGCGGTGGCCAGCCGCGAGTTGGTGCGCCGCGAACTGCACCGCGATGCCGACGCCGAGACCGGCGAGCCCGGCCGGGTCTGGGACATGCGCATCGTCGCGCTGCGGGCGGCCGGCGAGCATAACGAGGAGCAGCTGCTGCTGGTGGCCAGCGACGTGACCGAGCAGCGCGCCGCCGAGCAGGCCCGCTTCGAGGCGGCGATCTCGCAGCGCGAGATGCTGGTCAAGGAAGTGCACCACCGCATCAAGAACAACCTGCAGGGCGTGGCCGGCCTGCTGCAGCAGAACGCCCAGCGCCACCCCGAGGCGGCCGCGGCCCTGGGCGAGGCGGTGGGCCAGGTGCATGCGATCGCCCAGGTGCACGGCCTGCAGGTGGGCGTCACCGGGCCTCTGCGGGTGCGGGGGGTGATCGAGGCGATCGCCCAGTCCGTCCAGCGCATGTTCGGCCGCACGATCGTCTTCGAGGTGGCCGGCCCGGCGCCGCACCGATTCGCGTTGACCGAGGCCGATTCGATCCCCATCGCGCTGACAGTCAACGAACTGCTGACCAACGCCATCAAGCACAGCGCCACCGGCGAGGTGCGCTGCCAGGTCGAGTTCGAGGCCGCGGCGGTGCAGATCGCCATCTCCAGCGCCAGCCGGCTGCCGGAGGGCTTCAGCCTGGCGGCCGTGCCCCCCGGCATCTCCGGCCTGGGCCTGGTGCGTGCGCTGCTGCCACGCAAGGGCTCGGCGTTGCGCCTGGAAGCCCAGGGTGACCAGGTGGTGGCGACGCTGCGACTCGAGCCCCCGGCGGTCGCCTTGCTGGAGCCGCTGTGAGCGAGAATCGCCCGGTGAGCGGCAAAGGCAAGATCCTGGTGGTGGACGACGACCGGCTGGTGCTGGCCACGGTGACCCATGGGCTGGCACGGGCCGGCTACGAGGTGATCGATGCCGACAACGGCGACGACGCCATCCTGCTGGCCCGCGAGCACCGGCCCGACCTGGCCCTGCTGGACATCCGCATGGAGGGCAAATCGGGTTTCGACGTGGCGGCCTACCTGCGCGCGTCGCTCGGCACCCCGTTCATGTTCCTCTCGGCCTTCGCCGACGACGAGACCGTGGCCCAGGTCAAGGCGTTGGGCGCGGTGGCGTACCTGGTCAAACCGCTGGACATCGCGCAGATCGTGCCGACCGTCGAGGCGGCCTTGTCCAGCGTGCGCGCGCGCCGGGCGCAGGTGCCGTTCACGCCCTCTGTCGGTGCCGCGCCCGCCCCCACGATGGCGGCCGACCCGTTGGCCGACCCGATCCCGGTGGCCGTGGGCGTGCTGATGCACCGCTACTCGCTGCCGCGCACCGAAGCCCTGTCGCGCCTGCACCGGCTGGCCGAAAGCGACGGCCGTTCGGTGCACGCCCAGGCCGCCGCCTTGCTCGACGCCGTCGAGCTGTTGTCCCGCCCTGCGTCCGCCTAACTCAGGGTGAAGTAGAAGCGCGCGCCCTTGCCGACCTCGGCTTCGGCCCAGATGTCGCCGCCGTGGCGGCGGATGATGCGGCGCACCGAGGCCAGGCCGACGCCGGTGCCCTGGAAATCCTTCGCGCTGTGCAGGCGCTGGAAGACGCCGAACAGGCGGTCGGCGAAACGCATGTCGAAGCCCGCGCCGTTGTCGCCGACCATCAGCACGCGCTGCCCTTCGTGGGATTCGTGTCGGAACTCGATGCGTGCCACGGCACACTGGCCGCTGTACTTCCAGGCGTTGCCGAGCAGGTTCTCCAGCGCGATGCGCAGCAGGGTGGGGTCACCCTGGACCAGCATGCCGGGCTCGATGCTGATCTCGGCGCCGCGCTCCGGGCTTTCGCGCCGAAGATCCTCGATGATGTAGGTGGCCAGCTGCGACAGGTCGACCGGCTTGCGCGACAGGGGCTGCGTCTGCAGGCGCGACAACGCCAGCAGCGCGTCGATCATGCTGTTCATGCGCGCGGCGGCGGCCAGCACACGCTCCAGATGGTCGTTGCCGATGCGGTCGAGGAAGCGGCCGTAGTCTTCCTTGAGGATGCGGGCGAAGCCTTCGACCACGCGGATGGGCGCCCGCAGGTCGTGCGACACCGAGTAGGCGAACGAAGCCTGGTCGTCGGCGGCCTGGGCATCCGGTGCTTCGGCGGCGGCCTTCGGGCGCAGCAGCAGCAGCCGGCCGGCGGAGGCGCCCGACTCCGTGCCCACCCGGTGCATGTGCAGGGTCCAGTCGCCTTCTTCACGGGTCTGGCCGGGCTCCATCGAGCGTGCCAGATCGGCCAGCGGGGCGGGCAGGCGGGTGCAGGCGGCGTCCCAGCTCAACGGGGTGGTGTCGCCACCGTCGAGGCGCAGCAAGCGGGCGGCATCAGGCGACAGCGCACTGACCTGCCAGCCGGGCGCGTCATCGTCCGTGGCGCGCAGGGCCAGTGCGGCCTGGTCCAGTTCGGGCCACAGGCGCTCCAGCAGGGCCTGGGCGAAGCGGCCCTGCTCCTGGCTGCCCACCGGCTCGGCCGTGCCGACATAGCCGTCGAAGCGGCCTTCATCGTCGAACTGCGGGAAGGCGCGCAACGTCCAGGCCTGGGCATCGCCGATCCGCCGCACGCGCAGGGAGTCGATCGGCGCCTGCGCGTCGAGCCGGGCCCGCAACGCGGCGGAGCCGGAGGTGCCGAGCTCGAACTGGTCGCCGAGCGGGCCGCCCAGGGGGCGGGAGTCGGCCCAGTCGGCGGCCTGCGCATCGGCGGGCGGCCGCCACTGGCGCAGCCGGTGCTGGGGGTCGGTCTCCCACAGCCAATGGGGCACCAGTTGCCAGGCCAGTTGCTGGCGCTGCCGCGACTGGCGCAGGCGGGCCGTGTTGCGCTGGTGCCCCCAGGCCAGCCCCCCACCGGCGCAGGCCGCGCCGAACGCCAGCATGGCCAACCAGGCGTGGCTGGTGGCCGGGGCGCTGGTGCTGGGCACGGCGAGTTGCCACAACAGGGCCACCACGCCGGCGATGGCGGCGGAAACGGCCAGCGCGGCCACGATGCTGCGGCCGCGGCACCGTGACGCTGAAGGTCGGGGCAGGCCAGGCATGCGGGGCATTGTACGGAGCCCCCCTGCCTGCGGTTCAGCCCATTCGATCGTGCCAATAACCCCGTTGCGCCCCGACATCTCGGGCTTGACGCCCGGGGCCCCGCAGCCGATGCTTGCACAATGTATATTGGGTTCGTTGTACCTCGGCCCGCAGGCTGGTCGTTCGACGGGCACAGCGGGATGGGCCTGGACTTCCAGGGCACCGAAGTCGATGGATCTCTTCTCCATGCTTGAAGCCCAGCCCTCATCGCCAACCGAATCCTCGTCAGCCCCGGTGCTGGACGAGAACAGCCTCGACCAACTCCGCCAGCTCGATCCCTCGGGTGGCAGCAGCTTCCTGGTTCGGGTCCTCGGCACCTATGACCGCTCGCTCGAAAAGCACGTCGCCGAGGCCCGGCAGGCGCTGGACGCCGGCCAATGGGACACCGTCGCTCGTGCGGCCCACACCTTGAAGTCGGCATCCGCCAGTGTCGGGGCGCTGGTCTTCTCGCAGGTCTGCGCCGAGATCGAGCACCGCATCCGCCGCCAGGAGCTGGCGCAGATCGAGCCGCAGGTCGAGCTTTTCTTCCACGAGGCAGCGCGGGTGCGCGATGCCGTGCAGTCGCAGTTGGGGCCGACAGCCTCATGACGGCAGCCGGTTCCACCCTCGGTTTCAGCCACGCCGAGCGCCCGCGGGTGCTGCTGGTGGACGACGACGAGGTCAACCTGATGCTCGTTTCGGCCGCGTTGACGCAGCACGGTTTCGACATCACCGAGGCCACCGACGGCGAATCGGCCCTGCGCCTGTTGCGCGACTGGACGCCCGATCTGGTGGTGCTCGACGCCCGCATGCCCGGGCTGGACGGCTTCGAAACCTGCCGCGAGCTGCGCCGCATGTACGGTTTCGAGAACATCCCGGTGCTGATGCTCACCGGCCTCGACGACGAGGGCTCGATCAACAAGGCCTATCAGGCCGGCGCGACCGACTTCTTTGTCAAGAGCAACCAGTGGAGCCTGCTGGCCGGCCGCCTGCGTTACATGCTGCGCGCCTCCCGCACCAACCTCGAGCTGGCGCGCAGCAAGTCCAAGCTGGCGCGCGCGCAGGACCTGGCCCGCATGGGCAGCTTCGACTGGTGGTACGACCCGGCGCAGCCGATCAGCCGCGGGCTCGACCTGTCCGAAGAGGCCCTGCGCGTGTTCGGCTTCGGGCCGGACGACCAGCCCGGCCTGAACTACCTGATGCGCTCGATTCCGCCGTCGGATCGGCGGGCATTGATGCGCTCGGCGCGCGAGGTGCTGCAGCAGGTCTCGGTGATCGCCACCGATGTGCCGATGAACCTGCCCGACGGGCGCTTCCGCATCCTGCATGTCGAGGCCGAGCCCGAGTTCGCCGAGCACGGCCACTGCATCGGCTACACAGGCATCGTGCAGGACGTGACCGACCGCCGCCAGGCCGAGGACACCGTTCGCCGCCTGGCCAACAACGATGCCCTGACCAGCCTGCCGAACCGCCGCCAGCTGGTCTGGCGCACCGAGCGGGCGCTGGAGTACGCGCGCCGACTGGGCCACCAGGTGGCCTTGCTGATGATCGACCTCGATCGTTTCAAGAACATCAACGACACGCTGGGCCACACGGCCGGCGACGAGTTGCTGATCGAGGTGGCCGTGCGCCTGCGCAGCTGCGTGCGCCACAGCGACCAGATCGTCGAGGGCGTGGTCGAATCCGCCGGCACGCGCACCCACCGCTCGCTGGAGGCCGTGGGTCGCCTGGGCGGCGACGAGTTCATCGCCTTGCTGCCCGAGGTGGGCGACGAGCGCGACGCCGAGCGCGTGGCGCAGCGCATCCTGGATGTGCTGCGTGAGCCGGTCTATGCCGGTGGCCAGGAGTGTTTCGCCACGGCCAGCGTGGGCATCGCGCTGTACCCGCGTGATGGCACGAATGTCCACGACCTGATGCGCAACGCCGACGTGGCGATGTACCGCGCCAAGGACGACGGCCGCAACCGCCTGTCCATCTACAGCCCGCAGGGCGCCAGCCGCGGCCGCGAAAAGCTCGAGCTGGAAACAGCGCTGCACAAGGCCATCGAGCGCGACGAACTGGTGCTGCACTACCAGCCGCAGGTGGAGATCTCCACCGGCCGCATGGTGGGTGTCGAGGCCCTGATGCGCTGGCGGCGCGGCGATCAGCTGGTGCCGCCGAACGATTTCATCCCGCTCGCCGAGGTCACCGGCCTGATCGTCCCGATGAGCGAGTGGGTGCTGCGCGAGGCGGCGGCACAGGCGCGCATCTGGCAGCAGGAGTTCGGCTTCGACGGCACGGTGGCGGTGAACATGCCCTACCGCATGTTCCTGCAGAAGGACATGGTCGAGCTGGTGCATGCCGCGGTCAGCCCGCACGGCCTGCCACACCGCATGATCCAGCTCGAGATCACCGAGGAAAGCCTGGTCAAGGATCTGCAGAGCATCCAGCCGACGCTGCAACG
>JADMKA010000162.1 GCA_018780145.1 Vitreoscilla sp. | reverse complement strand
AGCAGGATGTCGCGGATGCCGGCCAGCAGCAGCGCGCTCAACGGGTAGTAGACCATCGGCTTGTCGTAGACCGGGATCAACTGCTTGCTGATGGCCAGCGTGGCCGGGTGCAGCCGGGTGCCCGAGCCCCCGGCGAGGATGATGCCCTTGCGATGCGTTGTCATGTGGGGGGTCCTGAGGTGGGCCGCAGCGGCGGCGGCGGGGCGGGGCGTGCAAAGGGGAACGGATCGCGGTACTGGCCGGCGCGCGCCTGGGCCATCCACCAGAAGAAGCGGCCATTGCGAAGGTAGCGCATCAGGTAGCGGCGCGGTTCGGTGAACACGCGGTAGGCCCACTCCAGTTTCACACGGCGCAGCCAGGCGGGCGCGCGGCGGACCTCGCCGGCCTCGTAGTCGATCGTCGCGCCGATGCCCATCAGCACCTTCACGCCGGGCAGCGCCGCGCGGTGCCGGGCCAGCCAGATCTCCTGCTTGGGGGCGCCCAGGCCGACCATCAGGGCGGTGGCGCCACTGCGGCGAACCATCTCGAGCACCGCGGCAATCTCGGCCGGATCGTCGACGAAGTTCATCGACGGCCCGTGCGCCCCGACCACCAGCTCACGCCCGGCCTGCGCGTTGAGCCGCTCGCGGGCACGTTGCGCCACCCCGGCCTGGGCACCCAGGAGGAAGATCTTCACCTCGGGGTTGGCCGCATGGCGGCGGCAGTAGGCCGGCATCAGGTCCGAACCGGTGATGGTGGCCCCCACGCCCTGACCCAGCCAGTGCATCGCAGCGTGCACATATTGGCTGTCAACGGTGATGAAGTCGGCCTGCCGATAGGCCGCCGTGAACACCGCGCTGTTCTGCAGGTGCCAGAGGTGATCGGGGTTGATGGTGAAGACCAGGCCGCCCTCGGCGTCCAGGCGCTGCAGCAGCGCCTCCATCGAGAGATCGTCGGCCCAGACGTTGAGCAGGCGGCGGCGCGGCCAGGCGCGCGGCGGAATCTGGAAGCCCGGGTCCGGCGCCGGGGCGCTGGGAGACGGCTGCTCACTCACGGTCGGTTCTCACCCAATCCTTCTGGCGGTGCGACCAGAAGCGCAGGTAGATGCCCAGCTTGCCGGCCACGTACCAGGGCACCGAAACCAGGTCGGCCAGGCTCAGCACCGCCCGGCCCCACCCCACCCAGGCCAGGCCCACGGCGCTGGCCAGCAAGACCAGGCCCAGGCTGGCGGCGAACCACGCCATGGCACCCACGCCGGCCCAGGCGGCCGCCCCGGCGGCCAGCCACAGCGAAACCAGCAGGAGCACCAGCAGCGCCAGCGGTGGCACCACCAGGTCGGCCGCCAGGCCCAGCAGCCGAAGATCCCCGCGGCGCAGGCCGGCAGCCACCAGGCCCGGGGCGCGCTGCAGGATCATGCCCAGGTGCCCATGCTCCCAGCGTGTGCGCTGGCTGGCAGCGGCCTCCGGTGTGTCCGGGAAGCGGCTGGTGACCAGCGCCTGCTCGCAGAAGACCGGGGCGTGGCCGGCCAATGCCAGGTCGATGCCCAGCTGCATGTCCTCGACGATGCTGCCGGTGGCCAGTTCGGCCCGCTCGATCAGCCGCCAGGGGAAGGCCATGCCGGTCCCCATCAGCGCGCATGGCAGGCCCAGGCGTGCCGCCCCGCGCGGGCGCACCCAGTTCTTCACCCGCCAGGCGAACGCCGCGACGCGGCCGTTGAGCCCGGGCGGCGTGGCGTGCTGCATGAGGTACAGGGCCTGGGCCGGGGCGTCGGCTTGCAGGCAGGCCGCCACCAGCGGGTCGAGCGCCCCTGGTGCCAGCTCGCAGTCGGCATCCACGATCACCAGCACCGTGGGCGGGGCGGCACGCAGGTGGTCCACACCGAAGGCCAGGGCATAACCCTTGCCGCGAAGGCGATCGTGCTGGCGCTCGATGACCTCGGCCCCCTCGGCGCGAGCCCGCGCCGCAGTGTCGTCGCTGCAGTTGTCGGCCACCACCAGCAGGCGGTCACCGGGCTGGAGTTGAACCAGCAGGTTCTTCAGCGTGGCGGCAATGCCGCGGGCCTCGTCGTGGGCCGGCACCAGCAAGGCGACGGATGGCCGCACGGCCGGCAGGGCCCCCGAGCGCCGAGCGGGCCCGCAGGCCGCCAGCACCTGCAGCGAGAACACGGCCAGCGGCACGGCCAGCACCAGCAGGCCGGCCAGCAGCAGCAGGGACACGGCGGCTCCCATCATGCCCCTGGCCCAGCGGCGGCGGCACGCCAGGTGTCCAGCAGGCGGGCGGCTTCGGTATCCACATCGTGTCGGGCCCGGACGCGCAGGCGGCCGGACTCCCCCATCCGGCGCAAGGCCTCCTCCGGGGCCGCCAGGCAGGCCCGCATGGCCCGCGCCGCCGCCTCGGCCGAGCCGGCTTCGAACAACCAGCCCTCGATCCCGTCGCGCACCAGCTCGGGGATGCCGGCCACATAGGTGCCGAGCACCGGGCGGCCGATGGCCAGGGCCTCCATGATCACCACCGGCAGGCCCTCGGCGAAGCTGGGCAGCACCAAGGCCCGTGCGGCGGCAAGTTCGTCGCGGACCTGGGCGCTGGAGATCCAGCCGGTGATGCGCACCCGCGCCTGCAGGCCATGCCGGGCAATGGCCGCCTCGACCTGCGGGCGCATCTCGCCGTCGCCGGCGAGCACCAGCTCGAAGACCTCACCGTCGGCCGCCAGGCGGGCGGCCGCCTCCACCAGCAGCAACTGGCCCTTCTGTTCGCACAGCCGACCCACGCAGACCAGGCGCCGCGCGGCCGTGAACACCGCAGCCGCGTCGCCGAAGAAGGCCGGCTCCAACCCGCAGTGCACCACCGTCACCTTGGGCCAGTCCACCGCGGCGGCCCAGCGCCAGAGCTGGCTGCGCCCATAGGAGCTGATGGCGACCACCGCGTTGGCGCGCCGGATCTTCTCGCCCAGGCCCAGGAACTCGGGCTTGTCGAACTCCTCGGGGCCGTGCACGGTGAAGCTGAAGGGCGGGCCGCCGAGCGCCGTTGCCAGCATGGCCACCTCGGCGGCGTTGGTGCCGAAGTGGGCATGCAGCTGGGTCACACCACCCGCGCGCTGCAATTCGCGGCACAGCAGGCAGGCCTCGGCCAGGTAGATCAGGTGATAGGGCCAGGGGCGGTCGGCGCGCCGGCTCATGCGCCAGGCCAGCGCCAGGGCCGCGGCCCAACGGCCGGGTGCGGCGAGCCCCACCCTCAGCGTGGACGTGAGCAGGGGCCACACCCCACGCTGAAGCAGGTAGCGCGTGCGGCCGCGCTCGGCCTCGTCCTCGGCGTCGGTGACCGCAGCGTCCCAGCCGCGCAGGGCAAAGCGCAGCACGGGCACGCCGTGGCGCTCCAGTGCGGCGATCTCGCGCCGGATGAAGGTGTGGCTGACCTTGGGGTACTGGTTGACGAGGTAGGCGACCCGCATCGTCATCCCGCCCGGACGATGCGTGCCGGCACGCCCACCGCCGTGGCTCCGGCCGGCACGTCGATCAGCACCACGGCGTTGGCACCGATCCGGGCATGGTCGCCAATGGTCACCCCGCCCAGGATCCGGGCCCCGGCGCCGACGTCCACGTGGCCACCGAGTCGAGGCACGCCGGGCCGGCTGCCGACACCCAGCGTGACCTGCTGCATCAGCAGGCAGTTGGGGCCGATGACAGCCTCCGGGTGCAGCACGATGCCGTTCGGATGCGGCATGTGCAGGCCGCCCGCCCAGCTGCCGTTGAGCGGAATCTCGGAGCCGGTGGCCAGGCTCCAGAAGCGGTGCCTCAGCACGGCCACCATGCGCAGCAACCGGGACAGCGGCCGGCCGGACTGGCGGTGCCGCTGGTAGGCGCGGATGCTGGCCAGCAGCGACCTGGGCGGGTTCCATTCCCAGAAGGCCTTGTACTCGCGCGACCAGTCCGGCACCTCGGCCGAGATGCGGATCGGCTCGGTCGTCTCGCCAGGGCCGGTCATTTGTACTCGATCAACCGGGTGGGTTCCCGTCGCCAGCGCGACCACCAGTAGCCGGCCACGCCCAGGCCCTCGGGCACCCGGCCGACGACGAGGAAGAAGGCCTGGGCCCAGGGGGCGGGTTCACCACGTGACACGCGCTGCAGCCCGAGGCGAAGCATCTGCAAGGGGTAGGCGAGGGCCAGCAGTGCGCCATCGGGGGCCATCAGCATGGCAGCGACCACCAGGACCGGCAGCACGAGGCCCCACAGCACGGCGCGGCGCGTTTCGGTGGTGTAGTGGTTCTCCGGCGGGCCGCCATGCAGCGCTCGACCCTCTGCAAATGCATGGCCGGAGCGCCGCGTGCGCCGCCACCATTGACCGAAACGATGCATCGAGGCGTCATGCCAGGCCATTTCCCCGGCCAGCCGCCAGATCTGCCAGCCGCCGCCGCGCAGGCGCACACACAGTTCTGGCTCCTCGCCGGCGATCAAGGACTCGTTGAAGCCGCCAACGGCCAACAAGGCCTGGATGCGCATCATGGCGATCCCACCACAGGCACGCGACTGGCCGAGCGGCGTGTTCCATTCGATGTCGCACAGGCGGTTGTAGACCGAAGTCTCCGGGTGGCGTTCGCGCAGGCGCCCGCACACGGCCGCCACCCGAGGGGTGGACCGCAGGAACGCGGCGCCCTCCTCCAGCCAGCCGTCGCGCAGCTCGCAATCGCCATCCACAAACTGCACCAGCTGCACGCCCGGGCGTCTCTCCAGCAGGCGATTCAGGCCGGCATTTCGCGCCCTCGCGGCGGTGAAGGGCACGCTCATGTCCAGCGCGACCACCTCGGCGCCGACCCCCAGCGCCCACTCGGCAGAGCCATCGGTCGAGCCGGAATCCACGTAGACGAGCACGATGCCCTGGCCCATGGCCGACTGGAGACAACGCTTCAACCGCTCGCCCTCGTTGCGGCCGATCACCACAATGCCCAGATCGAGGTCCGCCGTGGGGCTCATCGCCGCGCGCCCAGGATGAGTGCCGAGGGCTGGGCCGGCGCATGGACACGGCCGCAGGACACGCCCAGGCCGATCAGCATGTAGGTCAACGGCACCACCGCGACGATGCTGCTGGTCGTCGCCAGCACCGCCATGCAGGCCAGCAGCGTGGCCACCATGCCGACCGAGACGCGCGAGCCCTCGGCAGCCGGGCCCAGCCGCAGGCGCAGCCCCACCAGGCGCCAGAGCACCGAGACGAAGGCGCCGACGAACAGGCTGAGCCCCACCAGCCCGGTGTTGAGCGCCACGGCGATGTAGGAGTTCACGATGTCGATGATGCCTTGCCCCTGGCGGAGATCTTCCATGTAACTCAGGTAGCCGGGCACGCCGAACCACGGGCTTTGTGCGATCAGCGCCAGCGAAACCTCGATCAGGCGCTGACGGTAAAGCACATTTTCGCTTTCCGCGCGGCCGATGAACGGGAGCAGGTCGACAAAGGTGGCCAGCTGGGGCACCAATGGTGCCACCATCACCATCGCCCCCAGGCCCAACGCGGCCAGGATCAGCCGCTTGATCGGGCCCTTGCCCATCAAGGCCAGCAGGACCAGCAACAACACGGCGCCGAGCCAGGCCCCCCGTGCCAGCGCGGCCAGGATGCCCAGCGCCAATCCCGCATCCCCCACCATCGCCAGCCACCGGTTGCTGACCTCGCGCTTGACGATCAGCCACAGGCCCAGCGCGATCACCAGCGCATAGCCCAGCACCAGCGAGTGCCCAGCCGACGCCTTGGCCCGCAGGAACCCGCCGCGTTCGATGAAGACCGACAGGTCCCAGTAGGTGCCCCAGATGGCGGGGACCGCGTCGTAGAGGGGCCATTTGACGGTCGCCTCGAAGACGGCCAGCCCGCACATGACCATCATGGCCAACACAAAGGCCCGAAAGGCGTTGTTCAGCGTCTCCGGCGTGGTGAAGGCCCGGCTGAAGACCCAATACGGCAGCAGCGTGTCCATGAACAGCACGAAGGCTTCGCGCACGACGACGCTGGTGTTGGCGTTGGGCACCACGACGCCGACCTGGATCGCGAAATAGCCGATCACCCACCAGTCCGTGACCAGGGCCAGCGGATGCGGGCAGCGCGGGCCGAACTGCATGCCCGCGACCACGGGCAGCAGCAGGCCCAGCGTCAGCACCCGGATGTGATTGACCTGGAAGAAGTTGGAGATGCCGCCGAGGCCCTGAAGGTAGGCGCCGACATCGGGAACGGCCAGCACGAGAAGCGCCCACAGGATCGCCGCGCGCTCGGGCCGATCGCCCGGACGCAGCATGAAGACGACCATCAGGGCCGACAGCATGGCCACGTACACCCAGATGCTGGGTGACAGGAACGAGGCCAGGGTGACCAGCAGGAAGTCGCGCCGCAGACGCCTGATCTCGCCGCTGCGAGAGGCTTCGGGGAAGGCCAGCGCCGCCAACCAGAACGTCACCAGGATGGCCGCCAGGACGACCGGCAACGCTTTGAGATACGACAACATGAAGAGGTCATCGGCCGTCCGGGTGCAGCCGCGCGCAAGCGTACCTTATTCCCACCGCGGGAATCCGGTCGGCACGAAGCCGCGTGTTACCGTTCTCGCGAACCTGTCAGGTTTTTCGCCGCGCGCATGTCCTTGCCCCCCGCCCCTACCCCTGCGCCACCTGTCGCAGGCCTGCAACACCGTGCCAGCGTGGCGGCCCTGTGGATCGGCCTGGGCTACGCGACCAACCAGTTGATCCGCTTCGGCAGCAGCCTGGTCCTGACCCGGCTGCTGGCGCCCGAGATGTATGGCCTGATGACCATGGGCATGGTCGCCATGGCGGCGGTCACGCTGTTGTCGGACTTCGGCTTCGCGCAGAGCGTGATCCACAACAAGCGTGGCGACGACCCGCGCTTCCTGGACACCATCTTCACCCTGCAGGTGCTGCGCGGCCTGCTGTTGTTCGCGCTGATGAACGGGTTCGCCTTGCTGGTCTACCTGCTCAACACCTACCACCCCGGCTGGCTGCAGGGCAGCTACGCGCACCCCGACCTGGCCAAGGTGCTGGCCATCATGTCGCTGGCGGCGCTGGCGATGTCGATCGAGTCGCCCAACCTGGCGCGCGCCCATCGGATGCTGGCCATGGGCCAGGTGGTCCGAAACGAGGTGGTGGCCCAGGCTCTGACCACCGGCCTGTCCATCCTCGTTGCGCTGAAGTGGCCCTCGTACTGGGTGCTGCCGGTCAGCTGGCTGATCTCGGCCATGACAGTCACCTTGCTGAGCCACCTGACCCTGCCCGGGCACCGCAGCCGCCTGGCCTGGGACCGCAGCGCGGTGCACGACGCCTGGCATTTCTCCAAGTGGATCCTCCTGTCCTCCAGCCTGACCTACCTGTTCCGCGAGGGTGACCGCTTGCTGCTCGGCGGCATGCTGACCTCGGCCGAACTCGGCGTCTACACCGTGGGCTGCCTGTTGCTGGCGGCCACGCACCAGGTGATTGGCAAGCTGAATGCGCATGTGGGCATGCCGGCTCTGGCCGAGATCGCGCGCGACAACCCGCAGCGCCTGCGCGAGGCCTACCGCAAGTGCCGCCTGCCGATCGACGCCCTGTGCGTGACGGCAGCCGGCTTCTTCTTCGCCTCGGCGAATTCCCTGATCGAGTTTTTGTACGACGACCGATATGCCGGTGCCGGGCACATCTTGACGGTGCTGTCGCTGGGCCTCTTGGCCACGCGTTACGGGGTGATGGACCAGTACTTCATGGCCACCGGCGAGACCCGGCAGTTGTTCAAGCGGGGCCTGGTGCAGACCGTGTCGTTGTATGTCGCCGTGCCGATCGCCTTCTGGCTGGGTGGCATGACCGGGGCGCTGATCGGCATCCTGGTGGCGCAGGCGTCCACCGTGCCCCTGATGCTATGGGCCCAACGATCGCGCGGGCTGCTCGACTGGCGCTTCGAGTTCAGCACCCTGGGCTTCTTCCCGGTGGGCTGGGCCTTGGGATGGGTGGTGTCCCGGGTGCTGGGCTAGACTCGTTGCGTCGGGGCGCTCGCCTCCGTTGACCGCCTACTGTTCCGAGGAAGCCATGGCCGTTGTGGATCTCACCCTGCCCATCAATGCCGAAGGCGGCTTGAGCATGGATGCCAAGGAGGCTCGGCAGCTCGGCAGCCTGCTGTGCGAGGATTTCCAGAACGCCGATCCGTTCCCGCACGTGGTGATCGACAACCTGCTGCCGCAGCCGGTGCTCGAACAGGCCCTGAGCGGCTTCCCGAAGGAAGCGCTGGCCTCTGACGGCTGGTTCAACATCGGCTATGCCGGTCAGCACAAGCGGCAGGTCATGCCGGAGGATTGCAGCGCGGCGGCACGTGAACTCTTCTGGTTCATGAACTCGCGTTCGATGTTGCAGTTCCTGGAGGGCATGAGCGGCATCGAGGGGCTGATCCCCGACCCGTACTTCATGGGCGGCGGCTATCACGAGACATCGCGCGGCGGCAAGCTGGGCATCCATGCGGACTTCCGCATCCACGAGCAGCTGAACCTGCAGCGCCGCCTGAACCTGCTGATCTACCTGAACGAGGAGTGGGACGACGCCTGGAAGGGCCAGTTGGAGCTCTGGGACCGCGACATGAAGGGCTGCGCGGCACGGGTTTCACCCATCCTCAACCGCTGCGTCGTGTTCCGCACTGACGCGGATACCTGGCACGGCCACCCGGACGAACTCGAAACGCCGGAGAACGTGACCCGGCGTTCCATCGCGCTGTACTACTACACCGCATCGAAGGGCGTTTACCAGGATGTCCCGGCGAGCTCGACGGTCTACATGGCGCGAGCACAGGACGACGCGGAGAGCCGCAAGCAGGCCCGCAACCTGCGCCTGTGGGAGACCGTTCGCGACTGGGCGCCCCCGGTGCTGTTCCGGCGCCTGAGCGCGCTGCGTTACCGGATCGCCAACTGGAAGGCCAAGTCGGCCTCTCGGGCTAACGCGCCATGAGGCGGTAGTAACCCAGCTTGCGGGCCACGGCCTTCACCCGCTGGGTGCTGAGGTACTCGGCCCTGGTCAGCGCCTCGAACGGCCGGATGGGCGCCGATCGGGTCTGGTCGCCAGGCGGGCCGATCAGGCCGGCGGCCAGGGCCGGCTCGATCCACCACTTGGCGGCGCCGCCACCGTGAAAGCACTTCATCGCGGTGAAGTCCTCGGCGCGCAGCAGGGTCGCGCCCGGCACGTGCAGCGCCTGGGCCACCCGCTTCCACTGCGTGTTCTGCCAACAGTGCCAATGCACCGGATCGAGGTAGCCGCCGCCCACGCGCATGGCCAGCGCAGCCCAGACGATGGCCTCCACATGCATGGCCCGGGGCAGCGCGGTGCCACCCAGGCGGGCGATCAGGTCATCGAGCCAGCCCAGATCGAGGTTGTTGCGGGCATGGGCCACGCCGATGTCGACATGGTGGGCGAGGCCGATGCCGGCATCGTAGGCCGTCATCACCGTTTCATGCGGCAGCAGGCAGCTCGGGCGTTGCCACATCAGCAGGATGCCCTGGGGCGGCGTGGGCTCGAACCGGAAGCGATTCGGGAAATAGAGGTCTGGATCGAGGATCACCATCTCCTCGCCAGGCTCGGCGAACAGCAACGGGTCGGTGATCTTGCGCCAGCAAGGGTGGCCGAAGCGAAACGCGCTCAGGTGCTTCAGGCCGGCGAAACGGGCGGCCGCGATGTCGTCTGCCTCGGCCTGGGCATGGACGCTGCAGCGGTGTCGCGCCGGGACCCCCATGTCGCCGATGGCCTCGACCAGGGCGAGGTGGTCGGCCTCGGTGTCGGTGATCAACTTCAGATCCAACGCCTCGTCGCAACGCTCCAGCAGGCTGCTGACCGCTCGGCGCGCGTAGGGCAGCGAGCGCGCGCTCAGGATGCAATAGACCTGACGGCGCCCCGTCGGGGGCGCCTGCAACGTGGGATTCATGTCAGGTGCCAAGACGTCTGCCTCGTGGATCGAAGGTCCGGACGAGCATAGCAGTCTGGCGCCACCGCTCAGGCGCTGGCCTCGCGGTAGATCGACAACATCGTGTCGACCTTCCGCTCCCAGTCGAAATCCCGTTCGACGCGCTGTCGACCGGCGGCACCAAGACGTTGACGCTCGGCAGGGTCGGCCGCCAGGCGCACCAGCGCCTGCGCCAGGCCCGAGATCAGCGCCGCGCGGTCACTCGGCTCGACCAGCACGCCGCAATCCGCATCCAGATAGTCCAGTGGCCCCCCCCAGGCGGTGGCGATCACCGGCAATCCGCAGGCCATGGCCTCCAGAACGACGGCGCCGCCGCACTCCCACAGGCTGGGCAACACCAGGGCGTCGTGGTCGCGCAGCATCGCGGCGCACTCGGCCTGGGCACGCCAGCCGGCGAACCAGACGCCGCCCGACTCGCCGGACTGGGCAGCGGACAGGCCCAGCGTGTCCGCCTGTGCCCGCCACGCGGCGCCCTCCGGGCCGTCGCCAATGATGGTCAGGCTCATCGGCGAGCGTGGCCGTGCCTGGGCAAAGGCCTCGAGCAACAGGTCGACCGCCTTCCAGTCGACCAGCCGCCCCATGAAGACGAACCGTGCCGGTCGAGGCTCCTCCGTGGCGCTGGCTGGCCGTTGCCACAGCGCCAGGTCGACCCCGTTTTCGGGCAGGACCACGACCCGGCCCTCCAGCCCGGGGGGCAAGGCTGCGCGCGTGCGCTGGTTGGCCACCGCCACCACCGCGGCGCGCCGCTTGCCCGGCATCAGGCGGTTGAGCAGGCCTGCAAGCAGGCGCGCGGCATCGGCGATGCCGCCGACCCAGCGCACACCCTGGCGCTGAAAGGCGGCCGGGTAGTCCATGCCGCCGTTGAGCGGGCCAATGACCACCGGCGCGCCGAGGCCGTGCAGCAGCGACGGCTCCTTCGGTGACACCGGCATCGGCTGGTGGACCACATCGATGTGCTCCTCGTGCACCAACCGGCGCGCCACCGCCCGCTGGCGCCACTGGGTCATGAACCGCGACAGGAAACCGGTGGTGATGTATGACAGCCGCGCCGGCAAGGGTTCACCGAGGCGCCACAGCCAGCGGTGCAGCGCGGTGTCCTCCACGTAGCGGATGCGGTGCTGGTCGTTCGGATAGGCCTCCACCAGTTCGGCCCGGACGCGGGCATGGGTGATCAGCCACACCGGCAACCCGCGGCGCAGCAGGACGCGGAAGTAGTGCATCGGCAGCGCTGCCTCGCCGCCGAACCGTGCCGAGGCATGCTCGGCCACGATCAAGACGCGAAGCGGGCGCCCGGAAGCGGGCTCAGGTGGCATCGGGCGTTTCGGGGCCAGGGTCGTGGTGGGCGGGAACGGCAAAACGCCGGCACCAGGTGCCGGCGTTTTGCCGAGAGTTGCCTAGGATACAGGCTTCAGTTGCTGCAACCAGTCCACCAGCAGGCCTTGGTGTCGCGGTACGGCAGCATGGCCTGCCACTTCACGCCGCTGTTCGTGAACTGGGTCTCCTTCATGCCCCAGGCTCCCCACTGGGTGGGCGTGGCGATGTGGCTGTAGAAGGTGAAGGTCTCGCCGCCAGAGGCCAGCCAGGTGTCCATCATCTTGCTGTAGGCCTTGCCCATGCGGGGGTCGCGGTTGGCAGCGATGAACAGGGCCAGCCACTTCTGGTCGTTGTCGCCGCCACCCATGGTCAGGTGCTGGCCGCCTTCGTAGGCCATCAGGGGGATGCCGAACTTCGCCGCGACCGCCTTGTTCGCGGTGACCCAGGCCTTGGTGGCCTCGACGGCACCGCCCAGCTTGCTTTCAATGGTCTTGCCGTAGAGCGGCGGCGTGACCTTGTTGCCGTTGGCGTCCTCGCCGAGGATCTCCTCGAACATCTTGTTCAGGCCGCCATCGGGCTGGCTGTACCAGGTGGTGATGGTCGGGCGAATCGACATGTCGGCCATGTAGCCGGCGAAGTACGGGGCGATCGCGACACCGTTCATCACCGATCCGCAGGACCTGCCGAGTTCGGCGGCGGCGAACGGGCAATCCAGTTGCTCGTTGCTGATCCACGAGTTGGCGGCCTGGCCGTTGGTCACGCACTTGACACGGTTGGCTTCGGCACCGAACTGGGCCTTGACGATCTGGCAGATCTGGGCCGAGCGCAGGCCGTACCAGCTGTTCTGCAAGGTGTAGGCGCTCTGGCCCTTGGCGATCTGATCGGGCCACTTGGCGGCGGCCTGGTCCTTCATCCAGTGCGAGTTGGAGAAGGCGTAGTTCCAGGGCTCGTTGCTGTACTCCAGGATCAGCGTGCGGCCGACACCCAGGCGCTCCTTGGCACGGCGGCCGAAACGGGCGGCGTAGTCGTCGTTGACGAAGGTGCCCAGGTTGATCCACGGGTCGGCGCCCACGGTGTTGGCCAGGTCGAACATGGCTTCGAAGGGAACGCCATTCGGGCCGGCCCACATCGCGTCATGGCGCTTCGGACGCTCGATCCAGTTGACCATCTTGTTGGAGTTGGTCTTGCCCCAGTCCATGAAGCGCAGGGTGCGGTAGCCCTTGAGCTCCGACACGTAGTAAGGGTGCCACCAGCGGTTGGCCGAGAACTTCTCGAAGGGCACCAGAGTCCCCGTGCCACGGGCCGTGCAATCGGATTCGGCGGCCGCGTAGTCGTTCTGCGCGTTCGAGCAGACGCCACCAGGCGGCAGCACTCGGATGTTGCGGATGTAGTCGGCGGGGTCGGTCGCCTTGATGCTGATCAGCAGGCCGCCGTCGGCGCCCGAGACCTGCACGATGTCACGGCCCGGCGTCGATTCGGACACCACCTTGGAGCCGATCATGCCGTACTCGATCGTGCCCTTGCCCTGGTAGAGCACGGTGTACTTGCCGGACGGTTGGGCGTGGCCGTTGCCGGCGAACAGCACGGTCGAGACGTAGCGGTACTTGACGTTGCTGTCGTTGGCGTCCGGCAGGCTCTTGACCCAGCCGTTCTCGTCGACGTTCATCTTCGCCTGTTCCAGCGTGTCCCAGCTGCCGGCGCCGTTGCCGAAGTCCTTGCAGGTCGGGTTCGTCGGGTAGTAGCACTGCGTCAGCCAGCCGCTCGAGCGCTTGAACTGGTCGATCAACGGCATGTCCGGGACCCAGTAGTCCCAGCCACTGAGGTTCATGCCTGCGCCGGACTTCTCACCCTGGGGCAGGGCCTGGCTGATGCCGGGAACAAGGGCAGCCACACAGAGCGCTGTGGCAGCGCGGAGCACATGGCTCGTGAGTGAAGTGCGATTCATCGGAAGGTGCCTCAATTCGCTGGGAGTTCGGTAAGGGGTGGCTGCCGCGCCGGAAGGCGGGCGTTCTGCATGCGTGACAGGCTCATCGTCTTCCGCACGGGCCCGTTGATTCGCCAGGTGCAAGGAGGATGTGGAGTTCGAAACAAACCGAAACTGGGCGTCGAACGCCAATCTGTTCACGGAATCAGGCCTCAAGGCGCCGTGCCAGCCGGCATGCAACCGCGCCACCAGCACGGTGTGTCGTCCCGATAGGCCAGGGCCGCGCGCCACTTCGGGTCGGCATCGGCCGCCTGGCTGGACTTCAAACCCCAGAAGCCATAAGGACCCGGCCGGCTCACGTGGCTGTAGAACATGAACAGCTGGCCGCCGGCCGACCGCCAGTCGGCCAGGTGGCGGGCATAGGCCTGGCCCATGCGGGGGTCGCGGTTGGCGGCGATCAGCAGCTTCAGCCAGTTGTCGTCCAGGGGGCCAGGCGGCAGGGTCAGGTGTTGGCCGCCCTCGTAGGCGAGCAGGGGGAGGCCGTGGCGGTCGGCCACGGCCTTCGCGCCGACGATCCAGGCCGCCGCCTGCGACAGCGCGCCCTTGGCCGCTCCCTCGGTGACGCGGCCCTGCAGAGGCGGCGGGACGGCCTTGCCGTCACGCTGCGCCAGGATCTCGTCGAACAAGCGGGTCAGCCCGCCATCGGGCTCGCGCAGCCAGCTGGACCCAAGTTCGTGCGCCTTGGCATCGGCCAGATAGCCGCCGAAGTACGGGGCCACAGCCAGGCCGTCGAAAATCTTGTTGCAGGGCTTGCCCAGCACGGGTGCCGCCAGCGGGCAGGCCAGCACCTGGTCGGCGTTCCAGGGGTTCGCGGCCTGTGCATTGGCGACGCAGCGCACCCGGGCGGCGTCCGCGCCGAACTCGGCCTTGACGATTCCGCACAGGTGCGCAGCCCGCCAGGCATACCAGTTGGCGGCCAGGGTGTAGGCATCCTGGCCAGCCGGCGCACGCCCGCCCGGCCAGCGCGTGGCGACCTGGTCCTTGATCCAGTGGGAGTTCGAGAAGGCGTAGTTCCATGGCTCATTGCCGTACTCGAGGTAGAGCGTCCGCGGCCGGGCCAGTTGCGACTTGACCGTCCGCGCGAACTGGCGAGCGTAGTCGTCGTCGGCGCGGGTCGGCAGGTTGATCCACGGGTCGGTGCGACTGGCGTTGGCCAAGTCGACCATGGCCTCGACGGGAACCCCATGCTCGCCCGACCAGACCGCCGATTCCATCCGGGGCCGGTCGTTCCAGCTCACCAGCTTGGAGTCGTTGGTCCGCGTCCAGTCGAGAAAGCGCAGTGCGCGAAAACCGGTGAGGTCCTTCAGGTACCTGGGATGCCAGCGTTGGCTGGCCAGCAGCTTCTCGAACGGCACGAAGCTGCCGCGACCGCCATCGCGGCAGGCCGCAGGGCCCGGGACGACGGTGTCCGCAGCCTGCTCGCACACGCCGCCGGGTGGCAGCACCCGGATGTTGCGCAGGTGGTTCTTCGGGTCGGTGGCTCGCAGGCTGATCAGCAGGCTGGCCTTGGCGTCGGCCGAGACCTCGACGACGTCGCGACCAGGGCGCGACTCGCCCGCGACGCGCTTGCCGGCCAGGCTGTACTCGAGCGTGCCCTTGCCGTCGTACAGCACGACGTAGCGGCCGGCGGGGCGGGCATCACCGTCGCCATCGAACAGCAGGGCCGAAACCATGCGGTACTTGACCGTGGCGTCGTTGGTGCTGGGCAGGCTGCGCACCCAGCCCTGTTCGTCGAGGTCGAGCTTGCCCTGTTCGCGGGTGTCGAAGTTGCCGGCGCCGTTCTCGAAACCCTTGCAGCTTGGATCGGCCCAGGGCTGGCATTGCGTCAACCAGGCCTTGGCCCGCTTGAACTGGTCGATCATCGGCTCGTCGGGCGTGTAGCTGTCCCAGGAGCCCAGGTTCAGGCCGACGCCGGACGCGGACACCCGGTTGTTGACGGCACCTTGTGACACCGCGGCACCTGTACCAGCGCACAGCATGCCCAGCAGACACAGCCTGGCCCACCGGTCTGCCCCCAGCCCCATCGCAACGCCCTCCTCAATCCCCAACGGCGACGGGATCTGGCCCCCGTCGATCAAGCTGGCGATGATGCCTTCGGTCTCCGCAAAACCGCGAACTGCCCAGGCTACAAGCCGCAGGAAATCGTAAGCAAACTCTTCAGGGCAATGCCGCCAGACGCAGGCGCTGGGCGGGCGTCAGGTTGTCGAGCAGGTCAGCAACGAACTGGTCCTGCAATGCGAAGGCCGCCGGGGTGTCCTGGCTGATCGACGAGACGCGGACCAGCATGCCGTCGACGATCTCGCCTTTCAGGCCATGACGGATCTCGGCCAGGCGGCGATCCAGCCCCCCGAGGCTGAGCTGGTCACCGATCACCGTCCAGTAGGTCACCGGCTCGAAGCGGCGGTTGGCGAACACCGTCTCCAGGCGGCGCACCGGGATCTCCCCTTGGGCCAGCCGCAGCACGCCGCGTTGGCGGCCGAGCACCTGGAAGCCCTGCGCCGGATAACAGACCTCCGGGTAGTGCATCTGCACGCTGTTGTCGGACTGGTCTGCGCCGTAGGCGATGGACAGCATGATGCGTTCGCCGGACCCCCGCACATAGGTGCGCTCGAGAGTCTCGGTGTAGATGCGGCGCAGCAGTTCTTCTGTCTGCGGGTTGGCCACCACGCCGACGGCATTCGGGTCGCGCTGCCAGCCCGCGAAACGCTCCGGCACGGCCTCGGCCAGCTTGAAGCCACCGCGCCGGTCGGCCATGCGGCGCCGCGGAACCAGGGCGTTGCCTGCCCAGGCGACCCCGGCCATCAGGCTGGCAGCCAGGGCCGCTCGGCGGGTCAGCACCGACGCGGGTTCCAGGGGGGGGGCAGCGTCGGTCACGGCCTCGGGGCAAGGCGCCGCAACAACGAGTCACAGGCGATGATCAGCAACAAGGCCGACAGGAACAGCACCATGCCCGCGAAGCCATGCAGGAACCCCTGTCCGGTGGCATCCCCGAAGTAGTAGGTGATCAGCGCCAGCATGGTGACCCGGATGACGTTCGCCATGAAGGAGATCGGCACGATCAGGATCGCCAGCAGCACGTTGCGGGTGATCGAAGCATGCCGAACCACGTTCAGGTACAGCAGCCCCATGGCCTCCAGCGTGAACAAGGTGTGCAGCCCGGCACAGGCGTCGGCCACCAGCAATTGGTAGGGCCCCACCTGCAGGATGACGCCGCTGCGGGCCACCGGATAGCCGAAAAGGTAGAGCATGTCCGCCGCCACGCTGGAGACGGCCAGCTTCATCGGCTGGGTCACCGAATCGACCAGCGCGGCCGGCAACGGGACGAGGAAGAGCATGAAGAACAGCGGGAACCAGAGCGCACGGACCTGCCGCGCCCCTCGCAGCAGCAGCAGCACGCCCACCGCCAGCGGCACTGCCGACAGCGTCTGCATGCTGAGGATGCGCTGGGATCGGGCGAACAGGAACAGCAGCAGCGCGAACCCCAGCCAGAACCAGCCCCAGGCCACCCGCGGCGAATCCAGCCCCCGGTCGGCCAGGGCCGCCCGGCCGCGCCAGACCAGCCAGAAGCACAGCGCCAGCACGATCGGTCCGTGGCCCTGCTCGTCGGTCGACCAGATGGTGAGAAACAGGTCGTGCAGCGTCGGCAGGTACAGCGCGAGCATGCCGGCCGCCACCAGCAGCCAGGGGAGCATGGGGCGCTCGGCCAGCGTCAGGGCGCGTGCCGGTGGCAGTTCGGCGATGGGCAAACCGGCCTCAGAACTCGTTCATCACCACGCCCGCAAGCCGGGACTGCCCGGCCTGCAGCGAAGCGACCAGATCCTGCAGGGCCGCCACCTTGGACGAGTTCTTGCGTGCCACCACCAGTGCGGCACCGCAGCGCGCAGCGATCACCACGCCGTCGCTGCCGAACACCGCGGCGGGCGTGTCGATCAGCACATGGTCGAACTTGGTGTTGAGTTCGCGCAGCAACAGGCCGAAGGCGGGCCCCTCGACCAGTTCCAGCGGGTTCGGCGGCTGCACGCCGACCGGCATCACGAACAGGTTCGGCACATCGGGCACCGGCTTGATCATGTTCTTGCCGCCCCGGCCCGACAACAGGGTCGACAGCCCGCGGGAGTTGTCCACCCCGAACACCTGGTGCAGGCGGGCACCGCGCATGTCCGCATCGACCACCAGCACCTTGCCGCCCAGCTGCGACAGCGCCACCGCCAGATTGGCACAGAAGTAGGTCTTGCCGTCGCCGGAGTCCGGGCTGACGACCGCCAACGCTCGGCGCTGAGCCTGGTCGTCGGCATGGGTGCGCATCAGGATCTGGCTGCGGATGGCCCGAAACGCCTCGGCCTGGTGCCCGAAAGGTTGGGTGAGGGCCACCAGTTCCGGGTCGGCCTTGCGGCGGCCCTCGTCGGCATAGGCGTACTGGAACTGCTGCGACAGGGCGAACAGCACGTCTTCGGCGTTTGCCAGGCCCAGCGCAATGGCCGCCTCGCCAAAACGCATCTTGTGCTCGCGCTGGTACTTGGCAATCCGCTCGATGTCCTCGGCGCTGAGGTTGCGGGCGTCGCGGATCAGCTCGCCGATGGCCTGGACCTTGCGGTCCTCCTCGGTCGACTGCAGCGCGCTGATGCTGGTGTCCAGACTCTCCGGTGCCGAGCTCATCAACGCCCCTTGCCCGGTGCGGGCAGCCGTCGGCCCGAGATCATGCGATCCTGGGCCAGCGCCAGCTGGCCGCGCATGCGCCGCCCGATGGTGGGCGTCGGCAGGATGCCGATCACCGGCAGGCCCAGGGCGGCCACCGCGTCACCCGGTGCGCGGATGCGTTTGTCGAGCTGTTCGATGCCAAAGGCCACGCCCAGGCCCAAAGCGGCACCGAAGAACAGCCCCATCAGCAGGTTCGCCGCCACCTTGGGCGACGACGGGTAGGTGGGTGGCGTCGCCCGCGCCAGCAGCGAGGCGTTGCTCTGCCGGTTCTGGCTCTCCAGGCTGGTCTGGTTGAAGCGGTTCAGCAGCAGGTCGTACGAGCGCTGTGCGTTCTCGACGTCCCGCGCCAGCACCGAACCCTGGTCGCGGACCTCTTTCAGGCGCAGCACCTTGGCGCGCTGCTCCTCCTGGCTGGCGCGCACCTGGGCTTCGCGCGAGCGGTCGATACGGGCGTTGACCGACACGCTGCCGCTGACCGTGCGGGTCTCGGCGGCCAGGCGCTGGCGCAGCTCGGTGGCCGTCGCACGGGCCTCGACGACCTGAGGGTGGCTCTCCCCGAAGCGCGAGTTCAGCTCCTGCAGCCGGGTCTCGGCCTTGTTCAGATCGGCCTTCAGGCCAGCCACCAACGGGTTGCCGATGACCTCCGACAGGCGGTCGGCATTGGCGGCCGCCTGCGCCTGGCGGCTGGACGAATCATCGGCCTGCGACTGCATCGTGACGAGCTGCTGGGTCAGCATGTTCAGGCGGCTCATCTCGACGTCGAAACGGTCGTCGGTGGCGATGATGCCTTGCGCCTGCTGGAACTTCGACAGGCGCATCTGCGCCGCCTCGAGCGAGGCCCGCGCCTCGTCGACCTGCTTGCTGAAAAATCCGCTGTACTCGCGCGCCGGGTCGACGCGCAACTCGACCGCCGTCTCCAGGTAGGCCTGCACGAAGGCATTGGCCAGCGTCGCAACGTATTGGGGATCAGTACCCTTGTACGAGACATTCAGCACATTGCCGCCAGGGTTGACGACCTGCACTTCGAGGCCGCGCTGGACCGAATCGACCAGCCAGTTCTCGATCTGGCCATCGCCCTTGCTGCCGGCCTCCCACTGTTTGCGGACCTCCGGCTGCTCGGTGAGCTTCAGGTTGCGCACCACCCGCTGGGCCACGCGGTCGCTGCGCAGCACCTCGACCTGGGTGTTCATCATCGCCGGCGAGGTGGCTCCACCGTAGAGCATGGAGCTGACGGGATCGGGCTTGATGTCGAGCACCAGGGTGGCGGTGGCGGTGTAGCGTTTGGGCGCGATCAACGTGAACACGATGGCCGCCCCGAACACCAGCCCGAAGACCACCAACGCGGGCAGCCAGCGCGCCCGAAGCACACCCAGGAAATGGGAGGGGTTCATGTCAGGGGATCCCGTGGATCAGAAAAGGCTCTCGCGTACGAAGACGACATCGCCACTCTGGAGTGCATCGTCCATCGAGAGTTCCAGAGACTGCACCTGGCCATTGGGCGCCCGACGGCTGACACGCAACCCACGCGGCGTGCCGCGCTGGGTCAAGCCGCCCGCGCTGGCCAGGGCCTGCACCACCGTCATGCCGCGCTCCAGCCTCAATTGGCCCGGCTTCTGGACCTCGCCGTAGAGGTAGATCACCGGGTAGCGGTCGACCCAGATCACGTCGTTGGGCTGGATCACGATGTCCTCGCCGCGGCCGCCGGGGGCGAACACCTTGGGCAGATCCACCTCGCGGCGGAATGGCTGGCCGTTGCGCGTGCCGGTCACCACCACCGTGTCGGAGCCGGCACTGGCGGTGATGCCACCGGCCAGTGCAATGACATCGGTCAGCCGCATGCCGGCGACGTCAAGCGGGATGCGGCCTGGCTTGCCGACCTGCCCCAGCACGTTGGCCTGGTTGGCGCGCACCTGGGTCACCATCATCGAGACCTGCGGGTTCTTGATGAAATCGCCCTTCTTCAGGGCGGCCGCCAGGGCCGCCTCGGCCTCGCTGATCGTCAAGCCACCGATCCGCAGGGTGCCGATCAGCGGGTAGCTGATCACCCCCGCCTCGGTCACGCGGGTCTCGAGCGCCAGATCGGGGCTCTGGTAGACCGAGATGCGCACCGAGTCGCCCGCCCCGATGCGGTACAGGTCGACATCGGCGCGGGCCGCCACGGGTGGCTCGGCAGTCTGCGCGGCGGCCAGGGTCGGCCAGCCGCTGCCCAGCGAGGCCATCAGGGCGCAGCCGACGAGGCGGAGAAGGAGCGATCGTGCGTTCATTTGAGGCCCAGGCCTTTCTTGGCGAGATCGGGGGAAATGGCGCTGCCGGCGGAGGCCGGCGCGGGTGCCGCCTCCGGCATGGGCAGTTGAACGGGTTGCGGCGAGCTGTCGGGCACCTGGATCTGCACCGGCACCGGTGCCATCGCCGGCAGGTCGGGTGCCGACGCCGGCGTGGCGCCCGAGGCCGCCGTGGCGGCGCCGTCCGCGAAGCGGCCCTGGTAGGCGATCTGGGCTGCCGAGCGCAGCGCCTTGATGTTCTCGTCCACGGCACGGCGCCGTGCCAGGTTGGCGAGGTACATCTCGATCGGCCCGCTGGCGCGCTCGAAGGCCACCGGGTCGCTGCGAGACGCCACGACGAAGATCACCCGCAGCTGATGGCCTTCGCTGACCACCGCGGACTCGCCGTCCTTCATGGCGGCGAAGCGCTGGACCAGACCCATCGGCAACTGCTCCGCCCCCTTGACGCCCTGGGTGCCCATGAATGGCAGCCCGGCGGCCTTCAAGCTCTCGGCGAGCGCCTTCGCCCCCGTTGCGCTGGCCAGCTGCTGCTTGACCCACGCCTGCTTGTCGGGCGGTGCGTCGATCAGCATCTCCTGCAGCGAGTAGACCTTGCGCTCCTTGAACAGATCAGGCTGTTCGTCGTAGTACTTGCGGACTTCTTCAGGCGTCGGCTTGGCAACGCCCTGCACGAGGCGTTCGTTGTAGGCCCGCGCCAGCACGTCGCGGCGCGCCGCCTCCATCGCCTGGACGATGCGGGGCTCACGGTCCAGCTTGAGCTCGAGCGCCTTCTGGACCGCCAGCTCCTGGTCGATCAGACCCTCGAGAACCCGGCGGCCGGCGGCATCGGATTGCTCCGGGCGCACGCTGCGGTCCTGCTGGAGCAGGAAATTGATCTGGTGGACGGTGATGTCGCCCTTGTTCACCCGCGCGGCCACCTGCGTGGCATCTGCCGGCCTCTCGCCACAGCCTGTCAGGCCCAGGCAGGCCACGGCCGCCGGCACGGCCAGCAGGCGGGCCCAGCGAAGCGCTGGCTTGTCGAATGGCGCCATGGTCGAAATGCTCCATGCCCCAGAAAGGGGCGGCGGGCCGGATGCCCACCGCGGCGCGCGGCAGGGGCCCATGATTTTAGGAAAGCCGCCCGGCAAATGCCACGGCGGCCGGCTGTCAGACCTTGGGGCGCTGATAGCCGAACTTGTCGATGATGAACTTCTCGCGGCGGGCGACGAGATCGACGCTCGCCGCGTCATAGTAGTGCTCGAAGCCGTGGGGACGCGAGGACTTGTTGGTGGGCTTGGCGTCGTAGATCTTCTTGCGTTGCTCGTCGGTGAGCGAGACACCGCTGCGGTCCAGCGCCTTGACGAGATCCTCGGACAGTGCGTCCTGGCGGATGATGTGGCTGAGCACCAGGTGCTCCGCCTCGAACGAACGCAACCCTTCCTGGGTGCTGATGGTCGGCGGGATCTTGTCGGCGCCCCTCACGAACAGGTTGAAGTAGCGGAAGGTCATCAGGCCGCCGATCTTGCCGATCGGCGATTGCGCGAAGCCGGCTTCGACGAGGCGACGGGTCTGCAACGCGCAGACGACGCGCAGCCACTCGCGAAAGGCCTCGGCATTGGCCGGATCCGCATACCAGTGGCCCTTGGCGCGCTCGGCGCCGAGCTGCTCGGGCAGGATGGACTTGCTCTTCTCGGCGTCTGCGCCCTTCTCGGCGCGCGCCTTGCGCGTGGCGTCGATCTTGACCAGAACCTTCTCCCAGCGCTTGGCGTTCGTCAGGCGCTGGAACAGCTCACCCTGCTGCTGGCAGCCATAGGACCACAGCGACAGGTACCAGCCCCAGGGGTCGCGGATCGAGCCCATGAACTGGCGGCCGCTGGCGAGCAACTCTTCGGTGGGAACGTTGTGCTTGCCGTCGTTCTTGCCGCCCAGGATGTCCTTGAGCAGCTTCTTGATGTGCGTGGAACCGGTCTTCTGGAGTTCGATGAAGACGATTTTCTCGGTGATCAGCATGCGAGGGCCTTGTGGGTCGTTGGGGGACGCATGGGCCCGCTTGAAGATTGATGAACAAGCGGCCAAGGGGCCCCGAGGGCCCGCACCATGGCGCTTCAGATGATAGTCGACCCACCTCGGTCGGCGGCGTGGTTCACCGACGTGTCGCACCCGTGCCGAACGTGTCGCATTGCACGGGATCGCATGACATGGCACGCCCTTTGCGTCAGAGGCCCTGTGCTAGCATCAATTTTCTCTTTCCGGGCACACACGCCACCGCGCTCGTCGAGCCGCTGGCGGCAGGGATGCCTCCCCTTTTCGTCAACCTTGCAAGCAGCGAAACATGTTTGAACTCGTGCCCGACGAGGGCTCCGCCATTCCCTTCTTCCCGGACAACAACGCCGAAATCACCCGCGAGGCTGCCCAGGTCGTCGAGTTGAACGGCTCCTGGGGTGTGCCCGAGAAGGCCATCACCGTGATGCGCGTCAAGACGGGTCACTTCACCGTCAACATCTCGATCAACACGGTGCGCAAGGCGAACCGCATGGTCGTGACCTTCCAGGGCGCGCGCGGTGGTGGCAAGGACAGCACCAACTCGACGCGTCCGATGTTCGCGCGCCGCAACTGGGAGTCGCTGTTCGAAGCCCCGATCCTGGCGATCTCCGACCCCCTGACCGAGGTCGAGTGGAACTCCAACGTGCCGCGTGCCGCGTTCTACGCCGGCACCTTCGCCAATGACCTGGTGCCGGAACTGAACGCGCTGATCGACGTCGTCTGCGACAAGATCGGCGTGCCGCGCGATGGCGTGCTGATGTACGGCTCCTCCGCCGGCGGCACCTCGGCCATCCTGGTGGGCAGCCACCGTCGCACCAAGACCGGCATCGTCGCCGTCTGCCCGTTCCTGCGCCCGGACAAGTACCGCGAGCAGGTGGTGGCCATCGGTGTGCGCGAGGCGATGGGTGGCGACATGGAACAGTACGAAGCCATGATGCGTGACGAGCCATGGCGCATGAACCCGCTGGTGGCCCTGAAGGACGGCCTGCAGGCTGGCAACGACGTGCGCCTGATCGTCGGCCAGAACCTGAAGGACAAGTCGACCATCAACCGGCACTTCCCCGGCCTGTGGCGCCGCTGGGACATCGATCCCGAGGGTGGCGTCTCGCCGGATGGCCGCGTCATGACGGTGATGTACAACTCGCCCGAGGCCGGCCACGGCCACGAGCCGCCGGAATACTCGCGCCCGCTGTGGAAGCAGGCGCTGGAGTTCTTCGACGCGCCGCTGGTGCAGCGCTCGAAGAAGGCTGCCAAGGCCGGCGGCAAGAAGAAGGCCGACGACGACGGCGACGACGACGAGTGATCGCCGCGTGCGGGGCCCGCGTGCCCCGCGCCGCCACCCAGGAGGGGCGCCGCCGCCAGGCCGCGCCCCTTTTTCATGGTCTCCCGGCACCGAGTGCCCCACGCCACGCGGCCAGCGCCGGGCCGCCCCCAAGCGGCCGCGTGACCCGCTCGGCGGGT
>JADMKA010000166.1 GCA_018780145.1 Vitreoscilla sp. | reverse complement strand
GAGAATAGGCGCGGACTCGCCAACGCCGTTTGATCGGCATCAACAACGCCTCCGTGGTCGACTACGGACTCCGGACCTGGCCGACCGCGCCGTCGCGGTTCATGGACCCTGCAAGTGCCAGGGGCGATCCTGGCAGCGAAGCGCTGGCCAGCTGGAAGCTGTCACACAGCTTGAACGCCAACGCATCTCAGCGCAGTGCGAGCGCTGTCCCGCCACCGGCAAATGCCATCAGCGCATAAGCCGGCAGTCCAGTATCGATGGGTCCCGCCCAGTCCGTGCAGCAGGACCGCGCAATGCTCGTCGCGTCCAGCGTCGTAGCGCTTCAGCGGCGGTGTCTCGGATCCCATGCGCATCGACCGCAACGGTGTCAGATTCTGGATCCCGGCATCAATCGTGATCCACCTGCGCGAGCTTCATTTGCGACGTCGCACGGCGCCAAGACCCTGACGCGCACCATGCCTGGACAGCGGACTCACCGTCGGTTTCGGCGCTTCACCTAGCGGGGTTTCGGCTGCCGCGCCCGAATTCCGCCGGGCATTTTGCGTCGGTTCTTCCGGTGGCTCCTGAGCCAGCGAGTCGATGATCGGGCAGTCGGGTCGGTCGTCACCATGGCAGCAATGCACGAGGTGCTCGAGCGTCGCCTTCATGGACTGGAGTTCCTCGAGCTTCTCGTCCAACTCTTCGATGTGGGCCTGCGCCAGCGCGCGCACCTGGCGGCTTGGACGCTTGCGGTCCTGCCACAGCCTGAGCAGCTCGCGGATCTGCTCGATGGAAAAGCCCAGGTCGCGCGACTGGCGGATGAACCGCAGCGTGCTGACTTCCTTGTCCGTGTATTGGCGGTAGCCGGACTCGGTTCGCGCCGCTTCCGGAAACAACCCGACGCTCTCATAGTGGCGAATCATCTTCGCCGAGACGCCCGAGGCCTTTGCCGCTTCGCCGATGTTCATGCTCATCTGGTGCTCCCTGTGACGGTTGAGGGCTGCGATTGCTCCGGGCGCCGCGCGGCCGGCGCGTCAGCGGCACCGTGCCAGCGCCGCAACGTCAGTGCATTGGCCACGACGCTCACGCTGCTGAAGGCCATCGCCGCTCCCGCGATGACGGGACTCAGCATGCCCAGCGCGGCCAGCGGGATGCCCAGCACGTTGTAGCCAAACGCCCAGAACAAGCCCTGCTTGATCTTTGAGTAGGTGCGGCGAGAAATGTCCAGCGAGTCCGCCACGAGCCGCGGGTCGCCACGCATGAGCGTGATGCCTGCAGTCTCGGTCGCCACGTCCGCGCCACCTGCCATCGCGTACGACACGGACGCTGCGGCAAGTGCGGGGCCGTCGTTCAGGCCATCGCCGACGAACGCGACGACGGCGCCGGCATCGCGCAGTTCCTTCACGACGGCCGCCTTGTCACCAGGCAGGACTTCGGCACGCACATCGTCGATGCCGAGTTCCTTGGCGACGGCTTCGGCCGCGCCTCGGTTGTCCCCGGTCAGCATGACCGTCCTGATGCCCAGCTGATGGAGCCGCGCCACCGCTGCAGCCGCGGTGTTCTTGATGGTGTCACCGAACGCCAGCAAACCCAGCAGGCGCCACCGGTTGCCGTCCGACCCGACCAGCCAAGAGACGGTCTTGCCCTGCCGCTCGAGCCGCTGGGCGTCGACCAGCAGATCGCCCTCGTTCAACTGGAACTCGCGCAACATCCGCGTGCTGCCTAGGGCCAGTCTCTGGCCTCGTACCGTGCCTTCGACACCGCGACCGGGAAGCGCCTTCACATCGTGGGCCTCGGGAACCGGCAGTCGCTCTTCGCGCACTTTGTCCATCACTGCCAGTGCCAGCGGGTGGCTGCTCGACTTCTGGAGGGCGGCCGCAAGCCGCAGCACGTCTTCACGATTCGAGCCTTCGGCCGCCGCCACCGCAGCGAGCGACGGCTTGCCTTCGGTCAGCGTGCCGGTCTTGTCGAAGGCGACGACCGTGACGGCATGTGCGACCTCCAGGGCCTCGGCGTCCTTGATGAGGATGCCGTGTTGTGCGGCGACCCCGGTGCCGGCCATGATGGCCGTCGGCGTCGCCAGACCCAGCGCACAGGGGCAGGCGATGACCAGCACGGCCACCGCGTTGATGAGCGCGTGTTCCCAGTCCCCCGTGAAGATCGACCAACCGACGAAGGTTGCCAGCGCGATGCCGAGGACGATCGGGACGAACACCGCGCTCACGCGGTCCACGATGCGTTGGATGGGCGCTTTGGCCGCCTGGGCCGACTCGACCATCCGGATGATGCGGGCCAGCGTCGTTTCCGCGCCGATGGCCGTCGTGCGAACGGTAAGCGCGCCTTCGGCGTTGATGGCGCCACCGGTGACCTTGTCTCCGACGGCTTTGGGCACCGGCAGGCTCTCGCCAGTGATGAGCGATTCGTCGATGTGGCTGCGCCCTTCGACGATTTCACCGTCGACGGCGACGCGGTCGCCCGGCCGGATGACAACGAGGTCGCCCACGACCACCTGCTCCACCGCAATCTCGACTTCCGTACTGTCTCGGCGGACCCGGGCGGTGGTCGGTCGCAACGCGTTCAACGCGCGGATGGCGTCGGCGGTTTGCCGCTTGGCCCGGTGTTCCAGCCACTTGCCCAGCAAGACCAGCGTGATGACGGCCGCCGAGGCCTCAAAGTACAGGTGCGGCATGCCGTGCCCGACGTGCTTGAAGAGCAGGTAGACCGACAGTCCGTAGGCAGCGGAGGTGCCCAGCGCCACCAGCAGGTCCATGTTGCCGG
>JADMKA010000272.1 GCA_018780145.1 Vitreoscilla sp. | reverse complement strand
CGCACATCATCAACGAGTACATCGACGAACGCTTCCCGCACCCGCAGCTGATGCCGGGGGATCCGGTGGCCCGCGCGCGGGTTCGCCTGTTCCTGTTCAACTTCGAGAAGGAACTGTTCTCGAACGTGAACCTGCTCGAAGGGCGCGGCCTGAAGGCGACCGACAAGCAGCTGGAAAAGGCCCGTTCGCAGATCCGCGACCGCCTGACCCAGCTCGCGCCGATCTTCCTGAAGAACAAGTACATGCTGGGCGACGATTTCTCGATGCTCGACGTGGCCATCGCGCCGCTGCTGTGGCGCCTGGACTACTACGGCATCGACCTGTCGAAGAACGCCGCGCCGCTGCTGAAGTACGCCGAGCGCATCTTCTCGCGCCCGGCCTACATCGAGGCGCTGACGCCCTCAGAGAAAGTGATGCGCAAGTAAGCCGGCCACCCCGCCCGCAGCAGCCCATGAGCGACACCCCCACGCCACCCGACAGCCAAGGCACCTCGACCCGGCCCTATCTGGTCCGGGCCTTGCACGACTGGTGCACCGACAACGGCTTCACGCCCTACCTGGCGGTCTTCGTCGACGCCAGCGTGCGGGTGCCCATGGAGTACGTCAAGAACAACGAGATCGTGCTCAACGTGGGTTTCGAGGCCACCAGCGGCCTAAAGCTCGGCAACGAGTTCATCGAGTTCAAGGCGCGGTTCGGCGGCGTGGCGCGCGAGATCATGGTCCCGATCGACCATGTCGTGGCGATCTACGCGCGCGAGAACGGGCAGGGCATGGCCTTCCCGATGCCCAGTGCCACCACGGAAGCGGGCTCCACCTCCGCCGGGCCGGCTTCCTCGGAATCGCCCGGGTTGGTCCAGCGTCCAGTGCGCGGGCTGCGCCTGGCGCGGCCGGATTCGTCGGATTCGCCGAGGGCGCTGGAGTCGGTGCCGACCAGTTCGCAGCCCGGCGACGAACCGGGCGACGACACGCCGCCGCCGCAGGCCCCACGCCCGTCGTTGAAGCGGGTCAAGTAACCGCCGGGCAGGGCCTCGGTCCTTACAATCTCGTTTCTCCCACGCGCCGGCTTAGCTCAGTTGGTAGAGCACCCGCCTTGTAAGCGGAAGGTCGTCCGTTCGATTCGGACAGCCGGCACCACACACCGGGTCAGGGGCGGTCCGCTTGAACCTTCACCCGGACTGCAGTAGTCTTCCACCCCCGCTCGGCCAAGGCCTGTTCGATGGACGGCAGGCTCTGGCGCAGCTTGGCGGCCACGGCACCGTTGGGCACCACCAGGTTCCAGCCGGTCTCGTCCAGTACCCCGGCGCGCACATGGGGCCGCAGCGCGGCAGGGATCACCGACCTCACGGTCTCCAGCCGCGCTTCGGACTCCCTCAGGCGCTCGAGCAACTGGGCCAACATCGTGTTGGCGGACAGGGCTTCGGTGATGGGCCGCGTGTGCGGCCCGGGGCGCGAGGGGCCGGGCGGTGCGTTGGGTGACATGGGGCACAGGAGTGTAACGATGCAGATACTGATCACCCAAGGGGGCCTGGCTCGAACCCGCGTCCTCAGCTTCAATCGGCTGCAGCTGGGCCTGGCCCTGGCGGCGCTGATCGTGACCCTGCTGCTGCTGTCGGGCGCCGTCTACCACTTCATCTTCCTGAAGGCTGCGCGCGAGGGCTGGCCGGTGGTCAGCCAGTTGGTCAAGCTGGTGGTGCGCGACGAGATCGCCCAGCGTGATCGCTTCATGCGCGAAAACCTCGACGCCATGGCCCGCAAGGTCGGCGAGATGCAGGCCCGCATGGTCAACCTGGAGGCCATGGGTGAGCGCGTCACCGGCCTGGCCGGCGTCAAGCCGGACGAACTCAAGGGGCTGCAGCGGCCCGCTTCTGGCCCCGACCGGTCCGGCCGGAGCACCGTCAGCGGCCAAGGAGGCCCCTACCTGCCGCTCGCGCACCCCAGCCTGGAGTTGCTCGACCACACCCTCACGGCGCTGGAGCAGGTGGCCGACCAGCACGGTGACCTGTTCACGCTTGCCGAGTCGCGCTTGTTCGAGTCGCGCCTGAAGGCCCTGATGGTGCCCAACAGCAAGCCCATCGATGCGCCGGTCGGCTCGGGCTTCGGCTTCCGCACCGACCCCTTCACCGGCCGGGCCGCCCTGCACACGGGGCTGGATTTCTCGGCCGACCCGGGCACGCCCATCCTGGCCGCTGCCGGCGGCATGGTGGTGTCGGTGGAGGTGCATCCCCAGTACGGCAACCTGCTGGAGATCGAGCATGGCAACGGGCTCACCACCCGCTACGCCCACGCCCAGCGCATCCTGGTCAAGACCGGAGACCTCATCAAGCGCGGCCAGCCGGTGGCCCTGGTGGGCACCACCGGCCGCTCGACCGGGCCCCACCTGCACTTCGAGGTGCTGGTCGACGGGGTGATGCAGAACCCTTCGAAGTTCCTGGCCAGCGGTCCCGCCGTGCCGGTGCCGGTGGCCGTTTCCGCTCTCCAAACCACCCCACCCGCGGCCCGGCACTGAGCCCGGTCGCGACGGACCCGGGTGATAAACTCAGCCGCTTTGGCGGCGAGGCGCCGCACGGCCATCCCCACGCCCGGAGGCCCGGTCGCGCGCTTGCAAACCAAACGTCTCGCCCTCACGTGAGCGAAGCGCGCCCGGCTCTGCGTTGCTGGCCGCGGCCTCGCCACCCCGACCCCTCTTTCGGCTCCGACGCTGCATGTTGCCCAAGCTTCTCACCCAGATTTTCGGCAGTCGCAATGACCGCCTGCTCAAGACCTTCCGCCGCACGGTCGAGCAGATCAACGCGCTGGAGCCCCAGTTCGACAGCCTGGACGACGCCGCGCTGCAGGCCAAGACGGCCGAGTTCCGCGAGCGGCTGGCCCGCAGCGAGTCACTCGACGATCTGATGCCCGAAGCCTTCGCCGCCGTGCGCGAGGCCGGCAAGCGCAGCCTGAAGATGCGCCATTTCGACGTGCAGCTGATCGGCGGCATGGTGCTGCACTCCGGCAAGATCGCCGAGATGCGCACCGGCGAGGGCAAGACCTTGATGGCCACCTTGCCGGTCTACCTGAACGCGTTGTCCGGCCAGGGCGTGCATGTGGTGACGGTGAACGACTACCTCGCCCGCCGCGATGCCGAGTGGATGGGCCGGCTCTACGGCTTTCTCGGCATGAGCGTGGGCGTCAACGTGCCCGGCATGGACCGCGCTCAGAAGCAGGCGGCCTATGCGGCCGACATCACCTACGGCACCAACAACGAGTTCGGCTTCGACTATCTGCGCGACAACATGGTCCACGAGCCGGGCGACCGCGTGCAGCGCCCGCTCAGCTACGCCATCGTCGACGAGGTGGATTCGATCCTGATCGACGAGGCCCGAACCCCCCTGATCATCAGCGGCCAGGCCGAGGACCACACCGAGCTGTACGTGCGCATCAACGCGGTCGTGCCCAAGCTGAAGAAGCAGATCGGCGAGGCCGATGTGCGCACCGGCGAGGGCGTGATCGAGGCCGGCGACTTCACCGTCGACGAGAAGGGGCACCAGGTCTTCCTGACCGAAGACGGCCACGAGAACGCCGAGCGCATCCTGGCCGAGGCCGGCCTTCTGGTCGAGGGTGCCAGCCTGTACGACCCGGCCAACATCACGCTGATGCACCACGTGTACGCGGCGCTGCGGGCCAACCACCTGTACCACCGCGACCAGCACTACGTGGTGCAGAACGGCGAGGTCGTGATCGTCGACGAGTTCACCGGCCGCCTGATGACGGGCCGCCGCTGGTCCGATGGCCTGCACCAGGCCGTGGAGGCCAAGGAAGGCGTGCAGATCCAGAGCGAGAACCAGACCCTGGCCTCGATCACCTTCCAGAACTACTTCCGCATGTACGGCAAGCTCGGCGGCATGACCGGCACCGCCGACACCGAGGCCTACGAGTTCCAGGAGATCTACGGCCTGGAGACCGTGGTCATCCCGCCGAACAAGCCGACCATCCGCAAGGACGAGCTCGATCTGGTCTACAAGACGGCACGCGAAAAGTACAACGCCGTCACCGAGGACATCCGCAGCTGCCATGAGCGTGGCCAGCCGGTGCTGGTGGGCACCACGTCGATCGAGAACTCCGAGCTGATCTCGGGCCTGCTGACGGCCGCCAAGCTGCCGCACCAGGTGCTGAACGCCAAGCAGCACGCCAAGGAGGCGGAGATCATCGCCCAGGCCGGCCGGCCCGGCGTGATCACCATCGCCACCAACATGGCCGGCCGCGGCACCGACATCGTGCTGGGCGGCAACGTCGAGAAGCAGATCCAGTTCATCGAGGCCGACGACGCCATTCCCGCCGGCGAGAAGACGCGCCGCATCCAGCAACTGCACGACGAGTGGCAGGGCCTGCACGACAAGGTCAAGGCCGAGGGTGGCCTGCGCATCATCGCCACCGAGCGCCACGAGAGCCGCCGCATCGACAACCAGCTGCGCGGCCGCTCCGGCCGCCAAGGCGACCCCGGCGCCTCGCGTTTCTACCTGTCGCTGGAAGACCCGCTGATGCGCATCTTCGCCGGCGACCGCGTCAAGGCCATCATGGACCGGTTGAAGATGCCCGAGGGCGAGGCCATCGAGGCCGGCATCGTCTCGCGTTCGATCGAATCCGCGCAGCGCAAGGTCGAGGCCCGCAACTTCGACATCCGCAAGCAGCTGCTCGAGTACGACGACGTCAGCAACGACCAGCGCAAGGTCATCTACCAGCAGCGCAACGAGATCCTCGTGGCGCAGACCTTGCACGAGCAGATCGCCAACCTGCGCAAGAGCACGATGACCGAGGTCGTGCGCACCTTCGTGCCGGCCGAGAGCGTCGAGGAGCAGTGGGACTTGGCCGGCCTGGAGCGGGTGCTGCGCGACGAATGGCAACTCGAGGTCGAGTTGCAGCCGATGGTCCAGCAGAGCGACTCCATCACCGATGACGAGGTGCTGGACAAGGTCGTCAGCTCGGCCGACGCCGCCTTCCAGGCCAAGCTGGATCTGGTCGGTGCCGACCAGTTCACGCCCTTCATGCGCATGGTGCTGCTGCAGTCCATCGACTCGCACTGGCGCGAGCACCTGGCCGCGCTGGACTACCTGCGCCAGGGCATCCACCTGCGTGGTTACGCCCAGAAGAACCCGAAGCAGGAGTACAAGCGCGAGGCCTTCGAGCTGTTCTCGCAGCTGCTGGACGTGGTCAAGATGGAGGTCACCCGCGTGCTGATGACCGTGCGCATCCAGTCGCAGGAGCAGGTCAGCCAGGCGGCCGAGGCCATCGAGGAGCGTGTCGAGCAGATCCACAACGTGACCTACACGCACCCCAACGAGGACGGCAGCGTCAGCCAGAAGACGGACCCGGCCACGCTCGCCGACGACGTGCCGCGCGTGGGCCGCAATGATCCCTGCCCCTGCGGCAGCGGCAAGAAATACAAGGTCTGTCACGGCCGCCTGGCCTGACAGCCGCTGCGCCGTGGATCACCACACGCTGATCCACGCGCCACGCCACATCGACACGCCGCGCCTGCGGCTCGAGGCGCCCGCGCGCCACCACGCGCCGGCCGTGCACGACAGCGTCAACACCAGCCTGTCGACGCTGGGCTTCATCGCCTGGGCCCAGGCCCCATGGACACTGGAGCGCGCCGAGCGCTTCTGCGACGGCGGGCTGAAGATGGTCGACGCGGGAGAGTGCCTGGTGTTCAACGCCTTTCGTCGCGATGACGGCGCCTTCGTCGGGCGCATCGACCTGCACACCTTCGACTTCGAGGCGCCTCGTGCCGAGATCGGCTACGTGGGCGACGTGCGGCAGGCCGGCCAGGGCCTGATGCGCGAGGCCGTGCTGGCGGTGGTGGCGCTCGGTTTCGAGTTGGGACTGGCCCGCGTCGAGGCGATCTCCGAGGTCGAGAACGAACGGGCCCTGCACTTCGCCGAGACGATGGGTTTCACCCGCGAAGGCAGGCTGCACCACCGCGAGCGCGACGCCCGCGGTGAGTTGTGCGATCAGGTCCTGTTCGCGGTCTTCCCGCCCGTGGTGTCACCCAGCAGATAACGGGTGCTCGGGCCCTTGCCCGTCTGCTGCAACAGGCCGCTGTCGGCCAGCAGCCCCAGGTGTTTGGAGGCGGTGGCCAGGCTCACCGCCGCCGCCTCGGCATAGCCGCTCTTGTTGATGCTGCCTTGCGCGAGCAGGTGGGCCAGCACCGCCTGGCGCTGCGCGGCCGCCAGCAGCTCCGGGCAGGCCGCCTGCCACTGCTGGGCCAGGCGCTGCTCGCGGGTCAGTTCGCGCTCGAAGGTCCGGCGCAGGGCGTCGAAATCCGCTGCAAAGGCATCGCCCAGGTCATGCCTGTCGATCAGGGCCTTGGCGTTCTCGCGCTCCTTGCCGGCAATGGCCAGATAGGCGCGGGACAGCGCCAGGTGGGTGCGGGCCTGCTCCACTGGCGGCAGCGGCACTGCCAGCGTCGAGCGCAGGCGCTGGATCTCCGCCATCTCGGCAAAGTGGGCGGCGAACTCCTCGGGCACCAGCCGGTCGATCGAGCCGCTGTGGCCGAGGATCTCGCGCTTGAGCCCCTGGCTGGAGGCGGCCAGGCCGGGCGTGTTGTCGCGCACGCCAATCCGCGCGGCAGTCGCGGCATGCTCGTCGCCTGCGCGTTCGTCGGCCGGCTCGCCGGATTGCTGGAAGCGTTTGTAGTGGGCTTCGGCGAGGTTGTAGTGGGCGGTGCCCAGGTGCTGGCGCAGGCCAGCGGACTCGGCGTGCTCGAGAACGCGGCGGTACTCGTCAATGGCCTTTCCGTAGTCGTCCAGCCAGAAATAGGCAACACCTAGGTTTCCATGGGCGCAGACCAGCGCCTCGGTCTCAACCTGACCGCTTTGGGCCGCAGACAAGACGCGATTCGCGTAGTCGATCGCCCGAGGGAAATCGCGCTCCTCGGAATAGAGCAGGCTGAGGTTGAGGTACGTGGCCAGCACAGACCGCTTGTCGCCGCATTGCTCGTACAGGTTCAGCGCTCGGTGCTTGTGCTCCAAGGCGCGGCGCGACTCGCCCGCGCGCCGCCAGTACTCGCCCCAGGTCTGCTCCAGCTCGCCCAGCACCTCGTCAGGCAAGGCGGCCTCGCTGCGCAACTGCTGCACCCGGTCGAGCAAGGTGCGCGCTCGCGGGTCGTTGCGCCGGACATGCAGCCAGGCCAGGCGAACCAGCGAGCTGGCGTACTCCGCGGCCGCTGTCGCGCCCGATTCGGGGCCGCTGCGGCGCAACTGCGCCACGCTGTCTTCGTAGCAGGCGAAGGCGCGGTCCGCGTCGCGCGACTCGTGGAACTTGCCCAGGGCGCCGAAGGCCATGCCGATCAGCAACGGGTCGTCCAGGCCGTGGGCCAGGCGCAAGGCCAGGTTCAAGGCCTCCAGCTCGCGTTCGTCGGCGCGCCGGTTGCGCCACAGCGCGGCGCGCGCCAGTGCCAGGTCGAACTGCTGGCGCGGTGTCAGCGCAAGGGCCTGCAGGCTGTCGATCAGGGCATCGGTGTCGCCGGCGTTGGCGGCCGCGAAGGCGTGGCGTTGCAGCAGGCGCGTGAAGGCGGTCGCGTCGCCGGCGTGCAGGCAGTGCCAGAGCCCTGCGCCGATGGCGCCGCGGGCCAACGCGGCGTCGGCTTCGGCACGGTGCCAGCCGGGCCAGCCGCCTTCGGGCACCGGCCCGGCCAGCAAGCGCACCTGCGCCGCCTCCCGCAGCGACAGCAGGCGCTGCCCGGTGGCCGGCCCCTCGGCCAGCTGGTCGGCCAACAGGCGTTTGCCCTTGTCCAGATAGCGGTAGAACGTGCTCGGCCCCACCGACCACAGGCCGCACAGGTTGTCCACCACCGACTCTTCTGCCCGGCGCCGGTAGCGCTCGGGGAAAGCTGGGACAGGCAGAAACCCGAACTGGCAGGCCACGGCCAGCAGCGGGCGCCAGCTGGTGCGCAAGGTCCACGCGGTTTCGTCGATGCCTTCGAGCCCGGGCAGACGGTCCGGGCGCAACTGCGCCAGTGCCCAGCGCAGCAGCACCTGCAGGGCCAGTGCGTCTCGCTGGTCGGCGGGCCAGATGTCGCCGACGCTGTCGTGCACCGGCGCCAGCCAGCGTTCGCGCAGCCAGTGCAGCACGCGCGGGTAGTGCCGCGCCCAGCCGGCCAAGCCACCGCCCCGCTGGGCCGTCAGTGCAGCGCCGAGCACCGCTTCGACGGTGCGGCGCGACTGGCGATCATGGCGAGGCGGCATTCCGGCTTGAACTAGGGGGGTGGTTGGGCGCGCCCAAGGCCTATCGTCGCGTCATCGTCTGCGAGCCGGCGGGTGGTGCCGGGCGACGATGCATTGGGTTGGGAGCGCGGCGGGCTTAGTGTATCGGTGCGCTGGTTTGCCAGCGCGGCCGCCCCACGCCGGAACAGCCCACGCCATCCTGCGTCCTGATGACACGAACTCGAGGAGAACCGACCATGCCCCTGCCCATCCTGACCTCGCCCGATGGCAAGCCGCTGGGCGACAGCGTGTTGCTGGCCGTCTACGCTCCGTTCGGCAGCGACGAGACGCTGAGCCAGTTCCCTGACAACCAGACGCTGACGGCGGCAACCCACCCCTTGGTCACGGCGTTGAAGCAGGTTGCACTGGCAGGCACCCACGTGGTGGCGCTGGTCGACCGGGTCGACGATTTCACCTGGCTGGTCGACATCCCTGCCGGCTCGACGGTGGCCACCATCACCTCGCGTTGGAAGCAGGACATGTCCTCGGCACGCAACCTGGCTGGTTTCCTCGCCGAGGCGTATCAGCGCCATCCCAAGGCCGCGCTGGTGCTGGCCCTCGAAGGCCATGGTGCGGGCTACCTGCCCGAGATTGACCGGCGCCGGCAGACCCCCTCGAGGGTCACCGATGGTGGCAAGTTCGAATGGCATTTTTCCGATACGGATGCAGCACCCGTGCTGCCGGGGGGCTTTCCGATCCTTCCCGGGGGCTTTCCGATCCTGCCTGGTGGTTTTCCCATCCTTCCTACCAATCACATGCCGTTGTCCACCTGGGGCATCGGCAGGGCGCTGGAACTGGCCCGCACCCAGGGCGCACCTCGCCCGGCAGTGATCCACTTCAACAACTGCTTCAACATGTCGGTCGAGTTGCTGCACACGGTGGCCCCGCACGCCGACTACGCGACCGGCTACATCAACTACAACTTCTTCACCTCGGGGTCGGCCTACCCGGCTGTCTTCCAGGCCCTGAAGGCCAAAGGGAAGGCCACCCCCCGCGAGCTGGCCACCTGGTTCGCCCAGCAGAACCATGCCCAGTTGCTGCTGAAGACCCACCACCCGACGGTGGCTGGCATGGTGGAGCTGGCTCGCATGGAAGGCATCGCCACCGGTGTCGACAAGCTCTCGGACGCGATGCGCATCGCCCTGCAAAGCCTGGTCGGGGCCGCACGGCAGGCCCTGGTGGATGTGCTGAGAACGGCCATCCTGAAGGCCCAGCAGTACGACTCCGAGCCTGGCTGGGAGCTCGAAGCGCCCGATCAACTGACCGACCTGTACAGCCTGGCGGCGGTGCTCGCGACCGACGCCAAGGCCTACCCGACGATCCAGACGGCGGCGCAGGAGCTGGCCAAGCTGCTCGCCGGCATCAAGCAGTACGGCGACAACGACACGCCCTGGCTCGACGAGACCGGCCAGATCCGCTGGGATTTCAGCGCCCAGACGCTGGCGATGAACATCTTCCTGCCCGACCCGCTGCGCACCGGCCAGTGGGATTGGCGCTCGCCGTACTACGTCGACAACAACCCGACACCGCCGCCTTTGCAGCCCGGCGTGATCGAGTTCCTGAAGGTCACCGGCTGGGTCGACTTCCTTGTCGAATACCACAAGGACGTGCCGTTCAAGTCCTTCCACGTCGGGATGATCCCGCCCTTCCCGGCCTTCAACGCCAAGTACGACGGGCCGCGCGGCATCACGCCACCGGAGTGCGGCAGCCCGCGCAAGCCCTGGCCGCTGGGCGGCATCGCACGGCGCCTGGTGGACTTTTTGTCGCGTCACGGCGATCGGACCTGATCTTGCGCCAGAGACCGGTGGACGAATCGTCTACCGGTCGTCTGAGGGGGGCCGGCGATCGGCGCGCGCCATGCGTCGAAACGGGAAGCCGGCCGCGGTGCAATGCATTCCGTGCCGGGCCTGAACCGGCGCACAACGCCAGGCGCCGTGCAAGGCGCTTGCCCCAGATCAGGAGAGGAGTACCCGATGAACACGCTCGAAGACATGCTGCTGGCCGAACAGGCCCGTTGCCGCCAGCTGGCCCGTGAATACGTCGAACTGGGCAGCGCCGCCGCCTTTGCCCGCGCCCTGATCGACGAGGGCCTGCGCAGCGCCGAGGAGGCTCTGCGCCACAAGCAGCTGATCACCATGCAGCGGGCCCTGGAGCGCCTGCTGCGCTTCCAGACCCTGAACCACCTGGCCATCCAGGTGGCCCCTGGCACGATGCGCCGCCCGGTGCCGCCGGCCCCGCGCCTGCGTGCCCCGGTGCGCATGCAGGAACAGTTCTTTACCTGGACGAGGGCGGCATGAGCGCCGCCGCCTCTCCCTGGCTCGAGATGGCGGTCTGGGTGCCGGACGAGGGCTACTGCCAGCCCGATCCGGACCTGGCCGAGCTCGATCGCCAGGACGTGTGCATGAGTGCCCTGGTCGGCGCTGTGGCACTTGCGTCCGTGCTGGCCGCGTCGCTGCTCACCGTTCTGGCCACCTGATTGGCGCTGTCAGTGGAGGGGCGGCCCGGGGCGGCCAGTGGGAGACCGCTGGCCGACCCCGTGTCCGTACAATCCCGGGTCTTTCTCGCTGGACCCGACATGCCCGTCAACCTGACCGCTCCCGACCCCGCCCAACTGGCCCCGGTGGCCGGCGTCCTGCTCGGCATCGCCGAAGCCGGCGTGCGCAAGGCCAACCGCAAGGACCTGGTCGTCATCAGCCTGGCCGAGGGCTCGGCGGTGGCCGGCGTGTTCACCCAGAACCGCTTCTGCGCGGCCCCGGTGCAGGTCTGCCGCGAGCACCTGGCGGCCGGCGACGGCATCCGTGCACTGCTGATCAACACCGGCAACGCCAACGCCGGCACCGGCGCCGATGGCCTGGCGCGGGCCCGCCGCAGCTGTGCCACGCTGGCCGACTACCTCGGCATCGGCGCCACCCAGGTGCTGCCGTTTTCCACCGGCGTGATCATGGAGACGCTGCCGGTCGAGCGCATCGAGGCCGGCCTGCCGGCCGCCTTGACGGACCGCTCGCCCACCCACTGGGCGCGCGCGGCCGAAGGCATCATGACCACCGACACCTTGCCCAAGGCGGCGTCGCGCCAGCTGGTGATCGGCGGCAAGACGGTCAGCGTCACTGGCATCTCCAAGGGCGCCGGCATGATCCGCCCGAACATGGCGACCATGCTCGGCTTCGTGGCCACCGACGCCGCGATCGACCCGGCCCTGCTGCCTGGCTTGGCACGCGGCGCCGCCGACGCGTCGTTCAACCGCATCACCATCGACGGCGACACCTCGACCAACGATTCCTTCGTGCTGGTGGCCACCGGGCAGGCGGGTCACCCGCGCATCGAATCACTCGACAGCGACGATGGGCAGGCCATCGTGCGGGCCATCCATGCGGTGGCACGCGACCTGGCCCAGGCCATCGTGCGCGACGGCGAGGGCGCCACCAAGTTCATCACCATCCAGGTCGACGGCGGCCGCAACGAAGCCGAATGCCGGCTGGTGGCCTATGCCATCGCCCACTCGCCCCTGGTGAAGACGGCCTTCTTTGCCAGCGACCCCAACCTCGGGCGGATCCTGGCCGCCGTGGGCTACGCCGGCATCACCGACCTCGACCAAAGCCTGATCGAGATGCACCTGGACGATGTGCTGGTCGCCCAGCACGGGGGCCGGCATCCGGCTTACCGCGAGGAAGACGGGCAGCGTGTGATGCAGCAGGCCGAGATCAGCGTGCGCATCGGCCTGCATCGCGGCACTGCCAGCACCACGGTGTGGACCTGCGACCTCTCGCACGACTACGTCAGCATCAACGCCGACTACAGATCTTGAGCCCCCACGCTCCCAGCCGGTCGCTGCCCCCCAAGGGGGCTCGCGCAGCGGACCGGCCAAGCCGGATCCGCGCACGCCACTTGGAGGCGGCGGCCCCTGCGGGGCGCCTATGCCTGCTCGATTTCACCTCGGAATTCGACCTTGCCGCGCAGGCGGGCACGCGGGTGTACGTCGAGCAGGGCATCGTAGAGCGCGTCACCCAGCAGGGTGGCCGAGCCGGTGATCTCCAGCGTCTTGCGGGCCACCACCGTGCCGCGCACCTTGCCCTCGATCAGCACGTGGTCGGCCTCGATCGTGGTGCCTTCGACGACGCCGGTCGCACCGATGTGCACGGTGCCACCGCCCTGCAGGCGGATGTCGCCCTTCAGCAGGCCGTCGATCTTCAGGCCCAGGTCGGCCGCCGAACTGAAGGTGCCCTCGAACTGTGCGCCCTCGGCGATCAGGCTGGAGATGGCATTCAGTTGCTCGGCCGGCACCAGGCGGGCCGGTGCGCGTTGCGTGTCATGACCGTTCACGAGCTTGTTCTCCTGCAGTCTCTTCGCGCGGGGCGGGCGATGACGGCGATTGTGCCTGAGGGCCGCTGGCGGGCGGCCCGGCGGAAGAGGGTGGCGTGGCCACATCCAGCCGCAGCTGCACCGACGCCGGCACGGGCGCGCTGGCCGCGCGCGGGGGTGACAAGGGCGCGGCCTGCGTGCCGACCTCCCGCCACAGGATCCAGGCTGCTGCGGCCACCAGCGCGAACCCCGCCGCGCTGACCAGGGCCAGGCGCAGCGCCCAGGCCACCCAGCGCCAGGCCACCCGCCGACGCGCGACGACGGCGTTGCGCTCGGCCGAGCGTCTCAGCGCGGCGCGGCGCAGTTCGTCGCTGGTGGCGACGGCCGCGTCAGGCGCGGCCGGTGGTGTCGGCGTCGGGGCGGACGCGTTCCAGCTGGGCGTTGAGGTCGGCACCGTTGACTTGCAGGTGGGTGTAGCGGATGCGGCCCGAGACGCTGGCGGTGTCGTGCAGCGAGACCCGGCCGCCGGCGGCGTCGAGCGTGCCCACGGTCTGGCCCAGCACCGAGATGCTGCGCGCGCGGATGTCGCCCACCACGGTGCCGGTTTCGGTGACCGTGACCTGGCCGCTCGAACTGTCGATGACCTGCAGGTCACCCTGGACCTCACCGGCCACGGTGAGCGAACCGTCGATCTGTGCGGTGCCGATGAAGGACAGGCCTTGCGCCAAGGTGGAGTGGCGGGCTGCCGGCGGTTGCGACCCCGGCATGGGCACGGCCTGCTGTTGCGGCAGCAAGGTCGGCACGCGGTCGACATCGGGCATCGCCTGCCCCATCGGCACCTGCGGGGCCGCGTCGTCGGTGCCTGGGTCGGGGGAGTAGGAATCCATGGCGGCCCAGCGGTGATCGAGGGTGGCGGGAGCGTTGGCAGCCCCCGAAAGACGGGTGCTTCAGGCGGGGGTCAGCACCGGCAGCGACTGCTCGCCGCGCAGGGTCTTGAAGGGCCCCTGAAGGACCGCTCCATCATACATGCGCAGCCTCGCGGCGATCAGCGTGCCGCTGGACACGCCAGTGCTCGCCACATAGGCCGTGCCCTGGCATTCGATGACAGTCGACTCGTCGATGTCGTCTGCCGCGTCGCCCAGCCGGCCCAGCAGATACAGGTCCCCCAGCACGCGGAAGCGGCCGACCAGCTTCGCGTCGTGCCACACCACCAGGCGGCCGGCAATCTCGCCTTCGCCGTTCAAGCTGCCCTGCAGCAGCAGCCCTCCCTGGAAGTGGAAGGCGCCAGACATGGCGGTCTCGGCAGCCACCCGGTTAACGATGTTCATCTTCACCGGGTCGATGACCAGCGTGTCCAGTGTCTTGTCGAACAACGTATGGGCCTTTCTGGCAGGGGGTCAGGTGGCGAACTGGCGGAACAGCCACCACAGGGCGGCCGACCAGGCCACGAGAAACAGCACGGCGCCGCCTGCCAGCAGGCGCCGTCGCGCACGGGCCAGCGCCTGCTCGGAGCGGGGCTGTCCGGCCCAGGAGGCCGTGGACGCCGGTGCGAACAGGCTGCGTGCGGCCTGGCCCAGCAGCTCGGCGTGGCCACCGAGCAGGTGAAGGCGCAGGCCCTGCGCGGGCTCGCGCCGGATGCCGCTGCTCGGGCCCATCTCGACGGCGATGGGCTGGCCCACCACCTGCTCGGTGAAGTAGCGATCCAGCGCCTGGGCATCCAGCATGGCGCGGATTATCCGGCAACGGCCTGCGCGGCGGCGGCTTGCGCGCGGGTGGGGCGGGCTGATAGGATCGCGACTCTTCTGCATCGCTTCTTCCGCATTCCCATGAAGCCCGCCACCGCCATCATTCGACGTTGCTCCGGTCATCGACCGGTGGCCTTCGTCATGGCGGGCGGTTGCCCGCGCTAGCGGCACCTCGGCTTCTTCGCCTTCGATCAAGGCGTCCGCCGGGTTTCCCAGGCGGAAGAATCGGAATACGGCCCCTCCCTCTTTCGCTGTTCCCTGTCGTGGCCCGCACCTGACCCGGGTGCGCCACGGCGCTCTGGCCGAGAAAGACAGTCGACCCATGAGGTCTTGGTTTCAAGCCTGGCGTACGCGCTTCCAGTTGGCGAGCAACGACCTGCTCCGCGACGCCACCTACCGGCGCCTGTGGAGCTCCATCCTGATCAGCTCGCTCGGCGGCCAGGTGACCATGCTCGCGCTGCCGCTGACGGCGGCCGTGCTGCTGCAGGCCACCCCCACGCAGATGGGCCTGCTCACCTCGATGGAGATCATCCCCTTCGTGTTGTTCTCGCTGCCCGCCGGCGTGTGGCTGGACCGCGTGCGCAAGCTGCCGGTCTACGTGGCCGGCGAAACCGTGTTGGCCTTCGCTGTGGCCAGTGTTCCCCTCGCCTGGGCGTTGGGCTGGCTCACCATGACCTGGATGTACGCGGTGGGCTTCTTCATCGGCACCGTGTACACGATCGCCGGCTCGGCCGCGCAGATCGTGCTGACGCAGGTGGTGCCGCGCGAGCGCTTGGTCGAGGCGCATGCGAAGAATGCGTTGGCGAGTTCGGGTGCCGAGGTGGCCGGGCCCGGGGTGGCGGGCGCGCTGATCCGCGTCGTCGGTGCGCCCTTGGCGCTGCTGGTGGATGCGGTGCTGCTGCTGGCTTCGGCGTTGATCCTGCGTGGCATCGTCGTCGACGAGCAACGTGACAACCACCGGGCCGCCGCGTTCTGGGCCTCCCTGAAGGAGGGCCTGCGCTTCGTGGCCAGCCAACGCCTGCTGTTGGCGCTCGCGGCTTGCGTCGGTGCTTGGCAAATGTGCCACCACGCGGCCATCGTCGTGCAGATCCTGTTTGCGACGCGCACGCTGGGGCTGTCCGAGCAGGCCGTGGGCCTGAGCTATGTGGCGCTGGGGGCGGGCACGGTACTGGCCAGCCTGGTCGGCGACCGCATCAGCCGGCGCATCGGCCCCGGGCCCTGCCTGGTGCTGGGCATCGCGGTCTGCGGCAGCGGCTGGCTGCTGGTGGCCAACGTGCCTGCCGGGCCCTGGGGCGTGGCGGCGTTCAGCCTGATGCTGAGCCTGTTCGGCGTCGGTGCGGTGCTCATCTTCATCAACTTCCTGGCCTTGCGCCAGGCGGTGACGCCTGAGCCGCTGCTGGGCCGCATGACGAGCACGATGCGCTGGCTGATCCTGATCCCGGCCGGCCCGGGCGCGCTGCTGGGCGGCTGGTTGGGCGAGCACATGGGCTTGCGCGCAGCACTGGTCTTCGCCGGCTCGGCCGCGCTGGTGCTGGCGGCGTTGGCCTGGCGGCTGCCGGTGATCCGCGGCGTGCGCAGCCTGCCCAAGCCGGTGACGGTGCAGGCCACCGAAGCGCTGGCCGAAGGCACGACCTGAGGGGGTGCCCCGGCTGAGGCCCGGTCAGACCGGCGGCGCCAGCCGGTAGACCGTGCCGCAGCCGTGCGCGCCGCCGCTCTGGCCGGTGCCATACAAGCGGCCGTCGAGGCCCCAGGTGAGGGCGCCCACCGGCGTGCCGCCCTCGGCACCTTCTTCGCTGAAGCGATGGATCAGCCTGAGCGTGCCGCGCGGGCTCAGCCTGAACACGGTGCCGTAGCTCTGCGGCGCCTGACCGCCTTCGACGGTGGTGCCGTACAGCGCACCGTCCGGCCCTTGCACCAGCGCCGCGCGCGGGTAGGCGCCGTCGTCGTGTCCTCCCTGGAAGTGGTGCAGCACCGTGTAGCTGGCGTCGTTGCCCAGGCGAAACAGCACGCCCTTGTTGTGCAGGCCGCCGGTGTGCGCACAACCGTAGAAGTGGCCGTCGCTGGCGCGCAGCAGGGTCACGCCAGGGTCGCTGCCCTCCAGGCCGCCATCCAGCGACTTCAAGGTCTCGAAACCCTGGCCGTTGGTGGCCAGGCGGAACAAGGTGCCGTGGCCGTGGGCGCCACCGCGCCCGTTCGTGCCGTAGAGCAGCCCCTGCGGCGAGAGGGCCAGCGCCGCCTCGGAGCCCCAGCCATCACCTTCCGGGTCGAACCGGTGGATGGCCTTCAACTGGCCGCCGGGCCGGGCATCGAACCGGTAGACCGTGCCGCCTGTCGTGCCGTAAAAGCGACCGGGCTTGCCCTCGACCAGACCCCCCATGGGGTTGAAGCCGGCATCAACGGCACCGAACTCGGCCCGAACCTCCACGTCGCCGGCGGTGTCGATCGAATAGACGGTGCCACGGAAGAACGCGCCACCGAACAGGCTGCTGCCCCACAGGCGGCCGTCCTGCCCGACCACCAAGCCGGACTCGGGTTCGGCCGCATCCTCCGAGGCATAGTCGAAGTGGTGCAGCACGCTGAACGCGCCGTCACCCGGGGCCAGCCGGTACACCGTGCCCAGGCCGCGCTGGCCCCCCATGGCATGCACGCCGTAGAGCAGGCCGTCGGGCCCGAACACCTGGCTGCCGACGGCGCGCGTGCCCTCGTTCGGCGCGAACGCGTGCAGGGTTTCGATCGACCAGGCAGCCGCGTGCCCTGCCGCCTTGGCGGGCGGGTTGCCGAGGCCCAGGGTGGCGGCGGCCATGCCCAGCAGGGCCGCTCGGCGATTCGGTTGGGTGGGCGTGGTGTGGGGCTTCATGGCAGTCTCCGATGAGTCTGGTTGCCATGCTCGGCGCCGGCCTGCACACCAGCCATCCCTAGGGGTGGTGCCGCACTGCCTCGAGTTGGGGGGTCAGGCGGCGGGCGCGAACCGATCGACCGCGTCGGTGATGATGCCGTCGATGCCCTCGCTGACCAGCCGTGCCGCCGTATCGGCGTCGTTCACGGTGTAGACCAGGGCGCGCAGGCCGGCATCGTGCAGACGCTGGATCAGCGTTGCGTCCATCAGCGCGTGGTTGGTGATCACCGCCACGCAATCCAGCCCCTGGGCCATCTGCAGCCAGCCCGGCCAATCGGTGTCGACCAGCAGTGCGCGGGCCAGTGCCGGCGCGGTGTCGCGAGCGCCGGCCAGCGCCTCCGGCTGGAACGACGAGAGCAGTGGAGGATCCGACCGGCCGGCCCACAGCCGCTGAGCTTCCGCCGCCACGATGCGGCCGGTGCGTTCCTCGTCCCCCGGCGTGGGCTTGATCTCCAGGTCCAGCCCATGGCCGTTGGCCTGCAGCCAGGCGGCGATGGCCTGCAGGCTGGGGGGCGGCTCGCCGGCATAGGCGGGGCTGTGCCAGCTGCCGGCGTCGACGCGCGACAGCTCGCTCCAGGGGCGGTCGGCAGCGCGCCCCTGATCGTTGGTCGTACGCTCCAGCGTGGCGTCGTGCAGCAGGAACGGCACGTCGTCGGCGGACAGCTTCACGTCGCACTCGAAGGCCTGGTAGCCGAAGGACGCGCCAAGGCGGAAGGCGGCCAGCGTGTTCTCGGGGGCCAGGGTGCCAGCGCCGCGGTGGGCGATCCAGCGCGGCAGTGGCCAGGGGGGCAGGGCGGCTGACATGGCCCTATGGCTTCGACAGGCCCAGTACCCGCTGGCCGGTGCCGGCGTCGAACCAGTGCAGGTGCCCGGGGTCGACCCGCAGCGGCAGGACCTGCCCCACCCGCGGCACCGGCTCGGTGCTGGCGATGCGCAGCGTGAACAGGTCGGTCCCGAGGCGGCCGTGCACCAGGCGCTCGGCGCCCAACATCTCGACCATCTCCACCTTCATCAGCCAGCTGCCGTCGGCATGGGGCGCCACGTTCTCCGGCCGCACCCCCAGGATCAGCGCGCCGCCGCGTGGTGCCGGCTGCGCCAGCGGCAGCAGCGTGCCGCCGACGACGAAGCCGCCGGCCGCCGCCTCGCCCGCCAGCAGGTTCATCGGCGGCGAGCCGATGAAGCTGGCCACGAAGGTGGTGGCCGGCCTCGCGTAGACCTCCTCTGGGGTGCCGATCTGCTCCATGCGGCCGGCGTTCATCACGATCATGCGCTGCGCCAGCGTCATCGCCTCGACCTGGTCGTGGGTCACGAACAACGAGGTCACGCCCAGCTCGGCGTGCAGCTTCTGGATCTCCAGCCGGGTCTGCGCGCGCAGCTTGGCGTCGAGGTTGGACAGCGGCTCGTCGAACAGGAAGACCTGCGGCTGCCTCACGATGGCCCGGCCCATCGCCACCCGCTGGCGCTGGCCGCCGGACAGCTCGCGCGGCTTGCGCTTGAGCAGCGCGCCCAGCTCCAGGATGCGCGCGGCCTTCTGCACCCGTTCCTCGATCTCGGCCTTGGGCCGGTTGGCGATCTTCAGGCCGTAGGCCATGTTGTCGTAGACGCTCATGTGCGGGTAGAGCGCGTAGTTCTGGAACACCATCGCGATGTCGCGTTCGGCCGGCTCCAGCTGGTTCACCACCCGCGGGCCGATGGCGATCTCGCCCCCGGTGATCTCCTCCAGCCCGGCCACCATGCGCAGCAGCGTGCTCTTGCCGCAGCCCGAGGGCCCGACGATGACGATGAACTCGCCGTCGGCGATCTCGGCGTTGACGCCATGGATCACCTTGTTCGCGGTGGCGCCGTGGCCGTAGGCCTTCTCGACATGGCGCAGGGAGATGGTTGCCATTATTTTTCGGAGTCCACGAGGCCCTTGACGAACCATTTCTGCATCACGATGACCACGATGGCCGGCGGCAGCATCGCCAGCATCGCGGTGGCCATGACGACGTTCCACTCGGTGTAGGCCTCGCCAGCCACCAGGCGCTTGATGCCCATCACCACCGGGTACATCGATTCGTCGGTGGTCACCAGCAAGGGCCAGAGGTACTGGTTCCAGCCGTAGATGAACTGGATCACGAACAGTGCGGCGATCGAGGTGGACGACAGCGGCAGCAGCACATCCTTGAAGAAGCGCAGCGGGCCGGCGCCGTCGATGCGCGCCGCCTCGACCAGCTCGTCCGGCACGGTGAGGAAGAACTGCCGGAACAGGAAGGTGGCCGTGGCCGAGGCGATCAGCGGCACCGTCAGGCCGGCATAGGTGTTCAGCATGCCCAGCGTGGAGACCACCTCGTAGGTGGGCCCGATGCGAACCTCCACCGGCAGCATCAGGGTCACGAAGATCATCCAGAACACCAGCCCCCGCAGCGGGAAGCGGAAGTAGACGATCGCGAAGGCCGACAGCAGCGAGATCGCGATCTTGCCCAGCGAGATGATCAGCGCGCTGATCAGGCTGGTCAGCATCATCGGCGCCGCGGCGGGGGTCTGGCTGCCGAACTCGTTCTTGCCGCCGAACAGCGCGCGCTGGTACGTTTCCAGCGCGTGCGTGCCGGGCATCAGCGAAACCGGGTGGGCCTGTGCAATCTGCTGCGCGCTCTGGGTCGACGCGACGAAAGTCAGGTAGACCGGGAAGGCGACGATCAGCACCCCCAGCATCAGCACGAGGTGCGAGAGCAGCGTGGCCAAGGGGCGGCGCTCGATCATGGTCAGTACTGGACCTTCTTTTCGACGAAGCGGAATTGCATCACCGTCAGCGCGACCACGATCACCATCAACACCACCGACTGCGCCGCCGAGCCGCCCATGTCCAGTGCCTTGAAGCCGTCGTAGTACACCTTGTAGACCAGGATGGCGGTGTCCTTGCCCGGGCCGCCCTGGGTGGCGGCGTCGACGATGGCGAACGTGTCGAAGAACGCGTAGACGATGTTGATCACCAGCAGGAAGAAGGCCGTGGGCGACAAAAGCGGGAACTGCACCGTCCAGAAGCGCTTCCAGGGCCCGGCCCCGTCGATGGCCGCGGCCTCGATGAGCGACTTGGGGATGGATTGCAAACCGGCGAGGAAGAAAAGGAAGTTGTAGGAGATCTGCTTCCACACGGCGGCCAGCACGATCAGTGTCATGGCATGGCCACTGTTCAACAGATGGTTCCACTCGATGCCCAGCCCACCGAGCAGGTAGCTGATCACCCCGTGTCCGGGGGCGAACATGAACACCCACAGCACGCCGGCCACCGCCGGTGCCACCGCATAGGGCCAGACCAGCAAGGTCTTGTAGAAGCGCGCGCCCTGGACGACACGGTCGGCCATCACCGCCAGCATCAGCGACACCGTGAGGCCGATCACCGCGACCAGCAGCGAGAACACCGCGGTGGTCTGGAACGAGGCCAGGTAGCTGGCGTCGTCCCACAGGCGCTGGAAGTTCTCGGTACCGACATACTCGACGGAGGTGCCGAACGCGTCCTGCTGCAGCACGCTCTGGTAGACGGCCTGTGCCGCCGGCCAGAAGAAGAACACCAGCACGATGGCCATCTGGGGTGCAATCAACACCCAAGGCAGCCAGCGCGACTGGAAGCGAACGCGTTTTTCCATGGGCGAGAGACTCTCAGCCTCTTAGAGCTTGGCTGTCTTCTGGAAGCGCTCCAGTTGCTCGTTGCCGCGCAGGATGGCCGCGTCGATGGCCTCCTTGGCGGTCTTCTTGCCGGCCCACACGCCTTCGAGTTCCTCGTCGATGATGGTGCGGATCTGCACGAAGTTGCCCAGGCGAACGCCGCGCGACTTCTCGGTCGTCTTGCGGATCATCTGCGTCACCGACACATCGGTGCCCGGGTTCTGCTTGTAGAAGCCGGATTTCTCGGTCAGGTCGAACGAGGCTTTGGTGACCGGCAGGTAGCCGGTGCGCTGGTGGCTCTTGGCGGCCACCTCGGGCTGCGAGAGATAGGTGAAGAACGCGGCCACGGCCTTGTACTCGGGCGCCTTCTTGCCCGACATCACCCACAGGCTGGCACCGCCGATCACGGTGTTCTGGGGCGCGCCGGGGACGTCCGGGTAGTAGGGCAGGGCGCCGGTGCCGGCGGCGAACTTGGCGTTGCGCTTGATGTTGCCGTACAGCGCCGAGGTGGCGGTGACCATGGCGCACTCGCCCGACACGAAGGTGGCATCGGTGGCGTTGCCGCGGCCCTTGTAGACGAACAGGCCCTGCTTGGACATGTTGGCCAGGTTCTCGATGTGGCGCATGTGCAGCGGCGTGTTGAACGCCAGCCGCGTGTCCAGCCCACCGAAGCCGTTGTTCTTGGTGGCGAACAAGGTGTTGTGCCAGGCCGAGAAGCTTTCGAGCTGCGTCCAGCTCACCCAGCTGGTCGAGAACGGGCACTTGTGGCCGCTGGCCTTGAGCTTGGCCGCGGCCAGAGCCACCTCGGGCCAGGTGGTGGGCGGTTTCTCCGGATCCAGCCCGGCCGCCTTGAAGGCGTCCTTGTTGTAGTGGAAGACCGGGGTCGAGCTGTTGAACGGGAAGCTCAGCATCTGGCCGTTCGGCGCGGTGTAGTAGCCGGCCACCGCCGGCACGTAGACCGACGGGTCGAACTTCTGGCCGGCGTCCTTCATGACCTGGGCCACCGGCACGATGGCGCCCTTGCTGGCCATCATGGTGGCGGTGCCGACCTCGAAGACCTGCAGGATGTGCGGCGCGTTGCCGGCGCGGAAGGCAGCGATCGCGGCCGTCATCGACTCGTCGTAGCTGCCCTTGAAGGTGGGAGTGACCTTGTAGTCCTTCTGGCTGGCGTTGAAATCCTTGGCCAGGTCGTTGACCCACTCACCCAGGGCGCCGCCCATCGAATGCCACCACTGCACCTCGACCTGGGCCTGCGCGGGCGCGGCCGCGAACAGGGACGACAGGCCAACCGCCAGCATGACTTTGCTCAATTGCATGACTTCTCCTCGCACGAACAGGGGGACCAAACGCGCCAGTCTGCCGGCGCTTTGTGACAGGTGCGTTTTGTGGCATGCCGAAGTGCGCGCCGACATCGGGTAATACCCGCCAGCCTGTTTTGCCCGCCCCCGCCACCCGGAGGGAATGCTGCGCTGCGGTAGGATGCTCGCCCACGTGCCCTCGACAGGCGCGGCGTAGCCGACAGCCACCTAGGCCACCCCGCGGACCCTGCCCGCCATGAACGCACCGCTCCCCGCCGCCACCTTCCAGCCTGGCCCCGTCGACCGGGCCGACAGCGCCGCCCCCCGGCTGCGCGAGATCCCGTACAACTACACCTCGTTGTCCGACCGCGAGATCGTGTTGCGGCTGCTGGGCGAGCGCGCCTGGGGCGTGCTGGACCGCTTGCGCGGAGAGCGCCGCACCGGCCGCTCGGCGCGCATGCTCTACGAGGTGCTGGGCGACATCTGGGTCGTGCAGCGCAACCCGTACCTCGAAGACGACCTGCTGGACAATCCCAAGCGGCGCGCCCTGCTGATCGACGCGCTGCACCACCGCCTGGGCGAGGTCGAGAAGCGCCGCACCCCCGAGGCGGATGCCGAGCGCGACCTGCACGTGGGCGAGCTGATGCAGGCCGCCCGTGCCGCTGTCGAGCGTTTCGCGGGCCGCTTCGACGAGGTCGCCACCCTGCGGGTGCGCACCCGCAAGGTGCTCGGCCGCTCGACCGCCAAGGACAACATCAAGTTCGACGGCCTGTCGCGCGTCTCGCACGTGACCGACGCCACCGACTGGCGTGTCGAGTACCCGTTCGTCGTGCTGACGCCCGACAGTGAGGCCGAGATGGCCCGCCTGGTCAAGGGCTGCATCGAGTTGGGCCTGACCATCATCCCGCGCGGCGGCGGCACCGGCTACACCGGTGGCGCGGTGCCGCTGACCTGGAAGAGCGCGGTCATCAACACCGAGAAGCTGGAGGCGATGACCGAGGTCGAGATGGTCAGCCTGCCGGGCATCGACCGGCCGGTGGCCACGGTGTGGACCGAAGCCGGTGTGGTCACCCAACGGGTGTCCGACGCCGCCGAGCGCGGCGGTTTCGTCTTCGCCGTCGACCCCACCTCGGCCGAGGCCAGCTGCATCGGCGGCAACATCGCGATGAACGCCGGTGGCAAGAAGGCCGTGCTGTGGGGCACCGCGCTGGACAACCTGGCCTCGTGGCGCATGGTCACGCCGCAGGCCACCTGGCTGGAGGTGGTGCGCCTGGACCACAACCTCGGCAAGATCCACGACGCCGAGATGGCCAGCTTCGAGCTGCGCCACTTCGATGCCAGCGGCAAGACGCTGGAGCGCACCGAGCGGCTGGACATCCCGGGCCGCGTGTTCCGCAAGGAAGGCCTGGGCAAGGACGTCACCGACAAGTTCCTGGCCGGCCTGCCGGGCATCCAGAAGGAAGGCTGCGACGGCCTGATCACCTCGGCCCGCTGGGTGGTGCACCGCATGCCGGCGCATGTGCGCACGGTGTGCCTGGAGTTCTTCGGCAACCCGATCCAGTGCGTGCCGTCCATCGTCGAGATCAAGAACTTCATGTTCTCCCTGATGAAGCGCCCCGGCGGCGAGAACGTGGAAGCACAGGGCCCCTCCCCCGTGCTGCTCGCCGGCCTGGAGCACCTGGACGACCGCTACCTGAAGGCGGTGGGCTACGCCACCAAGAGCAAGCGCGGCGGCCTGCCGAAGATGGTGCTGGTCGGCGACATCGTCGGTGACGACGCCGACGCCGTGGCCCGCGCCACCAGCGAGGTCATCCGCCTGGCCAACG
>JADMKA010000234.1 GCA_018780145.1 Vitreoscilla sp. | reverse complement strand
GCACTCACTGTCGCAAGGAATTCACCTCGGCGCAATTAGTGTTAACAGGCCCTAGTCGTCGAGCCGGCCGTGGACAGCCTGCTTGCCGAAGTGCACCGCGGACCAGTGCGCGTCCATCAAGTGTTCGGCGCGAATCTCTTCATCGCGCATGCCATCGACTACATCGCGGCCATACGCAAGGCCGACGGCATCAGGGAAAGCCGGGTCGACCTAGTGCGCAGCTTCGACGAGCTCTTCAGCGTAGGTGGCGCGAGGATCGCCAACCGGAAGTTCGAGCTCATCGATGCAATCAACAACTCGCTCAAGCACATCAGCCTGGATGCCGACCGGTACCGGGATCTTTTCTCCAAATACGGCCCGATGACCTTTCGCAGCCTCGTCGAGGAGAGGGGGCTCGTTCTGTGCATCGTCCAGGGATACCGCTTCGACTACACACGTGTCGTCCTGCGACAGGCATACCGAGCACTTTCCTCCGTCAACGACCGATCCGTGGAAGGCTTGCTGGAGTTCGCTCGCGGCGAAGCTGTCTCCGCGGACTGGACAGCGGTGGATGAGCTCATGTTGTCGAGCGCCCCTGAGGACGCCATCGACCAGATGATCGCGTACTGCAACCCGCTCTGCGAAGACTGCGGAGAAGGAGAAGGTGAGTGCCAGTGTGCCGAGTTCGAATACGACGGAGCGCAGGGCCACTTCGTGTCCAGGTTCCATGCGAGCTTCGATTTCGACGCCGTCATGTCTCGGATTTCAGGCGCATATCGGAAAGAGCGCAGCTGATTTCCTGTCTCCATTTGACATGCCCGCATTGATGCGTGGCACGAACAACTGCCCCCTTTGCAAATGGGCATTGGAAGTCATGCGGGAGTTCGCCGCTACGGTCGAAAGGCATCCGAAAGAAGCCGATTCAAAGCAATCGCCTTCTCACTTCGGAGGCTTTCGATGACCGCGGTCGTTCGAGAGGCCTGTACCAAGGACCGTACCCAGTCTTGAACAGTCGGTCGATTGATTGGGTCATTCGCGGCGCGTTGCACGGATCACCGCCCTACCTCTCCATTTCCGGTCCGCGTCGCGTCTGTGATGCACCGGTGCGCTGCCGTTCCATTCCCGGAAGATCTCGTTGCTGCCGCGACGCGAGCTCGCGTTTGGGCAGTCGCTCGGCAACCAAGGGCATCCGCAACACATATCCGATGATCGCCCTGGCCAACTGCCTGTCGTCGACAGCGTCCGACTTCTCGAGCGCGGAGGCGATGTGAAGCCATGCCTTGGCGGCGTCTTGGCGGCTTGCGTTCGCGACGGCGCTCCGCTTGGTTTCCGCCCTTGGTGACGACAAGCGCCCGTCCTTTCGTGCGTTGATCTGCCAGAGCGATTGAAATCGGCGCTGCTCGCCGCGAGTGGCCTGCCGTGTGGCCTCGGCCTCGATGCCGTAGCCACGCAACTTGTCGGCGAAAGTCTCGCGCCAGCGGTGCAGGTCGGCCTTGCGGGGATTCAGGCGCTTCCCGTGTCGGGACTCGGCCCGCACGCTCAGATGGACATGCGGGTTGGCCTGGTGGTCGTGCAGCACCATCACCCAGCGGTGATCGGCAAGCTCGTGCTGCGCGAACTCCCGCGCCGCCCGTTGAACGATCAGCGGGTCGGTGCCTGTAGGCATGGACAGCATGATGTTGAAGGCCTCGCGTCGCGGGCTGGTTTCTCCGATGCGCGAGCCTCCATGCCGCCACTGCTCGGCCAAGTCGTGCAAAGCTTCCTTGCCTTCGCGCACGGCGCCCCGGTCATCCTCGACGGGCAGCCGACCGGACTTGGCGATGTAGCGGAAGTGCGCGGTGATGGCGGCCATTCCGCGGCCACCCCCGGTGACCTTGACCATCACCTGCGGTGCCCGCCGGACCACGGTCGCCTCAATGCGTTGGCGGATGTGTTGGGCGTGCAGGTGCAGCACCCCGCCGGCCAGGTGCGGCGGTGGTGTCACTTTGACCATTCGGGTGCGCGGGTAGAACAGGCGCTCCCCCCATTGCACTAGAACGCCGTCAATGGATGGACCGGGTGTCATGGTGGCCTCCTTCGGTGGTGCGCTGCGCTTGAACCTCGCGGCGGCCCCAATGCGGTCATCAGCCGCGATGCAAGCTCCAGGTGACCCCGCACATCCTCGACCAGTGACAGGACGCGCGCGCGATAGGGCTCGAGCTCAGCCCGCGATACGCGCCCCAGCAAGCGCAGGAGCGCGTTGATGTCGGCCGACGTGGCCGCCAGTTGGTCGGTCGACGCCAGCAGCGCGGCAATGGCTTCGCGGTGATCCGGCGGCATGGGCGCGGGCGGCGCACCGTCAAGCAAGCCGGCGATGTAGGCGCCTTGCGAAACGTCGGCCTCTCGGGCGCGCGTGGCCAGAACGACAGTGTGCTCGGCCGAAAAGCGGACTGAGACCTTGACGGCTCGGCGGTCGGACGGCGGACGCGGAAGCGGCTCTGCCCCTTCCGCAGCAAACAACGTGGCTTGAGCCTGCGGAGTGTCGAGCATGGCGACGATGGCCCGTCTGGCCATGGCGGCAACCGTAGAGCGCTCGGCCATGGCGCGCGCCTGCAACGCGGCACCCAGGCCGCGCAGGTCAATCGTCACGCGTTCACGCAGGTCGCAAGTCACGGCACATCGTCCCTTCAACCGTGCTGCGTGGCAGCCATTTGCCGGCGCGCAGCCTATCCTGCCCTCCATCTATTTGCTTCTACTTTCTTCCGTCCTTCCGTATGCGTCCGGGCATCTCACCTTGACGCCTGGCCCCTGGCCGGTGTCGTTCGTC
>JADMKA010000262.1 GCA_018780145.1 Vitreoscilla sp. | reverse complement strand
GGGTGGCGCCTATATGCCGATCACGGAGTGGCTCCAATATGCCGGTCGGTGACAGACGGGACGTGGCGCAAGAGCCTGCGGATGCTTCTCGAGCACCCAGCCCTGGCCGCGCTGCCGCGGCTGCCGCTGGCCGCGACGGCGCCCACCCGCTACCGCGCGATCCGCGCGGCGCGGCGAACTGACCAGGTCTCGACGTTGGAGGCCACCGTGCAGGCGCTGGCGATGCTGGAGGGCCCGTCCTTTGCCGCCGCGCCGCTGCTCGACGCCTTCGGCCGCTTCGTCTCTGGCGTTGCTGCCCGGCAATGGCCGCACGCGTCCTCGGGCCCGGCGTAGTCAGCCCACAAGAATGGGACGACCGGGCCTGCGCTGACTGCAAGTGACGCGAGGCGCAGTGACCGAGAGCAGGGTCAGCATGTACCTGTGCTGCACACCGGTCTCGTCGCTCAGGTTCAACAGGCGGGCTTCGGCAGGGGCTCAACCCATGGTTCGCGAAACTGGCACCAGACTGGCACCAGCCTCATCCAGAAAACAAAAAGGCAGCAGGCGAAAACCTGCTGACTCTGGTGTTTGTTGGCTCCCCGACCTGGGCTCGAACCAGGGACCTACGGATTAACAGTCGGGACATTCGGTGTTTTGCAGGACGCTCTGGGATTTCTTGGGACTGATGAATGTCCATGTAGATCAATGGGTTACGGATAACTCGTTGTACCGCAGTGTTCCGATCGATACCATCCGAGCCTGAGATATTTCGGACACCAGTCGGACACGGAACCCGCAGATGCCGCTCTTGACCGTCAAAGCAGTCGACGCTCACAAGCCTCGCGCGCAACCCTACAAGCTGACGCTCGACCGGGGCCTGCAACTGCGCATTGCTCCGGACGGTGTGCGCACGCTGCTGGTCCGCTACACCGTGAAGGGCTCGGCGGTCGAGCGCCAATACCGGCTGCCACAGGAGTACGGCGAAGCACCAGGGCAGATGAAGTTGGCAGCAGCCTGCGCGGAGGCCGGACGCATCCGAGCGCTCGCCCGTGACGGCGTTGATTGGCCCGCCCAAGAGGAGGCGCGGCTGCGGGCCGAGGTGGCGGCTCGAGAGTGCGCCGACCGGCAAGACGGGCTGACCATGGAGAAGGCGCTTCGCGAGTACGTCGAGAAGAAGCGCCGCGCCAAGGATGGTCTGCCGCTGAAGGCACGCACGAAGGCGGACTATCTCGGGATGATCGAAGCCGGCAGGGTGTCCAAGACCGGACGGAAGTTCGCTGACGGCAACCTGTTCTCGATCGCGCAGACGTTGCTGTCGAAGCTCACGGCTCAAGACATCCGACGCGTACACACGGAACTGGCTAAACGGTCTGAGCGGGAGGCCGCCTACGCAATGCAGGTGCTGCGCGCCGTGCTTCGGTGGCACGGCGTTGTCGTTGCAGCCAATCCGCTCGGGCGTGAAACGGCCGGACGTGACCGCATTGTCATCACCGTCTCCCAGGGAAACCCGTCGCCTATCCCGCCGGAGCGCCTCGGTGCCTGGTGGCGGGCCTCGGCGGTCGCGCCGTCCCGGGTCGCCGCCGACTACTACCGCTTCCAATTGCTGACCGGGTGCCGAGGTGGCGAGATCCACGGCAACAAGCGTCACGGATACGAGCCCATCAAGGTCGGCGACGTCGACTGCCAGGGCGGCAAGCTCGTCCTGCGAGACACGAAGAACCGGAGCGACCACAAGCTGCTGTTGTCTCGACAGGCGTTGGAGATCGCGCGGCGGCGTTGCACCGGCAAGAAGCCCGAGGACCCGCTGTTCCCGATAGTTGACGCGCGCAAGACACTTGCATGGATCAACGCTCGAGCCGGGACCTCGGTGCAAGGGCATGGTCTGCGCGCGACCTTTGCAAGCATTGCCGAGGAGCTGGTCTCTGGCGGCGCTCTGAAGCGCATGCTGAACCACGCGACCGGAGCCGATGTCACGCTGGGTCACTACGTTGGCAAGAGCGAGGCGCAGTTGCGGGCGGCTTGGCAGAGCGTGGCTGACGTCATCGAGGCCACCGCCGCCGTTTAGTCGAATCCAGCTCATCCGCCCCCGGCCCGCACAAGCGGGCATCAGGCCCGTCGGCGACGTACGAAGGCATCAACTCCAGGTCGAACTGTCGTCGGCACTGCGTACTGACGGCTGGCAAGTGAGCCGGCAGGCATGGCTGTGACGAGGAGGATCGAAATCCGGCCGGAGAACCGCAGCCACTCTCAGTGGGGACCAAGTGGCGACCACCAGCTACTGCGCAAGTTGCTGCGGGGCAGGTGGTTCAAAACTCTTTGGTTCAAGGTGAGAGCGCGACGGAATAGGAAAGTGCCAGCCTCGCCGTCCAGCCTCAGCTGAATTGTTGACCCGCGCCATGCTGGGTCCACCCAAACGGAACTGCGCGGCTCTGGAGGCCATTCAAACCGCTCAACTGAGTACAAAGGCCACTCCCACTAGCAGGATACGGTTTGACTTGCTCTCCCTGCGCGCTCAGCCAACAGGCAGGCCTCGCAGGGCCTCCGCCAGCCTCGCCTGATCTATCAATGGCAGCCGCCGCAGCACGATCCCGCCGGCTTGCCGGAAGAGGTCGAACCGGCCTGCACGGGCACCGGCGTGTAGCCCGCGTCCATGATGGCTTCGGCCAATTCCTCGGCGTCGGCCGAGGCCGGCTCCACCTGCACACGGTGCGAGGCCAGGTCGATTGCGACCTTGGCATCCTTGTCCGTGGCCTTCAACGCCTTGGTGATGGTGCTGACGCAGTGGCCGCAGGTCATGTCGTTGACTTCGAAG
>JADMKA010000215.1 GCA_018780145.1 Vitreoscilla sp. | reverse complement strand
GGTCATCACCTCGGCGATCGGCGGGCAGCCCGGCACCTTGATGATGGGCTTGTCGGTGATCACCTTGTGCACCGGCGTGGCCTGCGTCGGGTTGGGCTTGGCGGCCTGCACGCAACCCCAGCTGGCACACGACCCCCAGCTGATGATGGCCTTGGCATCCTTGGCCACGTGGCGCAGCTGGTCGATGAACGGGCGGCCGCCGATGATGCAGCTCATGCCGTCCTGGTTCAACGGCGGGTTGCCTTCCACCGCCAGGATGTAGTTGCCCTTGTACTTGGCCATGATCTCTTCGAGGATGGCCTCGGCCTGGTGCCCGGCGGACGCCATCAGCGTGTCGTCGTAGTCCAGCGAGATCATCGACAGCACCACGTCCTTGGCCAGCGGGTGCGCGCTGCGGATGAAGCTCTCCGAGCAGCAGGTGCACTCCAGCCCGTGCAGCCACAGCACCGGGGTGCGTGGCTTGGTCTCCATCGCATGTGCGATCTGCGGCACGAAGGCCGGGCCCAGCCCCAGGGAGGTGGCGGTGAGCGAGCAGTACTTGAGGAAGCTGCGGCGTGAGATGCCCTGGCGCCGCATGACTTCGTAGAAGGTCTCCATCGTTCTTGTCTCCGGTGGGGTGGGGCCTCTGTGCCGCACACGGGTTGCGTGCGGATCGGGCCTGTGCCGGAGAAGGGATCAAGTCCCATGCCCGCTGCGGGCAGCTCGCGGGTTAATCCGGAGCGGCGCTCGCAAGTGCTTGCGGGCAAAGGCGAATTTCCGAGAACGTGCGACGCGCGCCGGTCCGGTCGCCACGGCACTGCCAGCCTGGCAGCCAGTGTGGCCGCCGAAGTGGCAGTTCAGCTGGCAGCGGCCGGCGGCGCGTCGAGCCTGAACCCGGCCATCAGCCCGTTCACCCGCACGGCATGGTCGTGCAGGGCGGCGGTGGCGGCTGCCGACTCGTCCACCAGCCGGGCGTTCAGCAGCGTGGTCTCGTCCAGCTCGCAGACCGAGCGGCTCACGACGTCGAGCCCTCCTCGCTGAGCCTGCGCCGAGCTGGCCACGCCGTGCATCAGCACGGCCACCTCGCGCACCAGGCCGACGATGCGGCCCATGCGCTCGCCGGATTCACCTACGCGCAGGGTGCCCGCGCCCACCTGTGCCGCGGAGGCCTGGATGAGGGTGCGGATCTCCTGGGCCGACAGGGCGCTGCGCTGGGCCAGGGATCGGACCTCGCCGGCCACGACTGCGAAGCCACGGCCCTGCTCGCCGGCGCGGGCGGCCTCCACCGCCGCGTTCAGCGCCAGGATGTTGGTCTGGAAGGCGATGGCATCGATCACGCCGACGATGCTCGCCATGCGCAGCGAGGACTCGCTGATGCCCTGCATGCCGGCCACCACCTCGGCCATCAGAGCGCCACCGGATTCGGCGGCGTCCGCGGCCTGGCCGACCAGTGCACTGGCCTGGTGTGCCGCCTCGGCGGTCCGGGTCACGGTGTGGGTGATGTCGTGCACGCTGGCAACGGTCTGGCGCAGCAACACCCGGGCCTGCGCCGTGCGGACATTGAGGTCCTGGTTGCCGCCGGCCAGGCGCCGTGATTCGGTGCCCACGGAGCCCATGCCGTCGCGGACCTGGGCCACCAGCGATCGCAGGCGATCGGCCATCGCCAGCAATGCGCGGTTCAGTTGCGCGAGTTCGTCGCGGCCCTGTGCCGGCACGCGGCAGGTGAAATCGCCGGCGGCCACCGCTTCGGTCATGCGCAGCGCATCCCGCAAGGGCCGAGCGATGCTGCGGCCGATGGCCCAGGCCAGGCCGGTGGCGAAGACCATGCCCAGCATCGCCAGGCCGACGATCAGGCTGCAGCTCTGCACGAACAGCGCCTGCGCCGTGGTGGCATCCTGCGCCAGCTGTGTCATGCGCTGGAGTTGGTGGATCGCGAAGGCGCTGCCGGCGGCCATGCAGGCCAGCACGCTCGCAAAGGCCAGCGCCAGCTTGGCACCCACGGGCAGGTCGTGAACAAAGCGGAGCAGGTCTGGCAGTCTCATCTCGTACCCGGTGAACAGTGATGCAGCGGGTATCGGCCCTTGATGCGGGCGGGTTGATGCAGGGCTGCGGGTTGTTCCCGCGGCGGTTACAGCGCGGCCAGGCTCAGCACGCCCAGCACCGCGAACACCAGCGCCGAGACCAGGTGCACCACGCGCATCGGCACGAGCTTGGCGACCCGGTCGCCGAGCAGGACCGCCGGCACGTTGGCAATCATCATGCCCAGCGTGGTGCCGGCCACCACGGCCACCAGGGCGTCGTAGCGCGCCGCGAGAGCCACGGTGGCGATCTGCGTCTTGTCGCCCATCTCGGCGAGGAAGAAGGCCACCACCGTGGTGCCGAAGACGCCGAAGCGGGGGTTGCCGCCGGGGGCCTCGTCGGCCTCGTCCGGGATCAGCATCCATACCGCCATCGCCAGGAACGAGCCGCCGATCACCCAGCGCAGCCACTGCGGGCCCAGCCAGGCCGCGATGCCGGCGCCCAGCCAGCCCGCTGCCGCGTGGTTGGCCAGCGTGGCCACCAGGATGCCCAGAATGATGGGCACGGGGCGCTTGAAGCGCGCCGCCAGCAGCAGCGCCAGCAGCTGCGTCTTGTCGCCCATTTCACCCAGGGCGACGATGCCGGTCGAGACGAGAAAGGCTTCCACGAGAAGGGTCCGCATGTCAGGGAACTGCGCATGATCGCAGGTCCGGTGCGGCGGACTCAGCCGGGCCGCTCCATGTCAGAACAGCAGGTTCACCAGGCCCAGGCACAGGCCGGGGAAGAACAGCATCGCGATGGTGCGGACCACGTCGGTGGCGAGGAAGGGAAACACGCCCTTGTAGGTCTCGCTCATCGGCACATCCTTGGCGATGCTGTTGACCACGTAGACGTTCAGCCCCACCGGTGGTGCTGTCATGCCGATGCCCACGGTCATCAGCACCAGGATGCCGAACCAGATGGCCTTCATCTCGGGGTTCAGGCCCCACAGGTCCAGGCCCATGATGGCCGGGAAGAGCACGGGAATGGTCAGCAGCATCATGGACAACTCGTCCATCACGCAGCCGAGGATCACGTAGAAGACCATCACCGCGCCAACGATCCACAGCGGCGCCACCTGAAGATGGCTGACCCAATCGGCCAGGCCCTTGGGCATCTGGGTCAGGGCCAGCGAGGCGTTCATCATGTCGGCGCCGAGGAAGATCATGAAGACCATCGCCGAGGTCTCGGCCGTGCCCAGGAAGCTGCGCACGATGCCGGCGCGATCGAGTTCGCGCTTGAACTGCGCCGCCACGAAGGTACCGACAGCGCCGACCGCCGCACCTTCGGTGGGCGAAAACAGCCCGCCATAGATGCCGCCGAAGACCAGGATGAAGATCGCCACGATGGGCCAGATGCCAGCCAGCGCCTTCCAGCGCTGCGGCCAGGGCAGAGGCTCGCTCGGCGTGGCCAACTCGGGCTTGACCCGGCAGATGATGGCGATGACGGCGATGTAGCCCAGCATCGCCAGGATGCCCGGCACCATCGCCGCCGCGAAGAGCTTGGCGATGTTCTGCTCGGTGAGGATGGCATAGACCACCAGCGGCACCGAGGGTGGGATCAGGATGCCCAGCGTGCCGCCCGAGGCCAGCGTGGCCGTGGCCAGCCGGCCGTGGTAGCCATGCGCCTTCATCTCCGGGTAGGCCACCTGGGTGATGGTGGCCGAGGTGGCCACCGACGATCCGCAGACGGCGCCGAACGCCGCCGCGCTGAGCACCGCCGCCATCGCCAGCCCGCCGCGGATGTGGCCGACGAAGGCCGCCGCCGCCTGAAACAAGGCCTTGGACAAACCACCCTGGGTGGCGAACTGACCCATCAGCAGAAACAGCGGGATCACCGACAGGTCGTAGACCGTCAGCCGTGCCACGGCGCTGCCCTTCATCAGGTTCAGCAGGGCCAGGTCGTTGGTCATGGCCCAGTAGCCCAGCGCGCCGGGGATGAACATGGCGGCGGCAATGGGCACGCGCAGTGCCATCAGCACCAGCATGCCACCGAACATCAGGAGGCCGATGTAGAGCGGGTCCATCTCAGCGCACCCCCTCGACGAGCGGGCCGCCGCGCCAGCAGCGCGCCGCCTGCACCAGCGCGATCAGCGCGGTCAGGGCCAGCCCGGGGGCCAGCGAGACATAGGCCCACCACATCGGCAGATCCAGGATCATCGAGGTTTCTCCAGCCTCGCGCACCGACATCGCGCCCACCGAGGTGCGCCAGGACAGCAGCGCGCACATCGCCGCCAGCAGCACCGCACCGACAGCGTCGAGCCGGCGGCTGGCGCGCTCGGGCAGGCTCTGGGTGAAGAAGTCCACGATGATGTTGGCGCCGTGCAGTTGCGCCCAGGGCAGGCACAGCGAAATGCACAGCGCGATGCCGAACTGCGTCAGCTCCACATCACCCGCGATGGGGCGCGACAGCGTGGCCCGCATGGCGATGGACACGCAGACCATCGCGGCACTGACAAAGGCAACCAGGCCGCCGAGCACGGCGAAGGCCAGCGAGATCTTCTTCAACCAGAGGTTCATCGGGATCGTGACGGTTCAGCGCAAAAGAAAACCCGCCACGGGGCGCGTGGCGGGCCGGGTACCTCGGGCGGCAGGCCTACTTGTTGACCTTGTACTTGGCCAGCAGGTCGCGGGCATCGGCCAGCATCTGCTTGGCCGGCATGCCCTTGCCCTCGATGTCGGCCACCCAGCTGTCGTACAGCGGGGCGGAGGCCTTGACCCAGTTGTCCAGCTCGCTGGCGGGGATGGTGTAGAGGGTGTTGCCGTGGTCCTGCGCGGCCTTGCGGCCCACCGCCTGGCTGCCGTCCCAGATCTTGCCGATGGCCTGCGACGAGGCGGCACCGCTGTTGGCGTCGATGACCTTCTTCAGCTCCGGCGACAGGCTGTCGTACTTGGCCTGGTTCATCGCGAAGATGAACACCGCGCTGTACAGCGCCGGGCGGCTCGGGTCGGTCTCGCTGTCGAACTTGACCAGCTCGTGCAGCTTCAGCGAGGGCATCACCTCCCAGGGCAGCAGGAAGCCGTCGATCGTGCCCTTGCTCACCGCGTCGGGGATGGCTGGCAGGGGCATGCCCACCGGCGACGCCCCCAGCGCGGCCAGCAGCTTGTTGGTCTGCCGGGTCGGGGCGCGCATCTTCAGGCCCTTGAAATCGGCCAGGGTCTTGACCTGCTTGTCGCGGGTGTGGATGTAGCCTTCGTCATGCACCCAGGTCGCCAAGATCTTGGTGCCCGGGAACTCCTTCAATGCGTACTTCTGCAGGTAGTCCCAGGTGGCGCGGGCACCGGCCTCGGCCGAGTTGCACATGAAGGGCAGCTCGAACACCTCCATCGCCGGGAAGCGGCCGGCGGTGTAGCCGGGCAGCGTGATGACGACGTCGTCGACGCCGTCCTTGACACGGTCCACCAGTTGCGGGGGCGTGCCGCCGCCGGACATGGCCGGCAGGATCTGGCACTTCATCTTGCCACCCGACTCCTTGGCGATCTTGTCGCACCAGGGCTGGATCACGTTCACCGAGGCCATCGCCTGCGGGTTCCAGATGTGGTGGAACTTGAGCGTCACCTCCTGGGCAGCGGCCGGTGCGGCCCAGGCTGCCGCGGCGGCCAGAAGGGTCAGGGTGCGGAACATCGTTTTCATGCGCAGTCTCCTCGGCGTCGACAGGGCCGATTCTGTGGCGAGCTTAGCGCCAAGGAACGGCCCGACGGCAGCGGGGAACTACCCGATTCCGCGATGTCCGGACGATAGCTGCTATGCCGGTTTGGCATTCAGCGCCATGCGGCGCTCCAGCAGCGACCGCATGTTGCCCAGCGACGCCACGTGCAGGTTCAGCAGGCCGAGCAGGCCGTTGCGGTGCAACTGCAGCACTTCCTCGTCGGTGAGCTTGTCCAGGCGCGCTTCGTCGACCGCCAGAAAACCGTCGACCACCACGGGCGTGCCATCGCTCAGGGTGGCATCGAAGCGCTTGTCCTGCAGCAGCCCGAGCTCCATCAAGCGGCGGCCGGCCAGGCGGGTGCGTTCGACCTCGATCTCGATCTGCTCGACGAAGCTCTGCACGCCTTTCATGTAGGGTGTGGGCTCCCCCTGAGCGTCGAACAGGGGTTCACCTTCCTCGGTGGACATCGCGGGGGACGCCGAATCGAAGCACAGGACGTAGCGTTTCTCGTCGGCGCTCGCCATCGCGAACGGGTACGAGCGCAGCATCGCCGGCACGTAGCGGGCGTCCCACACGCCATTGCGGTAAAAGAGGTTCTCGCCACGCTTGAGGCCAAAAATGGCCAGGGGTGCGACCAGCGGCTTGCCCTCGGGGTCGGTGCCGGCGCGCAGGAACAGGATCGGGTACTCCTTGCAGGCGTCGGCAAACTCGGCCGCGGTGACGAAAAAGGCATTCAGGCCAGCGGCCGCATCCAGGATGTTGGTCTCACGCCGTACCTTCAGGTTGCGGTGCTCGGTACGGTCCAGCGCCAACGGCTGTTTGTGCAGCTCGGGGTTGATCACTTCATTTCTCCAGTGTCTCCGGGTCCGCCTGGCGTGTGGCCAGGACCTTGTCGACCCGCTTGCCATCGAGGTCCACCACCTCGAAACGCCAGCCTTCCCACTCCACCCGGTCGGTGGTGCGGGGCAACCGGCCCAGCAGCAGCATGATCATGCCGGCCAGGGTGTTGTAGCGCCCGCGGTCTTCCTCGGGCAATTCCTTCAGTTCCAGCCGGTCCTTCAGCTCGGGCACGGGGATCAGGCCGTCGACCAGCCAGCTGCCGTCCTCGCGCTGCACGGCCCAGGCGTCCTCGTCGGTCTGGGTGCCGAACTCGCCGGTGATGGCCTCCAGCACGTCACGCACGGTGATCACGCCCTGCACGGCACCGTACTCGTCGACCACGAACACCAGCTCGGCGCCCGAGGTGCGGAAATGTTCCAGCAGCTCCATGCCCGACAGCGTCTCGGGCACGAAGACCGGCGCCTGCAGGTGGTCTGCCAGCGAGGCGATGCGGCCCTGCGCGATCGGCTTGAGCAGGCTGTGGGCGGCGATCACGCCGATCACGTCGTCCAGCCCGCCGCGGCAGACCGGGTAGCGCGAGTGCTCCTCGTCGGCGATGACGCGCACCACGTCGTCGATCGAGGCGTTGGCGTCGAGCCAGCGGATCTCGGCGCGCGGGATCATCATCGAGCCGATCTGCCTGTCGTCCAGGCGGAACACGTTGCGCACCATCTGGTGCTCCTGGGCCTCGATGACGCCGGCGTCCAGGCCCTCCTCCAGGCTGGCGGCGATCTCTTCTTCCGTCACGCTGCGTGCCGGGCCACCGCGCACGCCCATCAGCCTCAGGATGCCCTCGGTGCTGAAGGCCAGCACCGCCACCACCGGGCGGGTGGCGGTCGACAGCCATTGCATCGGGCGGGCCACCAGGCGGGCGACGGTCTCGGGGTACATCTGGCCCAGCCGCTTGGGCACCAGCTCGCCGAAGATGATCGACAGCACCGTGATGATCATCACCACCAGGCCGGTGGCCGACAGGTCGGCCGCCCGCTGCGAGAGCGGGAAGACCTCGATGAGCCAGGCCGACAGCGGGCCCGAGAACGCCGCATCGCCCACGATGCCGTTCAGCACGCTGATCGAGGTGATGCCAATCTGCACCGTCGACAGGAACTTGGTCGGGTGATCGTGCAGATCGATGGCCGCCTGCGCACCGGACTCGCCGGCCTCGACCATGACCTGCAGGCGCGCCTTGCGGCTGGCCGACAGGGCCATCTCCGACATGGCGAACAACCCGTTCAGGAGAATCAGGAAAACGAGTAGGGCAACGTCCATGCGGTGCGGGCGGAGGCGGTCTCGCCGCGCGAAAGGAAAAGGGGGTTGAACGAGGGAGGAAAGGCGCGAGAGCGTAGCAGAATCGGCCGATGCACTATCTCATCGGCGACCTGCAGGGCTGCTGCGACGCCTTCGACCGCCTTCTTGCCACGCTCGATTTCTCGCCGTCGCGCGACCGCCTTCACCTGCTGGGCGACCTGGTCAACCGGGGCCCGGCCTCGCTGCAGGTGCTGGAGCGCCTGGCCGAGTTCGGCGGCAGCGCCGGCTACCTGCTGGGCAACCACGACCTGCACCTGCTGGCCGTGGCGGCCGGCGTGCGCAGGCCCCACCGGCGCGACACGCTGGCCGCCATCCTGGAGCACCCGCGCCGCGAACACTGGCTGGATTGGCTGCGCCAGGGCCGCCTGGCCGACCAGGCCGAGGGCTGGCTGCTGGTGCACGCCGGCGTGGTGCCGCAGTGGAGCGCCGAGCGCACGCTGGCGCTGGCTGCCGAGGTCGAGACCATGCTGCGCAGCCCGGCGCTGGCCGAGTTCCTGCCGCAGATGTATGGCAACGCGCCAGAGCGGTGGGACGATGCGCTGACCGGCATTGCACGCCAGCGCTGCATCGTCAACGTGCTCACCCGCATCCGCTTCTGCCAGGCCGACGGCACGCTGGATTTCGACAGCAAGGACGGCGCCGACACCGCCCCGCCTGGCTTCCTGCCCTGGTTCGAGCACGCCGCGCGGGCCACGGCCGGCCAGCCGGTGGCCTTCGGGCACTGGTCCACCCTCGGCCTGATCAACCGGCCGGATCTGCTGTCGCTGGACACCGGCTGCGTCTGGGGTGGCGCCTTGACCGCCGTGCGGGTGGACGGCGGCCGCCGGGAGGTGGCCCAGGTCCGCTGCGAGCAGGCCCAGGCTCCGGGATGACCCCGAGGCCGCGACACGGGGAAACTCCGGAAACGATATAAAGATAGTCTTTGCTATATTTTGGGACCGATTCACGCCAGAGCGCCCCATGAAGCCACACCGTTGGACACGCCACACCGCCGCTCTGGCTCTCCTGGTGGCCCTGTCGCTCGCCAGTTGCGGCAAGGCCCCGCCGGATGGCGGCCAACGTGCCGGTGACCTGCCGGTCGATGCCGCCTTCCAGAAGAAGCTGCAGGGGCAATTGCTGGATGCGAAGCCCGGCTCGGTGATCGAGATCCCGGCGGGCAGCTACCACCTGGACCGCGGCCTGTCGCTGCGCGTCTCCGGTGTCACGCTGAAAGGCGCCGGGCTGGACAAGACCATCCTGTCCTTCCGCAACCAGGTGGCCGGCCCCGAAGGCCTGCTGGTGCAGGCCAGCAACTTCACCATCGAGGGCCTGACCCTGGAAGACAGCCAGGGCGACGCGCTGAAGATCAACGACGGCGAGAACATCACCATCCGCGCCGTGCGGGTGCGCTGGACCGATGGCCCCAAGACCTCCAACGGTGCCTACGGCATCTACCCGGTCAAGACGCGCAACGTGCTGATCGAGGATTCGCAGGCCTTCGGCGCCTCGGACGCCGGCATCTACGTCGGCCAGTCGAACCAGGTGATCGTGCGGCGCAACCGGGCCGAGCAGAACGTGGCCGGCATCGAGATCGAGAACACCATCAACGCGGACGTGTACGAGAACGTCGCCACCGGCAACACCGGCGGCATCCTGGTGTTCAACATGCCCAACCTGTCGCAGCCCGGGCACAGCACGCGGGTCTACAAGAACCAGGTGCTGAAGAACAACCTGGGCAACTTCGCCGCCAGGGGCACCGCGGTGGCCAGCGTGCCGGCCGGCTCGGGCGTGGTGATCAACTCCAACCCCAAGGTCGAGATCTTCGACAACGACATCGCCGACAACCAGACGGCCAACGTCATCATCTCCAGCTACTTCTCCACCGGCTACTACAGCGAGAAGGGTGTGGAGGCCAGCTACGACCCCTATCCGCGCGGCATCCTCGTGCAGGGCAACCGCTTCTCGGGCGGCGGCGACTCGCCCGACGGGCTGGATCTGAAAGCCCTGAAGCTCGCCATGTTCGGCCTCAACGGCCGCTTCCCGGACGTGCTCTGGGACGGCTTCACCGACGCCAAGCGCGCTGGCGTGGCCGACGAGCGCCTGTGCGTGGACAACGCCCCGGCCGCCGTGCTCAACGCCGACGGGCCCGGCAAGTACAAGAACCCGTTGGTGGTCACCGACGCCCTGCGCTGCACGCTGCCGCGACTGGCACCGGTGGCCCTGCCGGTGGGCGGCTGATGGGCCGGCATCCGGTGCGCCTGCTCGGGGCCTTGCTGCTGGCGGCGGCCGGCCTGTTGGCCGGCTGCTCGCGTGCGCCCGACCCGGTGCAATTCATCGCCGAGGGCAAGCCGGCCATGCTGTCCGAGTGGCGGGTGCTGGCCATCAACGACCGCCACCTGACCCTCAACAGCGGCGTGCTGCCCTACGACCTGAACACCCCCCTGTTCACCGACCACGCGCAGAAGCTGCGCACCGTCTGGATGCCCGCCGGCACGGCAGCGTCCTACAGCGAGCGCGACAGCTTCGACTTCCCGGTCGGCACCATCCTCACCAAGACCTTCTACTACCCGCGTGGCGACGGTGCCTCCGTCCGGCAGACGGCGGCGATGGCGCCGTACACGGCCGTGATGCGCGACGGGCTCGACCTGACCCGGGTGCGCCTGGTGGAAACGCGCGTGCTGGTCCGCCGGGCCGAGGGCTGGCTGGCCCTGCCCTACGTCTGGAACGCCGAGCAGACCGACGCGGTACTGGAGCGCACCGGTGACACGGCCGCGCTGGATCTGGTGGACGACGCCGGCGCCCACCACCCTTTCACCTACGTGGTCCCCAACGAGAACCAGTGCGCCGCCTGCCACGTGGTGAACCTGAAGTCCAAGGCCTTCCAGCCGATCGGCCCCAAGGCCCGCCACCTGAACCGCGACCTTGCCTATGCCGACGGCGACGAGAACCAGCTGGCACGCTGGGCGCGCGCCGGCTACCTGACCGGCCTGCCCGAGACAGGCCGGCCGCGTGCAGCCGATTGGCGCGACACCCAGGCCCCGCTGGCCGACCGGGCCCGCGCCTACCTGGACATCAACTGCGCGCACTGCCACCAGGCCGGCGGGCCGGCCAGCAACAGCGCGCTGAGCCTGGACGCCCACGCCACGGTGGACCGCACGATGGGCCTGTGCAAGTCGCCGGTGGCCGCCGGCAAGGGCACCGGCGACCGGTTGTACGGCATCGTGCCCGGCCAACCCGACGCCTCCATCATGACCTACCGCCTGTCCAGCACGGAAGGCGGCGTGATGATGCCGGAGCTGGGCCGCAACACCGTGCATGAAGAGGGCCTGCAACTCATCCGGCAGTGGATCGCCTCGCTGCCCGGCCACTGCAACCCGACCTGACCCCGCGCCGACCACACCAACGACCGCCCCGGAGGAGAACCGCCATGCCCACGCCCCACCGCGCCCTGAAACGCCGCCCGATTGCCCATGCCGCCTTGCTGGCTCTGGGGGCCTGGTGTGGCGGCCCCGCCTGGGCACAGACAGAGCCGCCGGCCCTGCAGACCGTGGAGGTCACCGCCCAGGGCCGCAAGCAGGAGGTGCTGCAGGTGCCGATCGCGTTGCAGCTCATCGGCCCCGAGCAGATCGCCAAGCTGGGCGCGGTGAACATCGCCGAGGTGTCCAGCTTCGTGCCCGGCCTGCAGATCGACGCCACCGAACCCACCCAGCCCAACTTCACGCTGCGCGGGTTGGGCAGCAGCGACTTCGGCATCGGCACCGACTCCCCGGTGGGGGTCTACGTGAACGGCATCTACACCGGCAAGACCGGCGGTGCCATGCTGAACTTCAACGACATCAAGCGGGTGGAGGTGCTCAAGGGCCCGCAGGGCACGCTGTTCGGCCGCAACAGCGCCGGCGGCGCGATCTCGGTGATCACCAACGACCCCACCGGCAGCTTCGCGGCCAACGGCCTCGTCCGCCTGGGCAACCAGGCCACGGTGCACACCGAGGCCATGGTCAACCAGCCGCTGGGCGACGACCTGGCGCTGCGCTTCTCGGCCGTGACCCAGCGCCGCGAAGGCTGGGCCACCAACGTCACCACCGCCCTGCGCTCCCCGCAGGACAACGCCTGGGGCGCCCGCCTGGCACTGCGCTGGTCGCCGGGCGACAGCACCAGCGCCGTGCTGAGCTGGGAGCACGAAGACCTGGACCAGCGCCCCCGCCCGGTGTTCAGCGTGCTGGCCGCCACGCCCACTTTCGACAGCGACCCCGCCACCTTCGTCGACCCGCGCAAGCAGCCGCTGCGCAACGACGTGGTCAATGGCCGCGAAGACCGGCTGTTCGACGGTCTGACCCTGCGCGTCGAGCACGAGTTCGGCTTCGGCACCTTCAGCAGCCTGACCGGCTGGCGCAAGTTCAACACCGCCAACCTGCAGGACAACGACGGCACCGACAACATCCGCTCGCACATCTCCACCGGCAATTTCGAGCGCAGCGAGACCTGGCAGCAGGAGTTCCGCCTGGCCGGCAACAACGCCACGCTCGACTGGCTGGTGGGGGCCAGCCTCTCCGGCGAGAAGGCCAGCCAGACCAGCCAGCTCAACACCACCACGGATTCGCTGGACACCTTGTTCGAGGTGAACCCGGATGTCGGCGTGGCGCCGTTCCTCACGCTCAACCGCATCGCCATGCTGGCCGGCATCCCCGGCATCAACCTGCTGGGCCAGACCTGGCAGGAGGGCATGAACAACACCGGCGATTTCAAGGCCCTGGCCGTCTATGGCGACGCCATCTGGCACCTCGGCCCGAAGACCAACCTGACCACCGGCCTGCGCTTCACCCGCGACGAGAAGAAGTTCAGCTGGTACAACCCGCTGCACTCGGCACCGGGCCTGGCGCCCCAGCTGGCGCTGTTCACGCCCGAGTTCTTTGCGCAGCTGGTGGCGGCCGGCGCACTCGACCCGGCCTCTGCCGGCCTGTTGACCGCGCTCTCCCAGGGCCTGCAGTACGGCAACATCGAGTTCAACAACCCCGATTGGGCCACGGCGCCCCAATACGACAAGAAGAGCTGGACCAACACCAGCCCCCGCCTGGTGATCGACCACCGCTTCAGCCCGGACACCATGGCCTACGGCTCGGTGACACGCGGCTACCAGGCCGGCGGCTTCAACTCGGTCAGCACGCAAGCCAACGGCGGCCACTTCGACCCCGAAACCGTCACCAACTACGAGATCGGGGTCAAGGGCCGCGTGGCCGGCACCGGGCTGAGCTACAGCGCCGCGCTGTTCCACTACCTGTTCAAGAACCTGCAGTCGATCACGCTGGACCAGACGCTGGCGATTCCGGCCTATGTGGTCACGGTGAGCGACGTGCAGGCCACCGGCGCGGACCTGGAGGCGCAATGGCAGGTCAACCGCGACCTGCGCCTGTTCGGCTCGGCCGAGTTCATCGACCAGACCTACAAGGCCCAGCGCAACCGGGCTGGCGGCGCCAACGACCTCACCGGCCAGCCCTACGGCACGCCCAACACATCGGTCACCGCGGGCTTGGACGTGCAGTGGCCGCTGATGGCCGGCCAGGCCAACTGGACGCTGCAGGGCTCGTACCTGAGCCCGACCCGCTGCAATGCCGATTCGGTGGCCCAGGGCAGCTGCCTGAGCGCCCCCGCCTTCCGCGTCGGCGAGGCGCGCCAGCGCATCGACACCCGCATCGGCTGGGAGGCCCCCAGCAAGCAATGGGGCATGGGCCTGATCGTCAACAACCTGTTCGACAAGCAGTACGTGAACTGGCTGAGCAACCTCTCGGCCCCGGTCGGTGCGCCCTACTACGCCGGCCTCACCGAGCCGCGGCGGATCCAGATCGAGTTCAAGGCCAGGCTCTGAGCCTTGCTACGCGGCGGCGCGCAGGTCGTCCAGGAAGGGCACCAGCGCGAACGCCGCCAGTGTCAGCGCGATGGGCACGGTGAAGGCATAGCCCACCGCCTTGAAGCCGAAGGCGCCGACGACCCCGCCGACCAGGAAGCACGCCAGCAGCCCGGCCAGCACCTTGATGCGGTCCCGGTCGGCCCGCACGGCGGGCATGGCGTGGTCACGGTCGTTCCAGTAGACCAGCTTGCCCAACTCGATGCCCAGGTCCGTCACGATGCCGGTCATGTGGGTGGTGCGGATGACCGCATTCGACAGCTTGGTGACCACGGCGTTCTGCAGGCCCATGATGAAGCACAGCAAGATGACCGTGAACGGCAACAGCAGTGCCTCGAAGTGCGCCAATTGCGAGCCCATCAACCCGAAGCAGAGGATGAGCGCCGCCTCCAGCAGCAGCGGCAATGCGTATTCGCTTCCAAGGCGCTTGCGCCGGGCGAGATTGACCAGCACCGCGCAGGTCATCGCACCCAGCAGGAAGGAGAGCACACCCACCACGCCATCCACCACCAGCGCCATCTGGCCCAGGGCCAGGTTGTCGGCCACGGCCGACACGATGCCGGTGACATGCGACGTGTACTGCTGAACCGCCAGGAACCCACCCGCATTGATGGCGCCCGCCACCGCCGCCAGCAGCAGGCCGATGGTGCGGTTGGCCTGCGTGGTGCGCTCCTTGCCGACGAGTTTGCGCGCGAGTTGGATGGGCATGCGTTGGGAGAGTCGGTGACCAAGGACATGAAGCACGCCGATGCGCTGATTTTAGATGGCCGCGCCCCAACCCCTCACGCGCCCGGCGGATCGGCCCGATGCCGGATAATGTGCGCGGCCCAGGAAGCGTGGCAGAGTGGTCGATTGCACCGGTCTTGAAAACCGGCGGTCCGCAAGGACCCGTGAGTTCGAATCTCACCGCTTCCGCCAGTCCTCCACCCCAAAAGCCGAGATGAGCGAGTCCTGCTCCTGGCTTTCTGCTTGAGCGGCAACCGCCGTAAGCGCCGCTAGTCGAGCATCGTCGCCGATGACTTCGGCGATCTTCGCGGCCAGGACTGGGCTGATCTTCCCGCCGCCTGCGATCTTGCTCAGGTGGGACTGATTGACGTGCACGGCTTGGGAAAGCCGGTAGCGGCTATATCCCTTCTGCGCCGCTCTGTCTATCAGAATTTGCCCGTATTCCATACGTCACCTTAGCTCAAGTATCGTCCGGCCCGTTACTTCACTTCCGGTGAAGCTTCACCTCAGGTGGCCATGGGCGCGAATCTACACCAGTCGACAGCAGACAAGCAAGCGCAGGGCGATGCCCGCACCGCTTCCCTGTCACGTGAGCGAGCAATCACCCTGATCGCCGCCGACCAGGCGCAGGGCTTCAATCGCCCTCTGTGGGTCCAGCTCCGCCACCGCGGCGAAGTCTTCTGCGGACTGGTCGTCGAGGTTGGGCCCGCCCGCACCGACACGCCCGAATTCGTCCGCGCCGATACCGAAGTCGGCACCGTCTGGGTGCCCTCCACGAGCACCCGCGTTTGCTCCCACGCCAGCGACGACCGCTGCCACTGCGCGGCCGGCGCCGCAGCGGGGCGAGCCTGCGAGACACGGGGCGGCGCTGGCCGCTCCCCCCTCGGTAACACGGGGGTAACGTTGTGAACGAGGGTCAGCGGGTAGCGGCCAAGCCGGTGACGGATGGTCGTCGGGTTCGTTGGACCCTCGAACAAGTCCGGTCGAACGGTGGTGGCCTGGTCCGATTGGACTGGCTGCGGTTCACGCTCCCGCTCGAAGCGGTCGTCAGCATGGATCCGGCCCTTCCTTCGGATCTGTCGTACCTCGACCTGATGGACCGCGAGTCACGCGACACCGTCCGCCGCTGTCGTGGCACCTCTCGTTTCCTCGACGAAACCAACGCCATGTCCGTGGCCAGGTCAGGCGCAACCCGCCTGCTCGACCTGCTCGACTGCTTCGAGCTCGGCACCGTCGAAGACAAGGGCATGGACTACTACGAGGCCCGCTGCCCGATCCTCTACGAGAGCCAGGTGGTCGGCTTCGTCCTGGCCGGTGGCAAGTCTTCCAACCAGGCTGCAACCGTCCACATCAACCTCTTCGGCTCCGCCTGCCTGCACATTTCGCCTGCGCAATGGGCGAAGGTCCGCGACTGGCTCGCCAGCTACGGCGGCCACGTCACCCGCGTCGACCTGGCCTGCGACGTCTTCGAAGGCGACGACATCACCACCGTGCCAACCGCCTGGAAATCCGGCGAGTTCGACGTGATGGGCAAGCGCCCATCGGAAACCGTGCACGGCTCCTGGTTCGGTGGCCACTCCCGCACCTTCGAAGTCGGCAAGCGCCAGACCGGCAAATGCATGCGCGCCTACGAAAAAGGCGACGAGCAATTCGGCCCCGAAGAAAACGACCCGTGGATCCGCTACGAGGTCGAGATTCGCAACTCATCGCGCGTCATCGATCTGGACGTTCTGACCCGCCCGGCTGACTTCTTCGCCGGTGCCTACCCCTTCTGCGAATCCCTGCTCGAAAGGCTCGGCCAGGCCGCGACCGCACAAAAGGTCAAGACCTGCACCCGCCTGGCTGACGCCACCGCCGAGGCCGCTGCAACGCGCGGCGTGAAGTGGTTCGTCCGCACCGCTGCCCCGATGTTCTGCCGCTTGCTGCTCGATGGCGGCGAGCTGCTCGAAGTCGTCGCCGACCGCGAATCGCATCGCCGGCCAGGCCGCTTCGCAGGATTCACCCGCTCCGCCATGGCGGACGCGCTCAGAAAAGTCGGCGAAGCGCTCGCGCCCGCTCCGTCGCCCTCGTTCATTGGCGCTTGAAGGAAACCACATGAAGTTCACCGGACAAATGACCGTCGTCGGCATGAAAGCCAGCAAGGGCGACTACGAAGGCACGGCCTACGACTCGACCAAGGCCTTCTGCCTGGTCGACATGGACAACTCCAAGGGAATGATGCTCGGGCAGGCCTGCGCCGAATACACCATCGGCGACTCGACCGAAATGGCGAAGTTCAAGAGCCTGCCCTTCCCCTTCAAGGCCGAGGCCGACTTCGAGCTGGTGACCACCGGCAAGCAGACGAAGACCGTCGTCCGCGCCCTGCGCCCGCTCTCGGCCGGCAAGTAACGCCATGTCGCGCTACCTGATCCAGAGTGCGGAGACGTTCGCGTTTCTCCACTCGTCGCCGGTCACGGGTGATATCGGGTGGACGCCTTCCCTGATCACCGCCCTGCGGCATGGCGTCATCGACGACGACGAAGACGCCGCGCAACTCAAGCGCGACCACTGCGACCGCACGGCCATCGTGATCGACCTCGACGCGGAGCTCTCGTGATGGAACTCACCGACGGCGACTTCGACGACTCGCGCTTCCCGGAGTACCTCTCAGGCTTCGCCTGCGCAATCGACACGGGCGAGGTTCACCCCCTCCCCTGCTCTCCCGACACTGGCCCGGCTGGCGTGGTGCACCAGCTGGACCCTTTCCAACCCCGCACCGTGGAGTCTCAAGCATGAGCAAGTTCCAGCGTTCCCTGGCCCTGGTGGCCGCTTCCGTGGCTGTCGGTTCGGCCAATGCCGCCATCGACCTGGCCCCCATCACCGCCGCCCAGACCGACGCCATGTCGGTGGTGGCCGCGCTGCTCGCGATGGGCATCGCCGTTTGGGGCGGCCTGTACGTCCGCAACAAGTTCTTCCGCTGATCCCTCGGGCTCGGCACGGAAGGCCCCGGATTCAGCAACCGGGGTAAGGGGCGGGGCCGAAATCCCGCCCCTTTTTCATTTCATTCTGTAGAGGTCGCAATGGCTCTCGGCACTTCATACGGCGGCGCCTGCTACTCGACGCAACTAGAAGCGGCAACCCTCTGGTGCTCGGATGTACTCGTCGCAGCGTCGTCGGGCTCCGTCTTCACCTGCTCCAGCATCGTCAGCGGTGCCAGCGGCACCACGGGCGGAGCGGTGACCTTCAAGTGGGTTCGCCGCCAGGTCGACGCCGCTGGTGTGACCACCACCGCGCAGATCAACGGCCAGCAGCTGCCCGACTGCGAGACCTACGGATTCGACTACTACAGCCCGGCCATTGCCGCCTGGGCCTCCGCAATGCTTGCCGTGCTCGCCGCCAGGCTCGTCTGGCGCTGGGCGTTCTCTCGGGAGTCTGTCTGATGAAAAGGAATCGTCATGCCCATCATGGAAGGTCTGGTGATCGTCGGCCTGGTCGTCTTGCTACTGCTCGCGGCCTTCAAAGGCTGGGACTGATCGCAGCTGCGTGCTTCCTCTGCGTTTCGCATGCGCACGCCTACTCGGGCAACATCAGCGCCGCATCGGTGCCAGGCTGGACCCCTTCGCCAGGCGGTGGCACGGTGGTGCCATCGGCCGAGGTCAAGTGGGCCAACTCGGTGGCCAAGACTGCCGCCATCGTCCAGGCGGCCGGCAAATCGATTGCTGTTGAAGTCGCATTCACGCGCACCGCAACAGCCGGCCGGGTGATTGCAGCCGCCTGCTATGCGAACCCCGCTGCCTGTGCAATCGCTGCCGGTGCCGTGGGCATCGCGGCCTGGTATGCCACTTCGCGCATGGTTCAGGATGAGGCAACCAATACCTATGCGGTGGAGTACGACGAATGGGGCTGGTACTACACGACCAGCTATTCCGGCCTGACCAACAACACCTATTCAAGCCGGGGTGATGCCTGCAGCGCGAGCGCGGCCAAGCTGTGCGTCGCTGCAGCGGGTTACTGCGGCGTGTATTCCGCCACCATCCGTGCCCCTGAGGCTGCGCCGCCGGCGTCGGCCCTGTGCGACATGAAGTGCAACAAGCTCAGCGGCTTCCCGGCCATCTGCAACCAAGTGTCCGGCGTCACATCGGCAACCGTCTTCACCAAAGAAGGCATGACCCAGAAGGAACGCCCCGCGACAGCAGCCGACCACGAGGCGCACGCGGATGCCAACCCCGTGCCTGATCGAGCGGCCAACGAATCGCCGGTGCCCGTGCCAGTGGTCCAGCCAGAAATCACCAGCGAGCCAACGCCAGTCGGTGACCCCTATCCCGGCGACGACAGTCCGGAGGTGGGCCCCTGGAAGCAGGACCAGGAGAAGGTCGCCCCGATCCCCGAAACTGGCGACCCCACCGACGTGGAAGTGACACCGGAAACCAAGGACGCCGACAACCCGAACACCCCAGAGGATGAGGGCCCGCCCGACGATGTGGTCGAGCCCCCACCCACCGAGCCCGAGACCGTCAACCAGTGCGAGTTGAACCCGAACACGGTGGGCTGCGCCGAGGTCGGCACCGCACCCACCGACGAGGTCCAAAAGGAAAGCGCGGACCTCTCCTGGAGCGCCGAAGCGGTCGGCCTTCCTGTGGGCTGCCCCGCTCCCATCACCATGGGCAACCTCGGCACGCTGACCTTTCAATCCGCCTGCGAGGCCGCGACCTGGGTCCGCCCGCTGGTCATCGCCATGGGCGCCTTCATCGCCTCACTGATGGTCGTTGCGGCCGTCCGGAGGGGCTGACATGGGCACTGGATTCCTCGCAGCACTCGCCACCCTGGCTGGCCCCATCGCCGCACGGGTGCTGATGGCCCTGGGTATGTCCGTGGTCACCATCGGCGGCGTGACCGTGGCCCTGTCCAGCGTCAAGGGCTCGATCATCGGCAACCTCGGCGGGGCACCCTATGCAGCGCTCCAGCTCGCCGGCCTGATGGGCTGTTGGGAAGGGCTCGGCCTGATCTTCGGCGCGATGACCTTCACCGTCTCGTTCTGGTCGCTCACACAAGCGACCTCGATCCTCGGCAAGGCTTGAGCGATGGCGACCCATACCCTCGTCACCGGCGTCAACGGCGCCGGCAAAACGCTCTACACCGTCTTCGAACTCGTCAAGCCAATATGTGGAACCCGAATCACGGTCGACGGGATCGAGGTCGAGCGGCGGGTGATGTGCAACGTCCGCGAACTGATCCTCGACCATGAGCCGATGACCGTTCCGGAAATCAACCCTGAAGCCTTCAGGGAACCTCATCCCGATCTGGACCGCCAACCAGGCGAGCCGCCCCTCGAGGTCGAGCATTCGATTCTGTCGTGGTGGCTCTGGTGCAAGCCAGGCGATGTGATCGTGGTCGACGAGTGCCAGCGCGCATTCCGGCCCTTCGCATCCGGCCGGCGAATCCCACTGTTCATCGCGCGCATGGAAGTCGCCCGCCACTACGGGGTCGAGTTCATCTACGTGACGCAGCACCCTCGCCTGCTGCATACCAACATCCGCGACCTGGTCGGCCGGCACCTGCATGTCCGCCGCCTGTACGCCGGCCTGCAAACCATCGTCTACGAGTGGGATCACTGCACCCACCCGGACAAGGTGAAGAACGCCACGGCAGCACCATGGCGCCACAAGAAGCAGGCCTACGGTCTCTACAAGTCAGCCGAAGCCCACACCAAGGGCAAAGCTCGCATCCCGCTGCCCATCTTCATCCTCGGCGCATCAATGCTCGTCGTGCCCGCCCTGGCCTGGTACGCCAAGGAGCGATTGAGCCAGCCCAAGGCCAGCCAGGCCGCGCCAGCAGATCCCGCCCAGCCAGGACCGACCACCCACCAGGACGAACCACGCGCCAACGTGGGCGGATTTGTAGCTGCCGTGGGCGAACCCGCATTCACCGAAGCCGTGCGACCCCGCAAGACCTGGCCGGAAGCCGTGACAGGCTGCTGGATGGTCGCCACCGACTGCAAGTGCATCACGCAGGAAATGCCACCGCGCATCATCGCGGACCGCCCGGCAATGTGCCTTGCCATCGTCATGGGGGACCTGGTCCCTCCCCTGTCGCACCCTCGACCGGTTCGCGCAGAACCAGACGCCAACCTGCGCCAAGTTGCCGCGCCAGACCCGGCTGCTTCGAGGCCAGGTGGAGCGTGAAGTCCTCCAGGCCTCGCTTTGCGCCATCAGATAGCAGTGCGGTCTGGCTCACTGCAGTTGCGTGAAAGCCGTGACGGCGGTAAAACAGTCGCGAGGCGATTGTGCACGGTGCAGAATGTGGCAACACGCGGGAGATCTGGCGCACGCGCCCGCCAGCCCGTGGCAATCCGTCATGTCCGGCTTCTATAGACCCAGCAAATGACCAGATATGGAAGCACGCCAAGGCCCACCTCTCCACATCCGGATATGAATATCTCGATGTGGCAATGTAAGGCGAGGCCCAAATCACGTTAGGGCGCTTTGCACCATGTTGCTTGACGGCTCGCTGGTTAGTCTGTGCACGTTCCCTGGAGTACTTGTGCACCAGCTTCTGTATCTGTTGGCTTGCAGGTACTTCAATGTCGAAGCAGCGTTTTCAGTCTCCAATTTCACCCAGCATCTTTCAGCGCAGCTGGTGACGATCGGGGAGGATGCCGCCAAGAAGTTTGGCAGGCGTTTAGAGCAGGTGGCGGTGGCAGGCTCCGCCATAGCATGTTGCCTGCTCGGTATGATCAACCAGTTCACACCCAATGGCTCTGTGGTTGAGGGTGTGGTTGTTTGGATTGCCATTTCTGTCGGCGTTCAAAGCTTCCCCTTCAAGGCTTCACTCGCTGGCAGAATCATGTCGTTTCTGTGGATGGATGCGGTCTACGGGTTGATGCTCTACATGATTGGAAAGATTGCATATGCAGGTCTTGCAACGTGAAGCACTCAGTGCGCCCTAACACCTCAGTCGAGGGGACGTCTTGCGGCAAGCCGCAAGCCGCCCCTTACCTCGAACGTTAGACCTCAAGGAACCGCACATGGGCTACGCACTGTCAACGCTCGGCAATCTTCCGGTTCAAGACGAGATTTCGCTGTACATCTTCGTGGTCGGATCGTCCTGGAAAGACGAGGCTTACCAGGCGATTGAAGACAACTTTATGGAGATAGCAAAGCAGATCGGCCCGACAGCTGTCATCGCGAAAGGTTTCGAACCGGAAATATGGTCGTCTCAGGTGTGCGATAGATACCTAGGGAAATCCACGGAAACTTTGTACGACGTCTTCCCTGCCTTGCTACTCACAGACTCGCATCCTGATCGACTGTCCGAAACAAGCATGAGACTTCTGGTTCCGCTGCGGGATGCAGAGAGACGCTTTGGCGGTGCCGCAGCATTCTTCGACGCACTGAGCGAGTTCGCCCGCACTCGGAATCCGTCGTTTCTAGCAAGGTTTGAAGAGAAGCCAACTATCGGAAGCAAGGCCTGGTCTGTACTGGAGCTCAAGCCAAACTTCTTCGGCTTTGGCATCAACATCAAAGAACTGGTCGCACGTGTTCAAGGCAAGTGAAGGCTCGTTCAATCGCGCGCCGAGGTCTAACCGATGCGCGCATCCAACCCAACGCCAGCAGCTTGCGCGCCCAGTGGTGAGCGCTCGAGCTGACCTCCATCACCACGAGGCCGCCCGGCGGCAACTGGCTGCACCAAGGCACGAACTTGTCCCGGCTGAGGGCTCGATTGGTCAGACCTCGGCCCGCTCCATCGACGGCCTGGACCTGGATCACGCGCTTGGACAGGTCGACACCTACGCGCGCTGCGGGAACTCGGGTAATCTTGTCCACGGACTTCCCCTTTCAATGGCTGCAGATTAATGACTCACACCACCAATCTTGGCGCATCGACGCCGTTGCCCGAAGGTGGGAAGTCCCTTCGCATTCCAGTCAAGGTGCCCGTCCTGCGGGAAGCCGCAAGCCGCCCCTTACGTCGAAACTAAGAACTCATGGGAGCACTTGTGACAGCAGAAGAGCAATACAAACAATCTTTCGGTCTCGATGACACAACCGATTCGAAGAAGCGGGAAGCCGCGCTCGAGCACGCCCTCGACATAAGAAAGTTTGAAATTGGCCTGTATTGGCAGCGTGCAACGTACTTCTGGACCTTGATCGCAGCTACGTTCGCCGGCTACTTCGCCGTACTGTCAGCCGAACACATGAAAGACAAGGAGTTCAATGCCTACGTGTTAGCTTGTGTGGGTTTTATATTCACCCTTGCATGGTTCCTCACGAACAGAGGAAGCAAGTACTGGCAAGAGAACTGGGAGAACCATGTCGACATGCTTGAAGACAGAACTACCGGGCCCTTGTATAAAACCATTCTTCATCGTCCGAAGAAGGATGGCATCCTCTCACGGGCCATTGAAGGCCCAGCACCATTCTCTGTTTCGCAAATCAATCAGTGGGTAAGTCTCTTCACGCTCGCGATATGGATTCCACTAGTGTGGAATGTAATGCCTGAATTTAGTCCAGGCGCCAGCGTTTCCATAAAGCATGCCTTCGTTGGCGGTGCTACGGCATTGGCTGTCACTCTTCTGCTTGGTCGCACTAAGTCGAACATCGTCAAAGGGCACAAGCATTCGATGTCGGTTAAGCGCACCGCTGTTATCGACGAATGAGTTATAACCTCTCCGTCAAGGGGACGTCCCGCAGGCGGGCTGCCCCTTACCTCGAACGTTAGGCCTCAGAATTCACTCTTGACCAGCTCCGCCTCCTCGGCACGACCACAAGGATCATCAATGGCAACGCTCTACTCAGAAGAGTTTTTGGAATCGTTCAAAACCGACCCAATCGCAGCGACTAGGCAAGCCTGCAAGATTGTCTTTGCGGTAGTTGCTCCTGGAGCAACATGGACCCTTGCCGAAATGGAGGCCTTGGAGGAAGCCGATGTCCTCATGAGCGAACTATCAACAGCCTCAATGCTGCCGGTCGCCTATCAGCCACTTCCGCTCGCAGAAGGTACTTCACGCAGCGAACACGTTTTTAGTATCTGGAACGCACTAAAGGAAGTCAACGAGGCTTGCGAGCTACTTGAGATCCAGGCCCGCAAGGAAGAACTTGCCAAGAAGTTTCGTATTGGCCTCGGTTCACAATTCTCGTATGAATTCGCACCTGCCGACTTGGAACGGGTGCAATCGCTGCTAAACGAGCTTCGCGATCTAGTCGCTTCAACGACTGGCTTCAAGTCTGACCATCAGAGAAGAATCCTTGCTCGACTCGAGTCGCTTCAACGAGAGCTTCACAAGCGCGTCTCGGATCTTGACAGATTTTGGGGTTTGGTGGGAGATGCCGGTGTAATGATGGCTAAGCTTGGCAATGACGCAAAGCCAATCGTTGACCGCATCCGGGAGATAGCCGATATTGTCTGGAATACTCAGGGCCGCGCCGAACAACTACCCAGTTCCGCCAAGCCACCGCAAATCGGTTACGACCCCACGCAGCGCGAGGACGCTGAGGCCTAACCCCGTACAGGGAATCCCCGTCATGTCAATGCGGTCCTCCTCTCCCAAGCTGAGTTGAAGTTTCGGAAGGCCACAACGATCGAGCGAAGGCGCTGAACAGAGAATAGACTGCCACTCTACAGACGGCCTTGTTGCACGAGCCAGCGAGTTCGTGCGGACGCAGATGCGAACCGCTCAGCGGGCTCCATTCCTATCGCGTGGACTTGCATGCTGCACAACCAGGGGTTAGTCGAGTTTTCCCGCTGAAGCACTTCCTGGTCTCAGTGACCTTCTCCAAGAACTCTCGCATCAGCAGCTTCGCAGCGACCGGGTTCCCGCCCTCGATACTGCTGATTGCACTCCGCGCATAAATCGCGCAACTGTCCAGCAGTTGCAGCGTCTTCGAAGCGCTCAGGCCAGGCACAGCCTTGGTCGAGGTCGGAGCGAGCACCTCCGCACCCTCCCCTCATCGTTACTCACGTCGTCAACCAGCTGGCTGGCCACCTCCGCCTACTTCGAGCGATCTAGCGCTTCCCGAACGCCGGCACGCGTCGTCGTGCCTGCGTCCATGCCGTTCAGCAGCTCATAGAACGCCAGCTGTCACCGACCGGCATATTGGAGCCACTCCGTGATCGGCATATAGGCGCCACC
>JADMKA010000197.1 GCA_018780145.1 Vitreoscilla sp. | reverse complement strand
CATCGGCAAGGCGTCGATGAACTCGATCTCCTTCGGGTACTCGTAGGGCGCGAGCTGGCCGCGCACATGCCGCTGCAGGTCACCGATCAACGCCTGGCTGGCGGCGAAACCCGGGGCCAGCACCACGTAGGCTTTGACCAGCGCGCCGCGCTCGGCATCCGGCTTGGGCACCACCGCGGCATTGGCCACCGCCGGGTGCTTGACCAGGCAGTTCTCCACCTCGCTGGGCCCGATGCGGTAGCCGGCCGCCTTGAAGACATCGTCGCTGCGGCCCTGGTACCAGAGGCAGCCGGCCTCGTCCATGATCGCCGTGTCGCCGGTGCGGCACCAGCTGTCGTCCATCACCCCGGTGAACTTGGCCCGTGTCGCGTCGTCGCGCTTCCAGTAGCCGAGAAAGAACACCGGATCCGGGTGGCCGTGGATGTCGCGCCGGTGCACGGCCACGTCGCCCGGTGTGCCGCGCGGGCACTCGCTGCCGTCGTCGGCAATCACCGCCACGCGGTGGCCGGGGTAGGCGCGGCCCATGCTGCCGGGGCGTGCGGGCCAGCCGGGCGCGGGGTGGCCGTCGGTGCCCAAGGTCTGGCTGCAGTTGCCGACGATGTAGTTGATCTCGGTCTGGCCGAACATCTCGTTGACGATCAGGCCCAGCTCGTCGCGGCACCAGCCGAAGACCGCGTCACCCACCGCCTCGCCGGCGCTCATCACCGCCCGCAGCCGCAGGCGGTAGCGCTGGTGCGGGTGTGGCACCGCCTTCATCATGGCCTTGAGTGCGGTGGGGAAGAGAAAGCTGTGCGTCACGCGGTGCCCTTGCATCAGCTCGAACGCGCGCTCCGGGCCAAAGCGGCCCTGGAAGGCGACGATGGGCATGCCGAGGTACAGCGAGGGCAGCAGGGCATCCATCAGCCCGCCTGTCCAGGCCCAATCCGCAGGGCTCCAGAACACCGCATCAGCCGGCACGCCACCGGGGCCCAAGGCCTTCTTCGGCGGGCGGCCCGAGCCGCTGCGCAAGAGGTTCTGGCTGCACACGAAACCCGACAGGTTGCCGATCAACGCGCGGTGCGGGATCAGCGCGCCCTTGGGCGGACCTGTGGTGCCGCTGGTGTAGATCAGCACGGCCGGGTCGTCGGCCTTCGTGCGGCGCGCCGTGAAGGTGGCGGCCTCGCGGGCAAGCGCGGTGGTCAAGTCGATGTCGCCCTGCCCGGCCGCCTGGCCCACGGCGACCACGGTGGCCAGGCCCGGGCACTCGCCGCGCACCGCCAGCAGGTTGGCGCAGGCCGACTCGTCGACGATCGCCACCCGCGCCTCGCTGTCGTTCAGCCGGTAGGCCAGGGCGTCCGGTCCGAACAGCATGGACAAGGGCATCGCCACCGCACCGAGCTGGAAGATGGCGATGTTGGCCACCGCTGTTTCCGCCCGCTGCGGCATCACCACCGCCACCCGGTCTCCCGGCTTCACCCCCAGCCGGCGCAGCGCATGCGACAGCCGGTTCGCCGCGGCCTGCAGTTCGCCGTAGCGGTGCAGCGTGACGCGGCCGTCCTCGCGCTCGGCGCGGATGGCCACGCGCCCGGGATGCCCGCGCGCCCACCGGCCGCAGCAGGCCTCGGCGATGTTGAAATGCGCGGGCACGTGCCAGCGGAACCCGCCGTGCCAGCGGGCATGGGCGTCAACGGGATCGATCCCTGTGTCGTTCATCTCCCAAGCCTACGTCCTCACGGCCCATCCCACGCACCGGGCTGACCCGCACCCGGCGCCCTTGTCTCCCCCCACCCGCCGTTCTCACATGTCCCGACTTCTTCCCCTTTGCCGCGCCTTCCTTCTCCTGCCTTTGGCCTTGCCGGCCCAGGCCCAGACCCTTCGCGACCCCACGTGGGACCAGTTGCTCGAACAGGAGCGCCACGCCGAACTCGACGCCCAGGCCCGGGAGCGGCTGAAGGCGCAGGCCGCGGATCCACAGGCCACGCTGGCGGTGGCCATGGTCGCGATGGCGCGGGGCCCCGCCAGCCGGGCCGACACGGTGCTGCCGCTGGCCGAGGCCTGCCTGGTTACCTACCCGCAGGCAGCGGAGTGCCACTACGCCAAGGGCGCGTTGATGGGTGTGCAGGCGCTCACCGGCGGCATGTTCAAGGCGATGCGGCTGGCCTCGGGCATCCGCGAGTCGTTCGAGAAGGCGGTGGCGCTGCAACCCGACAGCTTCAACCACCGCGCGGCCCTGATGCAGTTCTACCTGGCCGCCCCTGCCATCGCCGGCGGCGGGGTGGACAAGGCACAGGACCTGGCCCGCAGCGCCGAGGCCCGCCAGCCCGAGCAGGCCAAGTGCCTGCGCGCCCTGCTGGCCGTGCAGGCCGAGAAGTGGGACGAGGCCGAGGCCCTGCTGTGGTCCGTGCAACCGGGCAACGACACCGCCCTGCGCAGCATGGTCTATTCCGGACTCGGGCAGATCGCCATCCAGCACCTCAACGAGAAGAAGCCGCAGCAGGCCCAGCCGCTGCTCGAGCGCCTGCTGAAGGCCGAACCCGGCCGCGCCCTGGCCAGCTACGCGCTGGGCCGCCTGAAGGCCGAGACCGGTGCCCCGCACGACGCCCTGCACCACTACACCCAGGCCCGTACCCTGCGCGGCCACAGCCAGTTGCCACTGGACTACCGCGAGGCGCTGGTCTGGCTGCTGCTGGGCGACACCGCCAAAGCCAAGCCGCTGCTGCAGCGCTTCGTCGACGCCGGGCGCGGCGGCGCGAAGAACCTGGACGATGCGAAGGACAAGCTGGCCAAGCTCAGCTAGAAAAATTCTCCAGCGCCTCGCCGGTGACCCGGCACAGCCGCCACTCCGGCAGCAGCGTCGCACCCATCTTCTCGTACAGGCGGATCGCGTTCTCGTTCCAGTCCAGCACGCACCACTCGAAGCGGCCGTAGCCACGCTCGTTGGCGATGTCGGCCAGGTGGGTCAGCAAAGCCTTGCCGATGCCGGCGCCGCGGTGGGCCGGCTTCACGTAGAGGTCCTCCAGGTACAGCCCCGGCTTGCCGAGGAAGGTGGAGAAGTTGGTGAAGGTCAGTGCAAACGCAACCACCTCGGCCCCGACCTCTGCCACCCAGCACTCGGCGGCCGGCCGCGGGCCGAACAGGTGCGGCGCCAGCATCTCCGGCGTCGCCTGCATCAGGTGCTCCAGATGCTCGAACTCGGCCAGCTCGCGGATCAGGCCGACGATGGCTGCGGTGTCGCGCGGCTCGGCGGCGCGCAGGGTGAAGGCATGGTTCATCCGCAGGATTCTGTCACCCGGGCGGCAGCGGTCCGGCAGCACCCGCCGTACAGTGGGCGGATGAGCGCCCCGACCTACACGCCCCGCCGCCCGGGCACCGACCGCTTCGTGCCGGTGCGCGGGCTGGACTACCACGTCATCACCTGGGGCGATCCTTCGCTCGCCACGCCCGAGAGACCGCCGCTGTTCATGGTGCACGGCTGGATGGACGTGGGGGCGTCCTTCCAGTTCGTCGTGGACGCCCTGGCCGCGCTGGAGGGCGACAGCCGCTACATCGTCGCTGCCGACTGGCGCGGCTTCGGCCTGACCCGCGTGCCGGCCACCGACAGCTACTGGTTTGCCGACTACGTGGGCGATCTCGACGCTCTGCTGCATCACGCCGACCTCGGCCTGGCCGGCGAGGCGCCGGTGGATCTGCTGGGCCATAGCATGGGCGGCAACGTGGTGATGAGCTACGCCGGCGTGCGCCCCGAGCGCATCCGCCGGCTGGTCAACCTCGAGGGCTTCGGCCTGCCGGAAACCAAGCCGCACCAGGCCCCCAAGCGCCTGCGCCAGTGGCTGGACGAGCTGCGCACCGAGGTGTCGCTGCGCAGCTACGCCACGGTCGACGAGGTGGCCGAGCGCCTGCTGAAGAACAACCCGCGGCTGGACCCGGCCCATGCGCTGTGGTTGGCACAGCACTGGGCCGAACAGCGTGCCGACGGCCGCTGGCACATCCTGGGCGACCCCGCCCACAAGCGCGCCAACCCGGTGATCTACCGCAAGGACGAGATCCTGGAAGGCTGGAAGCTGATCGCCGCGCCGGTGCTGTGGGTCGAGGGCAACGAGACCGACGTCAGCAAGTGGTGGGGCAACCGCTACCCGCGCGCAGATTTCGATGCCCGGCTCGCGGTGGTTCCGCAGGTCGAGCGCGTGCTGCTGACCGAATGCGGCCACATGCTGCACCACGACCAGCCCGAGCGGCTGGCCGCCGCGCTCAAGGGTTTCTTGTAGGCAACTGGCGCGGGTAGCGCAAGCCGTCCACAAAGGCCTGCACCGGTGCCGGCGGCCGCGGCGTGACCAGGCTCACGGCGACGATCACCACCAACCCCACCGGCACGCCGAACACGCCGGCCGAGATGGGCTGGATGCCCCACCACAGCGTCGGTGGGCCCGAGACGTGGAACAGATCGCGCAACCAGGGGTGGGTGCTGGCCAAGTAGTAGATGCTGACGCCCAGACCGGCCAGCATGCCGGCACTGGCGCCCCAGCGGTTGGCCCGCTTCCAGAAGATGCCCAGCACCAGCGCCGGGAAGAAGGCCGAGGCGGCGATCGAGAACGCCGCGGTGACCAGGAACAGGATGTCGGCCGGCTTGCGCGCGGCCACGAAGGCCGCCATCAACGCCACCACCAGCAGCAGCACCTTGGAGATCAGCACCCGGCGCGCGGTGGAGGCGTTGGGGTCGATGAGCTTGTAGTAGAAGTCGTGCGAGAGCGCGTTGGCGATGGTCAGCAGCAGGCCGTCCGCGGTGGACAGCGCGGCCGCCAGGCCGCCCGAGGCCACCAGCCCCGAGATCACGTAGGGCAGGCCGGCGATCTCCGGCGTGGCCAGCACGATGATGTCGCCACCGATCTTCATCTCGCCGAGTTGCAGCAGCCCGTCGTGGTTGATGTCGATCACCGACATCAGTGACGGATCGACCTTGGCCCAGTTGGCGATCCAGGCCGGCAACTGGTCGAAGGGCGTGCCGACCAGCGAGGTGAAGACCTCGAACTTCACCAGCACCGCCAATGCCGGCGCGGTGACATACAGCACCGTGATGAACAACAACGACCAGGCCACCGACTCGCGCGCCTCGCGCACCGAGGGCGTGGTGTAGTAGCGCATCAGGATGTGCGGCAGCGCCGCCGTGCCGACCATCAGGCAGAAGACCAGGGCCAGGAAGTTGCGCCGCGAATCCTCGTAGGCGCGCCGGGCCGGCGGGTCGCCGTTCGGGTCGCCGGCGAAGGGCCTGGCATGGTCGGGCATGCCGCCCAGCGGGCGCGCCCGCTCCTCCAGATCGCGGCGCTCGCGGGCCCAGGCCTCGGCCGTCAGGTTCGGGTCGCGCGAGAGCAGGGTCAGCGAGCGCTCGGCCGCCTGGATCTGCCGCTGCGGCGCGTTGCCGGCCTTCAGCGCGGCAATGCGGGCCTCCACCGCGGCGCGCTCGGCGGCCAGGGCCTTGGGAACGTCGGCCAGTTTGGCGCCCAGCTCGTTGGCCCGTTGGCGGAACGCCGCGATGACCTCCTGCTCCTTCGGGTCGGCCTTCAGCCGCTGTTCGGCGTCGGTGACCTTCTGCAGCTGTTGGCCGTAAACAGCCTGCGGCACGGGCACACCCGTCTGCTTGACGCTCAGCCAGACCACCGGCACCAGGTAGGCGATCACCAGCACGATGTACTGGGCCACCTGGGTCCAGGTCACCGCCCGCATGCCGCCGAGAAACGAGCAGACCAGGATGCCGCCCAGGCCCAGGAAGACGCCGATCTCGAACGAGGCGATGCCTGTCAACCGGGTGGTGATCAGGCCGACGCCGTAAATCTGCGCGACCACGTAGATGAAGGAGCACAGCACCGCGGCGGCGACACCGATCTGCCGCGCCAGGTTGCCCTCGTAGCGCGCGCCGAGGAAGTCGGGAATGGTGAAGTGGCCGAACTTGCGCAGGTAGGGCGCCAGCAGCAGCGCCACCAGGCAGTAGCCGCCGGTCCAGCCGATCACGAACGCCAGGCCGTCGTAGCCGGAGAGGTACAGCGTGCCGGCCATGCCCAGGAAGGAGGCGGCGCTCATCCAGTCGGCGCCCGTGGCCATGCCGTTGTAGAGCGCCGGCACGCGGCGGCCGGCCACGTAGTACTCGGTGGCGTCGGTGGTGCGGCTGACGATGCCGATGACGGCATAGACCACCACCGGCGCGGCCAGGAAGACGAAGCCGATCCACTTCTTCTGCAGGCCCATCTGCTCCAGCAGGGCCACGGTGGCGACGAAGCCGATGAAACTCAGCGTGTAGGCCAGGTAGACGCGGTGCAGGCGCCGGCGGAACGCCATGCTGGCAATGCGCGAGGCCTGCGGCGGGTGGGGCGTGGCGGGCGTCAACTCAATCCACCTCGTCGAGGTCGTGCGCTTCGTCGAGACGGCGCATCACCAGGGCATAGCCCGCCACGAGGGCCAGGTAGACCAGCAGGGCGCCCTGGGCCGCCACCCAGAAGCTGAAGGGCCAGCCGAAGAAATCGAAGTCCAGGGCCCGGGCGTTGTAGGCCACCACGAAGGTGACGCCGAACCAGATCAGCAACAGGCCGGAGGTCCAGCGCAACGTGGCGCGCCAATGGGCCCGCCAGGCGGGGAGGCGGCTCGTGTCGGGTTCACCCATGCGGGGCGGCCTCCAGACCAGTCTCACGCACCAGTTGGGCCGCCACACGGGGCTCGAAGCCGTGCAGGTGGGCGATCAGCCGCCGCGCCTCGTCGGCCTCGCCACGCTCGGCGCGCAGGCGGGCCAGCTGGTACCAGGCGCTGGGGCTCATCGGCTGCAGGCGGGTGCACTGCTCCAATGCGCCAGCCGCCTCGTCCAACCGGCCGGCCCGCAGGTGCACCAGGCCCAGGCCATACCAGGCACGGTCCATTCGGGGGTCGTCGCCGGTGGCGCGCTCGAAGGCCAGGCGCGCCTCGCCGCCGTGGCCCTCGGCTTCCAGCAGGTAGCCCAGGTTGAACCAGGCCACGGCGCGGCGGGCCGGGGCGGCCGATTCCAGCACCAGCGTCAACTGGCGCAGCAGCACGATGGCCTCGGCGCGACGGCCAGCCTGCGCCAGCAGGTGGGCGTGTGTCGCCAGCGCCCAGGGCCGCTCGGGCTCGTGCGCGCGCAGGCGCTCGACCCGGTGCAGGGCCGCATCGGTGCGGCCGGTGGCCAGGCACAGCCAGACCCGCGCCACCGACCACCCCCAGCGCACGCGGCTCATTGGCACGCCTGTACCCCCACAGCGAGGCAGATCTGGATCTTGGTCACCGTGGCCAGCAGCCAGGCCAGCATCAGGCAGGCGAAGGCCAGGCGCTCGACATGGCGGGCGTTGGGCTCCTGGCCCACCACCGCCGCGGCCAGGCGGGCAACGCACCAGCGCGCCGGCCGGGTGACGATGGACAGCACCTGGTAGAAGGGGTTGCGCTCGCGATGCGGCCCGGCCAGCCAACCCAGCACCCATTGGCCGAGCAGCGCCATCAGCGCGATCTCGGCGAGCAGCTTGACGGTCGTGGCGAGCCAGAGCATGGGACGGCGGTGTACCGGTTGACCGTTGAACGGTGGGCCTGCGGCGATGCCGATTGTGACGGCTGCACCGGCCCCCTCCGGCTCCCTGCGAACCCCAAGGCGGGGCCAAGTGGAAACCCTGAATCGCGAAGGCCGGTGACATCCGACCGCGCCCTGCCCGGCGCCGGCATGAGAAAATCGCAGGTTTGACACGATTGGGAGCCGCCACATGGACATCGAACGCATCAACACCATTGGCACCACCTTGGCCGACCTGACCCAGCGCACCCTCGATCTACGGGGGTATCTTTGACTACGATCGCAAAGCCCTGCGGTTGAACGAAGTCAACGCCACGCTGGAGAACCCCGAGGTCTGGAACGACCCCAAGCGGGCCCAGGAACTGGGGCGCGAGAAGAAGGCGCTGGACGAAGTGGTCCAGACCATCGACCACCTGACGAGCAACCTCTCCGACAACACCGAGTTGTTCGAGATGTCCAAGGCCGACGACGACGTCGACGGCTTGATCGCCATCGAGGGCCTGACGGCCGAGCTGGCCAAGATCGTCGAAGGACTGGAGTTCCGCCGGATGTTCAGCAACCCGGCCGACCCGAGCAACTGCTTCATCGACATCCAGGCCGGCGCCGGCGGCACCGAGGCCTGCGACTGGGCCGGCATGCTGCTGCGCCAGTACCTCAAGTACTGCGAACGCAAGGGCTTCAAGGCCACGATGGAGGACGAGACGCCGGGTGAAATCGCCGGCATCAAGAGCGCCACCATCAAAGTCGAGGGTGAGTACGCCTTCGGCCACCTGCGCACCGAGACCGGCGTGCACCGCCTGGTCCGCAAGAGCCCGTTCGATTCCGCCGGCGGGCGCCACACCAGCTTTGCCTCGCTGTTCGTCTACCCCGAGGTCGACGACTCGATCGAGATCGACATCAACCCGGCCGATGTGCGCACCGACACCTTCCGCGCCAGCGGCGCCGGCGGCCAGCACATCAACAAGACCGACTCGGCGGTGCGGCTGACCCACATCCCGACCGGCATCGTGGTGCAGTGCCAGGACGGCCGCAGCCAGCACAGCAACCGCGACGTCGCCTGGAAGCGCCTGCGTTCGCGCCTGTATGACCACGAGATGCGCAAGCGCATGGAGGAGCAGCAGAAGCTGGAGGACACCAAGACCGATGTCGGCTGGGGCCACCAGATCCGCAGCTATGTGCTGGACCAGAGCCGCATCAAGGACCTGCGCACCAACGTTGAAATCTCCAACACCCAGAAGGTGCTGGACGGCGACCTCGATGCCTTCATCGCGGCCAGCCTCAAGCAGGGGCTGTGATCCTCACCCGGATCCCTGCCCTGCCCCGTCGACCCTCTGAAGAAGAACTGGATCACCCATCATGTTGCGTGAAGGCGCTGCCCCCCTGGTCCGCCGCGAGGACTACCTCGCCCCGGCCTACTGGATCCGCACCGCGGACCTGACCCTGGACCTGGACGCCGCGAAGACCATCGTCGCCAGCAAACTGGCCATCGAGCGCAATCTCGACCAGCCCATGCAGCCGCTGCGCCTGCACGGCGAAGACCTGAACCTGCTGCGCGTGCTGGTCGATGGCCAGAGCGTCTCGTTCCGCCACGAAGACGGCATGCTGGTCATCGATGCCCCGCAGGCGCAGGCCTTCACGCTGGAGATCCGCAACACCGTCTGCCCGGAGAAGAACACCCAGCTCAGCGGCCTGTACGCCTCGGGTGGCGGCCTGTACACCCAGTGCGAGGCCGAGGGCTTCCGCCGCATCACCTACTTCCTAGACCGGCCGGACGTGATGGCCGTCTACACCGTCACGCTGCGCGCCGACAAGGCGAAGTACCCGGTGCTGCTGTCCAACGGCAACCTGGTCGAGCAGGGCGAGCTGGACGCTGGCCGGCACTTCGCCCGCTGGCACGACCCCTTCCGCAAGCCCAGCTACCTGTTCGCCGTGGTGGCCGGCAACCTGGTGGCCCGCGAGCAGCGCGTGCGCAGCCGCAGCGGCAGCGAGCACCTGCTGCAGGTCTACGTGAAGCGCGGCGACCTGGACAAGACCGAGCACGCGATGAACTCGCTGGTCGCCTCCCTGGTCTGGGACGAGGCCCGCTTCAAGCTGCCACTGGACCTGGAGCGTTTCATGATCGTCGCGGTGAGCGACTACAACATGGGCGCGATGGAGAACAAGGGGCTGAACATCTTCAACACCCAGTTCGTGCTGGCCAGTGCCGCCACCGCCACCGATGCCGATTTCGACGGCATCGAGAGCGTCGTCGCCCACGAGTACTTCCACAACTGGACAGGCAACCGCATCACCTGCCGCGACTGGTTCCAGCTCTCGCTGAAGGAAGGGCTCACGGTCTTCCGCGACCAGGAATTCAGCATGGACATGGCCGGCAGCGCCTCGGCCCGCGCGGTGCGCCGCATCGGTGACGTGCGCACGCTGCGCGAGCGCCAGTTCCCCGAGGACGGCGGCCCGATGGCCCACCCGGTGCGGCCGGATACCTACCAGGCGATCGACAACTTCTACACCGCCACCGTCTACGAGAAGGGTGCCGAGGTCGTGCGCATGATGCACACCCTGGTCGGCCGCGAGGGCTTCGCCGCCGGCATGAGCCTGTACTTCGCCCGCCACGATGGCAGCGCCGTGACCTGCGACGACTTCGCCCAGGCCATGGCCGACGCCAACCCCGGCAGCGCGCTGGCCACCCACCTGGATCTGTTCAAGCGCTGGTACGCCCAGGCCGGCACGCCGCGCCTGGTGGCCCGCGGCCAGTACGACGCCGCCGCCGGCACCTACACGCTGGATCTGAGCCAGACGAACGCGCCGTCCGCCGGCCAGCCGGTCAAGCTGCCGCAGCTGCTGCCGGTCGCGCTGGGCCTGATCGGCCGCGACGGCCAGGCACTGCCGCTGCAGCTCGAAGGCGAATGGTCGGCCACCGGCACCGGCACCAGCACCGAGCGCGTGCTGGTGATGACCGAGGCGCAACAGCGCTTCGTCTTCGTCAACGTCACCACCGATCCGGTGCCGTCGTTGCTGCGCGGCTTCTCGGCGCCCGTGACCCTCGACGACGGTCTCTCCGACGCCGACCTGCTGGTGCTGCTGGCCCACGACAGCGATGCCTTCAACCGCTGGGAGGCCGGCCAGCGACTGAGCCTGTCTCGCCTGCTCGCCGGCTTGCCGGGCGACGAGATTGCGGCACTGGACGACGCCTTCGTCGGTGCCATGCGCCGCCTGCTGCGCGATCCCGCGCTGGACCCGTCCTTCAAGGAACTCGCCCTGACGCTGCCCTCCGAGGGCTACGTGGCCGACAAGTGCAGCCCCGTCGACCCGCAGCGCATCCACGCCGTGCGCGAGGCGATGGTGGACCAACTGGCCGCCCGCCTGCACGAGGATTGGGTCTGGGCCTACGAGCAGCACCAGGTGACCGGCGGCTACCTGCCCAACGCCGAGCAGAGTGGCCGCCGTGCGCTGGCCAACCTGGCACTGGCCATGCTGACGCGCCATGCGGTGGAACAGGGCGAGGCCCATTGGCCCGGCCGCGCCTACCAGCGCTTCAAGGATGCCAGCAACATGACCGACCGCCTCGGCGCGCTCGTGGCCCTGGTGGGCGCCCATGCCGAGCTGGCCGCGCCGGCGCTGGAGCGCTTCCACGCGCAGTTCCAGGGCGACGCGCTGGTGATGGACAAGTGGTTCGCCTTGCAGGCGCGTGCGCCGGAGCACGATGGCCGGGTCTTCGCACGCATCAAGCAGTTGCTCCAGCACCAGGATTTCAAGCTGCAGAACCCGAACCGGGCCCGTGCCCTGTTGTTCTCGCTGACGAACCACAACCCGGCCGCCTTCCACCGCACCGACGCCGCCGGTTACGTGTTCTGGGCCGAGCGCCTGATCGAGCTCGACGCCCTCAACCCGCAGATCGGCGCCCGCTTCGCCCGCGCGCTGGACCGTTGGCGCGACCTGGCCGAACCCTACCGCTCGGCCGCGCGCGAGGCCATCGCCCGCGTCGCCGGCAAGACCGACCTCTCCAGCGACACCGCCGAGATCATCCAGAGAGCCCTGCAGGATTGACCATGACAAAGCGAATCAGCCTCACTCAGTACCTCGTCGAGCAGCAGCGCGAGCACGGCCACATCCCGGCCCAGCTGCGGCTGCTGATCGAGGTGGTCGCACGCGCCTGCAAGCGCATCGCCATCTCGGTCAACAAGGGCGCGCTCGGCGAGGTGCTGGGCACGGCCGGTTCCGAGAACGTGCAGGGCGAGGTGCAGAAGAAGCTGGACATCATCTCCAACGAGGTGCTGATCGAGGCCAACGTCTGGGGCGGTCACCTCGCGGCCATGGCCAGCGAGGAGATGGACACGATCCACGTGGTGCCGGACCGCTACCCGCAGGGCGAGTTCCTGCTGCTGTTCGATCCGCTCGACGGTTCGTCGAACATCGACGTCAACGTCTCCATCGGCACCATCTTCTCGGTGCTGCGCAAGGTGAACAACCAGCGCGGCGTCAGCGAAGAAGACTTCCTGCAGCCCGGCAAGCAGCAGGCGGCCGCCGGCTACTGCGTCTACGGCCCGCAGACCACGCTGGTCCTCACCGTGGGTCGCGGCGTGGCCGTGTTCACGCTGGACCGCGAGCAGGGCTCGTTCGTGCTCACGGCCGAGAACATCCAGGTGCCCGAGGACACCAAGGAGTTCGCGATCAACATGTCCAACCAGCGGCACTGGGATGCGCCGGTCACGCGCTACATCAACGAGTGCCTGGCCGGCAAGGAAGGCCCGCGCGGCAAGGATTTCAACATGCGCTGGGTGGCCTCGATGGTGGCCGACGTGCACCGCATCCTGACCCGCGGTGGTGTGTTCCTCTACCCCTGGGACAAGCGCGAGCCGGACAAGCCCGGCAAGCTGCGCCTGATGTACGAAGCCAACCCCATGGCCTACCTGATCGAGCAGGCCGGGGGCCAGGCGACCAACGGCCACCAGCGCATCATGGACATGGTGCCGACCAAGCTGCACGAGCGCGTCAGCGTGATGCTGGGCTCGAAGAACGAAGTGCAGCGGGTCACCGACTACCACCGCGAGTCGGCCAGCTGAGGTTTCGATGGATCAGCGTTCGGCGAAGACGCCGTTCATGCGCTTGGTGAGTGGGTCCAGCAGGTAAGCCAGCATCGAGCGCTGGCCGGTGGCGATCATCACCTGGGCGGGCATGCCGGGCTGGAGGATGGGCACACCGGCGGCCTTCAGGGCCTCGGGCGACACCGTCACCCGCACCAGGTACCAGCCCTCGGGGTTCTGCGCGTCGGCACTGCGGTCGGCCGCCACGTAGACCACCTGGCCCTCCGCGGGCTGGGTCAGGCGCTGGTCGCGCGAGGTGAAGCGCACCTGGCTGGCCAGCCCCTTCACCAGGCCGTCGGCCAGTCGCGCCGGCACCGCCGCCTCGACCAGCAAGGCCTCGGTGCTGGGCACCACGTCCAGCAGCCGCTGGCCGGCGGCCACCACGCCGCCCAGCGTGTGCAGGGCCAGATCCACCACGCGGCCATCCACCGGCGCCACCAGCGTGGCACGGGCGATTTCGTCCTGCAGTGCACCGCGCTGCTCGGCCAGCTCGGCCACGCGCGCCTGCGCCTCGGCCAGCTGGGTCTCGATGTCACGCCGCCATTCGGCCTGGCGCTGCGCGCGCTTGGCCCGCGTCTCGGCCACCGTGCCGTCGACGCGCGACAAGGTGCCCTGGCTCTCGCTGAACTGGCCTTGTACGGCCATCAGGTTGCGCTCGATCTCGAACAGCCGCGCGCGCGCCACGAAGCCCTGTGCCTGCAGGTCGCGCCACGTCTTGAGCTCCTCGTTGAGCGAACGGATCTGTTCCTCGCGTGTGCCGGACTGGTCTTTCAGGCCCGCGCCGTAGGCCCGCAGGGAATCGATCGCCGCGGCCTGGGCAGCCTCGTCCTGGGCCAGCGCCGCACGGCGGGCGTCGAACAGTCGCTGCTGGGCACGCACCGCGTCGGCGGCCACCGCGACGTTGGCACCGTGCAGCGCCTGCGGGAAATCAACCGACTGGCGTCCGTCGCGTTCCGCCAGCAGCCGGGCCTCCAGGGCCAGGGCCGGCCACCAGCGCGCGTCCAGCATGCCCAGACGGGCACGCAGCTCGGTGTCGTCCAGGCGCAGCAGCGGCTGGCCGGCGCGCACGCTGTCGCCGTCGCGCACCAGGATCTCGCGGACCGTGCCGCCGCGCGCGTGCTGCAGGCTGCGCCGGCTGCCCTCGGTCTTGACCACGCCGTCCGCCGGCACCCCCTCGGCAAGCGGCACCGCGACCGACCAACCCAGGGTCAGTGCCAACCCAAAGGCCAGGAGCGCGAAGCCGACACGCATCGGCCGGCGCGCGTCCAGCGGCGGCAGCGGTGCCACGGCGTCGAGCGCGGGAGCCGTCATGCGGCCACCTCGTCTCTCGCCGCAGGGGCGGCCACCGGCGCCGCAGCCAGGCGCGCCAGCACCTCCTGCCGGGGGCCGAAGGCCGTGGCCTGCCCGCCCTGCAGCACCAGCAGCTTGTCCGCCAAGCCCAGCACACCGTTGCGCTGGGTGATCACGAAAGTGGTGGCGCCGCGGGCCTTGAGGCCGATCAGCGCTGCATGCAGCGCCGCCTCGCCCTCGGCATCCAGGTGGGCGTTCGGTTCGTCCAGCACCAGCAGGCGGGGCTGGCCGTAAAGCGCGCGGGCCAGCGCGACACGCTGCTTCTGCCCGCCCGACAGGCCGGCGCCATCGGGCCCCAGCAGCGTGTCGTAACCGTTCGGCAGCTGGAGAATCAGCTCGTGCACGGCGGCGGCTCGCGCGGCCGCCACCACCTGGTCGGGATCCAGCGGGCCGAAGCGCGCGATGTTCTCGGCCACCGTGCCCTCCATCAGGTCCACACTCTGCGGCAGGTAGCCCAGCCAGGGCCCCAAGGCCTCGCGCGGCCATTGGGACAGGTCCGCGCCGTCCAGCCGCACCTGGCCGGAGGCCGGTGCATCCAGGCCCAGCAGCAGCCGGCCCAGCGTGGTCTTGCCCGCGCCACTGGGACCGACGACGCCCACCAGATCACCCGGCATCGCCGCGCAGCTCACGCCGAGCAGCACCACACGCCCGCCGCCCGGGGCCAGCGCCGAGGCCTGGTTGACGCTGATCTGCCCGTTGGGCGCCGGCAGCGGCATGCGCTCCGGCTCGGGCGGCATCGCGGTCAGCAGGGCATCCAGGCGGCCCCACGCGGCCCGCACCTGCGCCACCTGGCGCCACAGGCCGAGCACCTGTTCGACCGGCGCCAGCGCGCGGCCCACCAGCAGCGAGACCGCGAAGATCCCGCCGGCCGACAACTCGCCGCGCAGCGCCAGCCAAGCGCCCAGCGCGAAGGCCAGGGATTGCAGGGCCATGCGCACGAAGCGCGTGCCGGCGCCCAGTGTTTCCGCCGCCTGGCTGGCGCGGGCCTGCCAGCCCAGCATGGCCTGGTGGCGCTGCTGCCAGCGCGACTGCAGCGAAGCCTGCATGCCGAGTGCGCGCACCAGATCGGCATGGCGCGCGGTCTCGGCCAGGGTCTGTTGGGCTGCCAGCCCGTCGGCGCCGGCGCGGGCCAGCGGCCCGGCGGTGCGCCACTCGTTCCAGGCGGTCAGGCCCAGCAGCAGCAGCGTGGCGCCGGCCAGGTAGGCGCCCAGCCAGGGGTGCAGCAGGGTCGCGGCCAGCGCCATCAGGGGCAGCCACGGGAGGTCGAACAGCGCATGCCATGCCGGGCCGGCCAGGAACTGGCGCAGCTGCGCCAGGTCGGCCACCGCCGCCGTGGCGGCCAGGGGCCCGGTGCCGGGCCGGCGCAACACGGCGTCGACCACCCGGCCGCGCAGGCGCTCGTCCAGCCGCAGGCCGACCACCAGCATCAGTTCGCCACGCACCCAGTCCAACGCTGCCAGCAGGGCATACAAACCCAGCGCGATGGCGGTGAGCGCCAGCAGGGTCATGCCATGGCGGCTGCTCAGCACGCGGTCGTAGATCTGCATCGAGTAGACCGCCGGCACCAGCAGCAGCAGGCTGGCCGCGCCGCTGAACGCGCCACAGGCCAGCAAGGCCCCGCGCTCGCCGGCCAGCGCACGCGCCACCGGGCCCTGCCAGCGGCTGGCCGGGGCGGTGGCGGGGCGTGGGGACGGCGCAGCGACAGTCATCCGGGCAGGGTAGCCGGCGTGCGGCCGGCGCAATCGCGTCAAAAGACACGCAAACAGAGGGCTCCTGGGCGTCATGCCCAGCCCGCATCGGCCGAAAACCCGATGACGCCCTGAAAGCGGGGCGAGTGAACCCGTGCGTGACGAAGGTCACACCCTGCCCCCTTGGAGCCCCATGATCGACTCGGTCGACCTGAACGGCGTCGTCACCGATGGTGGCGTCGACAGCATTGCCGGCACCTCCGCCACGACGGACGTGCTGACGCTGCTCGGCGCCGGCGGCGAGATCGCCATCAGCGAGATCGAGACCGTGCTCGGCTCCACCGGCACCGACACCGTCACGCTGCAGGCGGCGAACAGCGGCACCGTCTTCGTCAGCGCGGTCGAGTCGCTGATCGGCTCGGCCGGGGTCGACGTGGTGGGCATGCTGGCCGGCGGCGTGCTGGCCGTCTCCGGCATCGAGACGGTGCTGGGCAGCACCGACACCAATGACGAGCTCACCCTGCTCGAGGCCGGCAGCATCACCGTCTCCGCGGTCGAAAGCCTCACCGGCAGCACCGGGGTCGACGTGGTCACGCTGGTCGGTGGCGGCAGCCTCACCGTGTCGGGCGATGCCAACACCGTCGAGACCCTGATCGGCGCCAGCACCGCGGTGGAGATCATCACGCTGGCCGTGGCCAGCAGTGGCGCCATCACGGTGTCGGAGATCGACACCGTGCTCGGCTCCGACGGCAGCGACACGCTCGAGCTCGCCAGCGCCAACCTGGCGGTGAGCGCTGTCGAGACCGTGCTCGGCAGCACCGGCACCCAGACCCTGACCCTGCTGGCCGATGGCACCGTGGCCGTCTCGGCCATCGAGAGCGTGATCGGCAGCACCGGCACCGACACCGTCAGCCTGCTGGCGGCCGGCAGCGTGGCGGTGAGCGATGTCGAGACCGCCCTCGGCACCGGCGGCGGCAGCGATGTGCTGACCCTGCTCACCGGCACGGCGATCGCCGTGTCGGCCTTCGCCACCGTGGTCGGCTCTGCTGCGGCGGACGACACCGTCACCCTGCTCGACACCGACGCCGCCGTGCAACTGAGCGCCGTCGAGACGGTGATCGGCCAGGCCGGCGGTACCGACATGCTCACCTTGTTGCAGGCCAGCGCGCTGTCCGTCAGCGGCATCGAGAGCGTGGTGGGCAGCGCCCTGGCCGGCGACGTGGTGACCCTGCTCGACGCCACCGCGCTGCATGTCAGCGGCGTGGAGACCGTCATCGGCTCGGGCGACACCGCCGACACGGTGACGCTGGACACTGCGGGCAGCCTGGCCGTCGATGCGGTCGAGACCGTCATCGGCACCGGCAGCGGCGACACCGTCAGCCTCGTCAGCGGCGGCGCCATCACGGTCTCCGGCGTGGCCAGCGTGATCGGCTCGGCCGGCGCCGAGGACGCGGTCACCCAGCTCCAGCAGGACAGCACGCTGGCAGTCAGCGCCGTCGAGACGGTGATCGGTGCCGGCGGCACCGCGGACGCCGTGCAGCTGCTCGACGCCGGCGCCCTGGCGGTGAGCAGCGTCGACACCGTGCTCGGCAGCACCGGCACCGATGTGCTGAGCCTGCTCGCCGAAGGCACGGTCGATGTCTCGGCAATCGAGAGCGTGATCGGCTCCGACGGCACGGCCGACGAGATCCGCCTGCTGGCGGCGGGATCGCTGGCCGTCTCGGGCATCGAGCTCGTGCAGGGCAGCACCGGGACCGACGTGCTGACGCTGCTGGACGCCACCGCCGTGGCCGTCAGCGGCATCGAGACGGTCATCGGATCCACCGAATTTTCGGCCATCGTCAGCCTCGCCGGCGAAGGCAGCCTCTCGGTGCAGGATGTGGCCAGCGCCACCGGCAGCACCGGCACGGCGGACGTGCTGCAGCTGCTGGGCAGCGCCAGCAGCGTCACCGTCTCCGATTTCGAGAGCGTGCTCGGCACCACCGGCACCGAGGACAGCATCACACTGGCCGCCGAAGGCATCGTCAGCGTCTCGGCGGTGGACACCGTGGTCGGCTCCGAAGGCACGGCCGACGAGGTGCACCTGCTGGCCGCCGGCAGCATCGGCGTCTCGGGTGTCGAGACCGTGGTCGGCAGCAGCGCCACCACCGACAGCGTCACCCTGCTGGCCACCGGCGCCATCGCCCTCAGCCACGTGGAGACACTGATCGGCACCGGCGAGGCGGAGGACGTGGTCACCCTGCTGACCACCGGCACCCTGGCCGCCAGCAGCGTGGCCACCGTGATCGGCACCACCGGGGCCGACGCGGTGCGCCTGCTGACCACCGGCGCGCTCAGCATCAGCGACGTGGAGACCGTGGCCGGCACCGGCGAAGCCGACGACGTGGTCACCCAGCTCAGCGAAGACACCACCCTGCACATCCTCAACGTGGGCAGCGTTGTCGGCACCAGCGGCAGCGCGGACGTGCTGCAACTGCATGCCACCGGCAGCGTGACCGTGCAGGGGATCGAAACCGTCATCGGCTACGTCGGCACCGCCGACGTGATCACCCTGGCCGAGTCCGGCAACGTGGCGGTCAGCGGCGTGGACACCCTGATCGGCGCCGTGGACACCGACATCGCCACGATGCTCGCCGCCGGCAGCATGATGGTCAGCGGCATCGAGACCGTGCTCGGCAGCGCCGGGACCGACGTGGTCACCCTGCTCGAGACCGGCGCGCTGGCCGTGGACGGCGTGGAAACGGTCATCGGCAGCGGCGGCGAAGGCGATGTCGTCACCCTGCTGGCTGCGGACGCCCTCACCGTCGGCAGCGTGGCCAGCGTGGTCGGCACCAGCGAGACCACCGACACGCTGCGTCTGCTCGGCACCGGCACCGTGGCCGTGTCGGGCATCGAGAGCGTGATCGGCAGCGCCAGCGTCAACGTGGTGGCACTGGAGGATGGCGAGACGCTGGCCGTCTCCGCCGTCGAGACGGTGATCGGCAGCGGGGAAGACACCGAGATCATCACCCTGCTCTCCGGCAGCGTGCCGATCAGCGTGTCCGACATCGACACCGTGCTGGGCGGCACCGGCACCAGCGATGCGGTCACGCTGCTGTCCAGCGGCGGGTTGGTGGTGGACCTGGTGGACACCGCCATCGGCACCTCGGACGACGGCGATTCGCTGACCCTGCTGTCCGCCGGCACCGTGCGCGTGAACCGCTTCGAAACTGTGACCGGCTCCACCGGTACCGACATCCTGCGCATGACCGGCACCGGCAGCCTGGAGATCAGCGCCATCGAGAGCCTGATCGGCACCACCGCCAGCACCGATGCGGTGACCCTGCTGGCCGAGGGCACGCTGGCCGTGTCCGCCGTGGACAGCCTCACCGGCAGCGACGGCACCGACGTGGTCCGCCTGCTGGCGGGCGGCAGCATCGAGGTCGGCGGCGTGGAGACGGTGCTCGGCTCCACCGCGGCCGACGCCGTGACCCTCGCCATCGGCGGCGCGCTGGCCATCAGCGCGGTGGAAACCGCCATCGGCAGCAGCGACGCCGACGATGCCTTGACCCTGCTGGCCGCCGGCAGCGTGGCCGTCTCGGGCTTCGAGAGCGTGGTCGGCAGCAGCGCCACCACCGACAGCGTGAGCCTGCTGGCCGCCAGCGAGATCAGCCTGTCCGATGTCGAGACCCTGGTCGGCACCACCGGCACCGACACCGCCACGATGTTGAGCACCGGCACGCTGGCCATCAGCAAGGTGGACAGCGTGATCGGCACCGACGGCACCGACACCGTGAAGATGCTGGCCGGTGGCACCGTGGCCATCACCGACATCGAGCGCGTGGTCGGCAGCGCCTCCACCGCGGACGTGGTGCAGATGCTGGCCGACGGCACGCTGGAGGTGTCGGCCGTCGAATCGGTGGTGGGCAGCGGCGACGACGACGTCGTCACCATGCTGGCGGCCGGCTCGCTGAAGCTCAGCGACGTGGAAACCGTGATCGGCTCCACCACCCTCGCCGAGGTGGTCACGCTGAACTCGGGCAGCGTGCTGGCAGTGTCCGACATCAACACCGTCATCGGCCAGGCCGGTGTCGAGGACAGCGTGCAGATGCTGGCCGGCGGCACGCTGGCCGTGTCGGCCGTCGACACGGTGACCGGCACCACCGGCAGCACCGACGCCCTCACCCTGTTGGCTGCGGGCACGGTGACGGTGATCGACATCGAAAGCGTCACCGGCAGCGCGACCCTGGCCGAGGTGGTGCAACTCGGTGACGAAGGCGAATCACTCACCGTCAGCGCGGTGGACAGCGTGATCGGCACCACCGCCACCGGCGAGACGCTGACGCTGCTCTCGGGCGGCACGTTCCACGTCAGCGGCGTCGAGCGCGTGCTCGGCGGCAGCAGCGCCGTCAACACCGTCCAGTTGCTGGAGTCGGCCACGCTCGAGGTCTCGGCCATCGAGAGCGTGGTGGGCGCCAGCGGCGACACCGACCAGGTCACCCTGCTCGTCGCCTCGACGATCACCGTGGTGGATGTGGAATCGGTCGCCGGCTCCACCAGCACCGACGTGGTGACGCTGCGCAGCGCGAGCCTGGCCGTCACCGACGTGGAGAGCGTGCTCGGCACCACCGCTGCCGAAGCCGTCAGCTTCATCGGCGGCACGCTGGCCGTGCAGACGGTGGACACGGTGCTGGGCTCCACCGGCACCGAGGTGCTGCGCCTGCTGGCCGCCGGCACCGTCACGGTGAGCGATGTGGACAGCGTGCTCGGCAGCACCGCCACCACCGACGCCGTGGTGCTGGCCGGCGGCGGCACGCTGGCCGTCTCGGGTGTCGAAAGCGTCACCGGCGAGGACGCCAGCACCGATGTGCTGACCCTGCTCGCCGCCGGCTCGGTCTCCGTCAGCAGCATCGAGACCGTCACCGGCAGTGCCGGCATCGACACGCTGCGTCTGCGCAGCGGCGACGCGGTGGCGATCTCGGCGGTCGAATCGGTAGTCGGCTCCACCGGCACCGACGACCAGGTCACCCTGCTGGCCGCCGGCAGCCTGAAGGTCTCCGCGCTCGAGACACTGATCGGCTCGGCCGCCACCACCGACGTGGTCACCCTGGCCGCCGCCGGCAACTTGTCCATCTCGGCGGTGGAGACCGCGATCGGCAGCACCGCCAGCACCGATGCCATCACGCTGCTGGCCACCGGCAACCTGGCGGTCTCGGCCATCGACACCGTGCTGGGCACCCGCGACACCGCGGATGTGGTGCGCCTGCTCGCCACGGGTTCGGTCAAGGTCAGCGACGTGTCCAGCGTGCTCGGCACCACCGCGGCCAGCGACGTGGTCACCCTGCTCGCCGAAGGCACGGTGAACCTGAGTGCCATCGACAGCCTGGTCGGCAGCACCGGCACCGACGTGGCACGGCTGCTGGCGGCCGGCAGCCTGCGCGTCAGCGGCGTCGAGACCGTGCTCGGCCAATCGGCCAGCGTGGAGGTGGTCACCCTGGCCGCCACCGGCGCACTCAGCGTGTCGGACGTGGACACGGTGATCGGCAGCACCCTGAGCACCGACAGCGTCACCCTGCTGGCCGGTGGCGCCATCGCACTCAGCGGCGTGGAGAGCCTCACCGGCACCACCGGCGCCAGCGACGTGCTCACCCTGCTGGCCGCCGGCAGCACCGCCGTGACCGGCATCGAGACGGTGCTGGGCAGCAGCGCTGCGGCCGACATCGTCACCATGAACCAGACCGGCGCGCTGACCACCCGCGCGGTCGGCAGCGTGATCGGCAGCACCGGCACCGACACCCTGACGTTGCAGGCGGACACCGGCGCCACCGCCGTGTCGGCCATCGAATCCGTCGTCGGCTCCACCGCCACCACCGACGTCGTGCGCCTGCTGGCCGCGGGCTCGGTGCAGGTGAGTGGCGTCGAGACCGTCACCGGCACCACGGCCATCGAGACCGTCACCCTGCTCAGTGCCGGCCGGTTGGCCGTCTCGGCGGTGGACAGTGCCCTCGGCACGACCGGCGCGGCCGACACCCTGGCCCTGCTGGCGGCTGGCAGCGTGAGCGTCAGCGCCTTCGAGAGCGTGATCGGCAGCACCGGTGTGGACGCCGTCACGCTGCTCGCGTCCGCCACGCTCGCCGTGTCGGCCGTGGAGAGCGTCAACGGCGCGGCCGGCAGCACCGACGTGGTCCGCCTGCTGGCGGCCGGCAACGTCTCGGTCTCCGGCGTCGAGAGTGTCGTCGGCAGTGCCGCCACCACGGACGTGGTCAACCTGCGCGGCAGCTACGCCGGCGGAGTCAGTGTGTCCGCCGTGGAATCTGTCAACGGCAGCACCCTGACCACCGACCTGGTCACCCTGGCCGCCAGCGGCAGCCTCAGCATCAGCGCGGTGGACAGCGTCGTGGGCAGCACCGGCACCGACAGCGTCACGCTGCGCGGCGGCGGCAGCGTCAAGCTCAGTGCCGTGGAAAGCGCCATCGGCAGCACCCTGCTGACCGACAGCGTCACCCTGCTCGCGGCCGGTGCGCTGGCGGTCAACCGCATCGACACCGTGATCGGCACCACCGGCACCGATGTGGTCACCCTCTTGGCCACCAGCAGCCTGAAGGTGAGCGCGGTGGAAACGGTGCTCGGCAGCACCGGCACCACCGACGCGGTGACCATGCTTTCCAGCGCGCTCAGCACCAGCGGCGTGGAGACCGTGCTCGGCACCACCGGCACCACGGACGTGCTGCAGCTGATGGGCGCCACCAAAGTGCGCGTGGGCGCCATCGAAACCGTGCTCGGCACCACCGCCACCACCGACGGCATCACCTTGCAGGTGGGCGGCGCCATCAGCATCAGCGGCGTCGACAGCGTGGTCGGCAGCGCCGGCACCACCGATGTCGTCACGATGTTGGCCGCCGGCAAGCTCAGCGTGCAGGCGGTGGAGACCGTGCTCGGCACCACCGGCACCGACAGCGTGGTCAAGCTGGCCGGTGGCATGCTGCGCATCAGCAGCGTCGAGTCGGTCACCGGCTCGGCCAGCACGGCCGACGCGGTGACCATGCTGAGCAGCGGCAGCCTGTCGTCCGCTGCCGTCGAGAGCGTCATCGGCACCGGCGGCACCGACGTGCTCACGCTGCGCGCAGCAGGGGCCGTGAAGGTCTCGGCGATCGAGACGGTTCTCGGGAGCACCGGCGCCAGCGACACCGTCACCCTGCTGGCCACCGGCAGCCTGGCTGTCTCGGGCGTGGAGACCATCAACGGCGCGGCGGGCGGCACCGACACCATCACCTTGCTGGCCGCCGGCCGGGCCTCGATCTCCGGCGTGGAGAGCCTGGTGGGCAGCAGCGGGGTCGACACCATCGTGCTGCGCAGCGGCGGCGCCAGCGTCCAGGGCAACGGCGGCGCAGACACCCTCACTGCCAGCACCGGCATCGACAAGCTGCTCTACGACACCGCCAGCGACTCCGGCACCGGCACCTCGGCCGATGCCATCACCGGCTTCAACGCCGGCACCGCCAGCACCGCGGTGGACCAGTTGCACCTGCTGGGCCTGGTGCAAGGCAGCCTGGGATTCCTGGGCAGCAGCGCGTTCACCTCCAGCGGCAGCACCGAGGTGCGTGCCATCAGCGGCAGCAGCTACGGCAGCGGCCTCACCGCCAACGACGCCGTGGTGCAGATCGACCTCGACGGCGACGGCACGGTGGACATGGAGATCAGGCTGTTGGGCACCAAGGCGGCCAACATCGATGCCGGGGATTTCTTCACCGGTTGAGCCGGGTGGGTTGACGAACGGCCGGGGGCCACCGATGCTGGCGCCCCATCGTCAACGCCAGGACCCCACGTGATCAAGCTCCACCAGTTCGCCCCGGCCTTCGGCCTGCCCAATGCGAGCCCGTTCTGCATGAAGGTGGAGACCTACCTGCGCATGGCCGGGCTGCCGCACCAGCTGGTCAACAGCGGCGACGTCTTCAAGGCCCCGAAGAAGAAGTTGCCCTACATCGACGACGGCGGCACACGGGTGGCCGACTCCAGCTTCATCATCGACCACCTGAAGGCCCGCCATGGCGACCCGCTGGACGGCGGCCTCTCCGAACCTGAGCGTGCGGTGGCCACCGCGTTCCAGCGCCTGTTCGAAGAGAACCTCTACTGGGCGGTGGTCTACACCCGCTGGATCGACGACGCCGGCTGGGCCCAGACGCGCCCGGCGTTCTTCGCCGCGATGCCGGCGCCGCTGCGCTGGGTCGTGCCGGCGCTGGCGCGGCGCGGCCTGCGGGCCGAGCTGCGCGGCCACGGCATGGGCCGGCACGCGGCCGCCGAGATCCACGCCATCGCCTGCCGGGATCTGACCGCCGTCGCCGACTTCCTGGCTGACAAGCCCTACATGCTCGGTGAGGCTCCCAGCTCGCTGGACGCCACGGCCTACGCGTTTTTGGCCAACCTGCTGTGGGCGCCCATCGCCTCGCCGATCCAGCAGCACGCCCTCAGGCGGCCCACGCTGGAGGCCTACTGCCAACGCATGAAGGCGCGCTACTACCCTTGAGGGCCCGCCAGGGGATTCAGTGGAGTTCGACCGGCCCGTACCAGGTTCGGGCGCGCGAGCGGGTGTTGTCGCTGTCGGTCATCAGCGCGATGGACTGCAGCGGCCCGGGCTCCTCGCCGAAGGCCAGGCGGTAGTCCGCCACCAGATTGCGCCGGTGCTCACGCCAGCGGCGCAGTTGGCCCGGCCCCGAGTCGACCACGATCTTGCGGATGCGGTCGCTGCGCGGGTTGGTGACCACCGAGCCCACCGGCAGCCGGGCGTCCCACACATAGACCAGCGTGGCATAGGGCGGCTGCTCGCCGGTCAGGGCCTGCGCCAGCTCGAACATCATGCGGGTGCGCATCGGCAGCGAACCCACGTCGCCCCCGAAGCCGAACATCACCCGCGCCGGCGCATCCGCCTGATCCGCCGCCGATACATCGGCGGCCGGCACCAGATCCTGCACCCACCACGAGAAGCTCACCTCGCCCGCGGGCCGGGTGGCGGGGGCGAGCCGCTTGCGCCAGATGCTGGCCGACCCGTCCGACGATGCCATCACCGCCGGCCGCCCCTCCTTTTCTGCCCACTCGTAGCGCGTGGCGGCCTTGCCCGGCAGCGCGAGGGGCTGCCAGTCGCTGGCGTCCGGCGGGGGAGACGGTGGGGTGGCACAACCGGCCACGACGGCGGCCAGAGTGAGCGTGAGGCGGTGCAACGGGCGCATGCAGGGTCCATCGGCGGGGATCGGCGATTTTC
>JADMKA010000190.1 GCA_018780145.1 Vitreoscilla sp. | reverse complement strand
CGATGTTCAACACGCTGCACGTGATGTTCATGGGCCAGTACACCGAGCTGTGGAATGCGGTCGATCCGATCGCCGAGCGCATCCGCTCCCTGGGCCACGCCGCCCCGGGCAGCTATGCGCAGTTCGCCGCGCTCAGTTCGCTCAAGGACGCGCCGGCCACGCCACCCAAGGCGCTGGAGATGGTGCGCATCCTGGTCGACGGCCACGAGGCGGTGGCACGCACCGCGCGCGGCATCTTCCCCCTGGCCGACCAGGCCGGCGACGAGCCCACCGCCGACCTGCTCACGCAGCGCCTGACGGTGCATGAGCAGACGGCCTGGATGCTGCGCAGCCTGCTCGAAGAGTGACGCGCCGGCTAGCGCCGCTGCGGGCGCCGAAGCAGCTGCAGCAGCAGCACCGCGCTCAAGCCGCCGACCGCCAGCGGCTGGTCGGCCACCAGGTCGGCCACCTGGCGAAACACCTCCGGCGTGGCCTGCTGCAGGTACAGCGACAGCTCCATCACCTGGTCGGCGGTGATGCGCGCAGCGTCGTCCAGCGTGACCTGCACGGTCTGCCAGCCATGGCGCTGGCGCAGCGCGGCGAACGCGCCACCAGCCACCGCCACCAGGCCCAGCGCGCCCATCGGGCGCATCAGGCACTCGATGAGCTGGGCGCGCAACGTGGGCGGCGCCTCGCGGTAGACGCCTGAGACATACAGCGGAACCAGGGCCTCGGATTCGGCGCCATCGTCGCGGCGCGGGGTGAGAGAGTCGAACATGGTGTGTGCCCCTGTGTGACACCTCATGCTGTCCGCGGGTTGTAGCGCGTGCGTGAAGCGGCGGTAAGGAAGGGTGTCAATCGTCCAGCTCCCGTGGCCAACTGGCTTTCAGCAGGCGCGACAGCGCGCGGTCGGCCAGCAGCCGGCCGCCGGTCTGGCAACGGGCGCAGTAGTTGGTCTCGTTGCTGGCGTAGACGATGCGCTGCACCGGCGCGGCACACACCGGGCAGGGTTGGCCAAATCGGCCATGCACCGCGAAATCGGGCCGGAAGGCGGTGACCTCCTTGGGCCAGCCGCCAGCCTGGGACGCTTCGTGCCGCAGGCGGCTGGTGAACTCGTCGAACACGGCCCGCGTGGCGGCGAACAAGCGGCTCACCTCGTCGGGTGCCAAGGAGGTGCTCAGGGTGACCGGCGACAACCTGGCGCGGTGCAGGATCTCGTCGGAGTAGGCGTTGCCGATGCCGCTGAAGCGGTGCGGATCGGTCAGCGCGCGCTTCAGCGTGTGCCTCTCGGCCTGCAGGCGCGCGGCGAACTCGCCCTCGGTGCATTGCAGCGGCTCCAGGCCGCCCGGATCCAGCGCGGCCAAGCCCTCGCGGCCCGACACCAGGTGCAGGGAGGCGCGGCGCTGCGTGCCAGCCTCGGTGAGCAGCAAGGCGCCGCCCGCGAACTCCAACACCGCCAGCGCGCCGCGTGCGGGCGGCTTGGAACCCGTGGCCAACCAGCGCAGGCGGCCGGCGATCATCAGGTGGATCACCAGGAACAGATCGCCTTCGAACGCCATGACGATGCGCTTGCCCAGACGCTCGATGCCGGTCACTGTGCGCCCCTCCACGCTGGCAATGGGGGGCACCGCCGTGCGCAGCAGGAAGGGGTTGAGCAGGCGCAAACGCTGCAGCGGGCTGCCCACCACCTTGGCTGCCAGGCTCTCGACGTACACAGTGATGTCAGGCAGCTCGGGCATGGTGGCGCGAGCTTACCCGGGCCGGTTGGCGGCGGCGCGGATAATCGCCCCTTGGCCGGCCCGGCCGGTTTCCCTTGTCACGCCCATGTCCGCCGACCTCGCTTCGCAGGTGCGCCAGCGCCGCACCTTCGCCATCATTTCCCACCCGGACGCGGGCAAGACCACGCTCACCGAGAAGCTGCTGCTGTTCTCCGGCGCGATCCAGATCGCCGGCTCGGTGAAGGCCCGCAAGGCCAGCCGCCACGCCACCTCGGACTGGATGGAGATCGAGAAGCAGCGCGGCATCTCGGTGGCCAGCTCGGTGATGCAGATGGAGTACCGCGGCTGCACCATCAACCTGCTGGACACCCCCGGCCACCAGGATTTCTCCGAAGACACCTACCGCGTGCTGACCGCGGTGGACGCCGCGCTGATGGTGATCGACGCGGCCAACGGCGTCGAGCCGCAGACCCGCCGGCTGCTGCAGGTCTGCCGGGCGCGCAACACGCCCATCCTCACCTTCGTCAACAAGATGGACCGCGAGGTGCAGGACCCGCTCGCGCTGATGGACGAGATCGAGCGCGAGCTCGGCATGACCGTGGTGCCCTTCACCTGGCCGGTGGGCATGGGCAAGCACTTCCACGGCGTGATGGACTTGCGCGAAGAGCAGATGCGCGTCTTCAGCCCCGGCGAGGACCGTGTCGGCGCGGACGACGAGATCCTGCCCGGCCTGGACAACCCGGCCTATGCCGCGCGCTTCGGCATGCAGTACGAGCAGGCGCAGGGCGAGATCGAGCTGGTCCGCGAGGCGGCACCGGCGTTTGATCTGGCCGACTTCCTCGCCGGCCACCAGACGCCGATGTTCTTCGGCTCGGCGGTCAACAACTTCGGTGTGCGCGAGGTGCTGGATGCCCTGGTCGACCTGGCCCCGCCGCCCGGCGAGCGGCAGGCGATCCAGCGCGTGATCCACCCCGAGGAGCCCAAGTTCACCGGCGTGGTCTTCAAGATCCAGGCCAACATGGATCCGGCGCACCGCGACCGCATCGCCTTCGTGCGCGTGGCCTCCGGCCACTTCCAGCGCGGCATGCGGCTGAAGGTGGTGCGCTCCGGCAAGGAGCTTCGGCCCAACACGGTGGTCAGCTTTCTCAGCCAGAAGCGCGAGCTGCTCGACGAGGCCTTCGCCGGCGACATCATCGGCATCCCCAACCACGGCGTGCTGCAGCTCGGCGACACCCTCACCGAAGGCGAGGCGCTGCAGTTCACCGGCCTGCCGTTCTTCGCCCCCGAGCTGTTCCGCTCGGTCGAGGTGGCCGACCCGTTGAAGACCAAGCAGCTCAAGGCCGGCCTCACCCAGCTCGGCGAGGAAGGCGCGATCCAGGTCTTCCGCCCGCTGATGGGCACGGTGCTGCTGCTGGGCGCGGTGGGCCAGCTGCAGTTCGAGGTGGTGGCGCATCGCCTGGAGCACGAGTACGGCGTGAAGGCCCGCGTGATGCCGGCCCGCTACAACGTGGCGCGCTGGGTCACCTGCGATGCGGCGGACGGCGGAGATGCGGAGTTGAAGCGCTTCATCGACGGCAACAGCCACCGCATCGCCCACGACGCGGTGGACGCGCCCACGCTGCTGCTGGAGTACGCGGCCGAGCTGCGCGCCATCGAGGCCAACTGGCCGAAGATCCGGTTCCACGCGCTGCGCGAGCACGCGGGGCTGGTGTTCCAGAAGCGCCTCGAAGGTTGACCCCCTTCCCCGGGGAGGCCGGACACGCCGCGTTTCCCGAACGCTTCAGGTGCAAGGGGATGTCAGCGGTGCGCCCGCTGCGGCGGCATCGCGCATAGAGTCGGCGTTTGACCGAGATTCGGGATGACGCTGATGCTCAGGCTGGGTGCCATGGTGCTGCCCCGTGGGCTGCTCGGCCTTGCCTTCCTGGCAGGGTGGGGCACCGCGGCCCAGGCAGACACTTTCGACGACGTGGCGCGCGAAGCGCAGGCCCTGGCGCGCAGCGCCTACCGCGCACCTGCGCCGGCGGACGAACGCCTCGCCACCTGGAGCTACGACGACTACCGCAAGCTCCGCTACCGGCCCGAACAGTCGCTCTGGCGGGGCGACAACAGCCCGTTCGAGCTGCAGTTCTTTCCGCTCGGGCGCGGTTTTGCGCAACCGTTGCGCCTGTTCGAAGTGAGCGAAAGCGGCACGCGGCCGGTCGTCGTGCCAGCCGACGCCTACACCGCCGGTGAGGGCACCACGGCCCGCGCCGTGCCCGGGGCGGCCGGCTGGCGCGCCCACTTCCCGCTCCACGGCACGGCCTACAAGGACGAGCTGATCGCCTTCCTCGGCGCCAGCTACTTCCGTGCACTGGGCGCCGGCCAACGCTATGGCGTGTCGGCGCGCGGCCTGGCGGTGGACAGCACCGGCGCCGCCCGCGAGGAGTTCCCGGCCTTCACCAGCTTCTGGTTCGAGCGGCCCGCACCCGGGGCGCGCCAGATGGTGGTGTGCGCGTTGCTCGACGGGCCTCGCGTGGCCGGCGCCTACCGCTTCGTCGTCCGCCCGGGGCCCAGCACGGTGGTCGAGGTGCAGGCGAGGCTGTATCTGCGCGGCCCGGTGGCGACACTCGGCATCGCGCCGCTGACCAGCATGTTCCTGGGCGGCGAGAACCAGCCACCGCCCAGCGACTACCGGCCCGAGGTGCACGACTCCGACGGCCTGCAGATTGCCACCGCCGAGGGCGAGTGGCTGTGGCGCCCGCTGGTCAACCCGCGCGGCGTGTTCACCACCTCGTTCGCGCTGCGCTCGCCGCGCGGCTTCGGCCTGATGCAGCGCGACCGGCGCTTCGCCAGCTACGAGGATCTGGAGGCGCACTACGAGCGCCGGCCCGGCGTGTGGGTGGAACCGGTGGGCGACTGGGGCAGCGGCCGCGTCGAGCTGTTGCAGTTCCACACCCCGGACGAGACCCACGACAACGTCGTGAGCTACTGGGTGCCTGATCGCCTGCCGGCACCCGGCCAGCCGCTGGAGCTGGCATGGCGGTTGCATTGGACTGGCGATGAAACGATCGGACCGCCGGCGGCTCGCGTGGTGCAGACCCGGCGCGGCTTCGGCTACCGCGAGGCCCGCATCGCGCCAGGGCTCGAACAGTTCCACCTCGACTTCGCCGGCCCGGGGCTGGAGGCGGGCGGCGCGGTGGAGGCCGTCGTCACCGGCGACACGAACCTGCGCAAGCTGCGCAGCCATGCCTACCCGAACACCGCCGCAGGCGGGTGGCGCGTGACGCTCGAGTTCGAGCGGGTCGACCCGGCCCGGCCCGTGGAGTTACGAGCCTTTCTCCGACAAGACGGGCGGGTGTTGTCCGAGACCTGGTCCTACGCCCTGGCCCCAGAGTAGCGCGATGTCGATCAACCCACCCCGGATCCCCCCGACGGCGCCCATGGCGCCACCCGTCCACCGCGGCAGCATGCGCCAGCAGCCCTGGTTGGGGCTGCGCCGAGGCCTGCTGTTCGCCCTGTGGCCAGGCTGCCGGTTCCCTTCGCAGGCGGCCAGCCAGGCCGGCCCCTGGCTGCGCGCCGCCCAGGCGCGGCGCCAGGTGCTCATCGGCCTGGCGCTCGGCGTGGGCGCGGCCTCGCTGGCCCTGCAATGGGGCGGCGCCCCCGATGACCAGGCACCCGCCTGGTGGCTGCAGACGCTGATCAGCACGCTGCTGTTCGCCTGGTTGGGCACGGGCCTGGCCACGGCCTTGATGGGCGCCTGGGTGGCCTGGCGCGGCGACCCCCATGCGTTGCGCCTGCCCGACCTGCACGCACCCATCCATGCCGGCGCGCGCACCGCCCTGGTGATGCCGATCTGCAACGAAGACGTGGCCACCGTGTTCGCCGGCCTGGGCGCCACCTGCGCCTCGCTGGCGGCCACGGGCGCGTCGCGCCTGTTCGACGTCTACGTGCTGTCGGACACCGCCGATCCGGCGCTGCGGGCGGCGGAGATGCGGGCCTGGCAGGCCTTGCGCGAGCAGCTGGGCGACGCCGACCCGGACGCGCCGCACCGTGTGTTCTACCGCTGGCGGCGGCGGCGGACCCGGCGCAAGGCCGGCAACGTGGCGGATTTCTGCCGGCGCTGGGGTCGCGACTACCGCTACATGGTCGTCCTCGACGCCGACAGCACGATGCAGGGTGACACCTTGCTGGCGCTGGTCCGGCTGATGGAGGCGCATCCGCGGGCCGGCATCATCCAGACGCTGCCGCAATCGGCCGGCGGCGACACCCTGCACGCCCGGATGCAGCAGTTTGCCGGCCGCGTGACCGGGCGGCTCTTTGCCCTGGGCATGGCGTACTGGCAGCTCGGCGAATCGCACTACTGGGGGCACAACGCCATCCTGCGCCTGGAGCCCTTCATGCGCCACTGCGGGCTGGGCCCGCTGCCCGGGCGGGGCGGCCTGGCGGGCGACATCCTTTCGCACGATTTCGTCGAGGCCGCCCTGATGCGGCGCGCCGGCTACGAGGTGTGGCTGGCCCCTGCGCTGGGGGGCAGCTGGGAGCAGCATCCGCCCAACCTGATCGAGGAGCTCCGGCGGGACCGCCGCTGGTGCCAGGGCAATCTGCAGAATGCGCGCCTGATCGCCGAGCCGGGGCTCGCCCCGGCCCACCGCGCGATGCTGGCGGTGGGCGCCCTGTCCTACCTGGTGGCGCCCGTCTGGCTGGTCTTCGTGGCACTCGGCAGCCTCGGCCTGCCCGGCTCGCACGCGAACCTGTGGGGGCTCACGCTCGGCCTGCTGATCCTGCCGCGCGTGCTGGGCGTGGCGGTGGCCCTGGCCAACGGCGCGGCCCGCGGGCCCGGGGGAGCCGCTGGGCTGTGGCGCGATGCCGCGCTCGAGCTGGGCCTGTCTGCCCTGCAAGCCCCCGTGCGCATGCTGGCCCACACGAGCTTCGTGCTGGCCGCGCTGACCGGCTGGCAGCTGGAATGGAAATCACCAGCGCGCGAAGCCACGGCGCTGGCCTGGCGCGACGCCTTCGCCGCGGTGGGCAGCCTGGCGCTGCCGGCGCTGGTGGCCACGCTGCTGCTGTCGCGCGGGCGGGCCCTGCTCGACTGGCGCGCGCTGCCATGGCTGCTGCCGCTGCTGCTGGCCGTGCCACTGGCCGTGGTCGGCGGGCAACCGCTCGCCGCTGCCCGCGGCCCGGGCACGCCACCCGGTTCGGCGGTGCGCCCGTGGAGCCGCCGGCACGGCCTGCTGGCCTTGGGCGCGTTGATGCTGGCAGCAATGCTGCTGCCCCGGCCGGCGCTCGGCCCGGGGCTGCCAGCGGGCTGGCGGGTGCCGGCGGAGTTCGGCCTGCTTTCCGGTTCGTCACCCGACGGCATGGAGGCGGCACCGGCGGCCGCCGAGCCGCCGGCCCGGCGCACCCGGGTTGTGCGGGCCCGGCCGGCACGGATGATCGACGACGCAGTGCGGCAACGTGCCGCGGAGTACGTGGCGCAGTCGGCCGGGCTCGACGGCTGACGTACCGCGCCGGCGTGTCGCGTGCAGGGGCGACAATTCCGCACCATGCCCTCCCGCTCCCGCATCGCGCTCTACCTCGATCTGATCCGCTGGAACCGCCCGGCCGGCTGGCTGCTGCTGCTGTGGCCGTCGCTGTCGGCGCTGTGGATCGCCGCGGACGGCTTCCCAGGCTGGCACCTGCTCGTCGTCTTCGTGCTCGGCACCATCCTGATGCGCAGCGCCGGCTGCTGCGTCAACGACGTGGCCGACCGGGAGTTCGACAAACATGTGAAACGCACCGCCAACCGGCCGGTGACCAGCGGCGCGTTGCCGGTGAAGGAGGCCCTGGCGCTGGGCGCGGTGCTGGCACTGGCGGCCTTCGGCCTGGTGCTGACCACCAACCCGCCGACCATCCTGCTGTCGGTCGCCGCACTCGCGGTGGCCATCGTCTACCCCTATGCCAAGCGCTTCGTCTCGATGCCGCAGGCGGTGCTGGGCGTGGCGTTCAGCTTCGGCATCCCGATGGCCTTTGCCGCGGCGCTGGGCGGGCGCGACGACGGCCTGGCCGCCGTGGCCGCGTCGGTGCCCTGGGCGGCCTGGGGCTTGTTGCTCGGCAACCTGTTCTGGGTGCTGGCCTACGACACCGAGTACGCCATGGTCGACCGCGACGACGACCTGCGCATCGGCATCCAGACCTCGGCCATCACGCTGGGCCGCTTCGACGTGGCCGCCGTGATGGCCTTCTACGCAATCTACCTGCTCAGCTGGGGCCTGGTCACCACCCGCCTGGGTGTGCCGCCGCTGCTGTGGGCCGGCATCGCTGCCGCCGCTGCGCAGGCCGTGTGGCACTACACGCTAATCCGCGACCGCTCGCGCGAAGGTTGCTTCAAGGCCTTCCGCCTCAACCATTGGGTAGGTTTTGCGGTGTTTGCCGGGGTGGTGCTGGCACTGGACGGCGCCTGATGCATCAAGGCGCGTCGGGCGACAGCGCAAACGGAGCGCCTACGGTGACCTGCACGTCAGGTGGTCCGAAGGTCAGCAGACACCCGCCTCACCCAGCGCAAGCGCCGGCGTGCCGGCCTTCGTGCTTCATGTACATCTTCGGGATGACCGTGCCACTGCCGTTGCGGTCGGCCAGGTTGGTGCCCACCAAGGTCATTTCGTAGCGCTCGCCGGTGTAGCTGCCCTCGACATCGATGGTGGCCGGCGTGCCCGGTTGCTGGCATTCGAATCGGCCCTTGGCCTGGCCCGCGCCGGCCTTCAGGTCGACCGGCCGGCATCCCGCCTGCACGGCCTGCGAGACCATGGCCTGGAGGGTCTGCTCGATGGACTGGCTGGCCTGGGCCGGGGTCAGGCAGTCCTTGCGCGGCGGGAAGGGCTTCCAGCGCTGGCCGTCGGCCGAGATCGAGGTCTGCTGCGCCCACTGGCCGGGCTTGGGGTTCTCGGCCGCCGCCTCGGCGCAGGCGAGCATGGCCAGGCTCAGGGCCAGGCCCTGGCGGATGCGAGTGTTCATGGATCCTCCTTGATCGTCTCGGTGGGTATGCAACCCACCGAGACGTTAGCACCGGGGCTGGATGCCCATGGGCGGTCGATCGGGGGAATCGGTGACCATTGGTAAAGCGCCCTCAAGCCGCGCCGAACTCATCCCCCAGTTCCTTGGCCCGGCGCGCTGCGGCGTGCAGGGCCTCGACGAACGCCGCCATCACGCCGCGCTCGTCCAGTGTGGTGATGGCCGCGTGGGTGGTGCCGCCCTTGGAGGTGACGTTCTGGCGCAGCTGCTCGGGCGGCTCGCTGCTCTGCGCGGCCAGCGCGGCGCTGCCGGCGAAGGTGCCCACCGCGAGCCGGCGCGCCTGCTCGGGCGACAGGCCCAGTGCCGTGCCGGCCTTCATCATGGCCTCGACGAAGTAGAAGACATAAGCCGGGCCCGAACCCGACAGCGCGGTGACGGCGTCGAGCTGATCCTCGCGCTCCAGCCAGAGCAGCTCGCCGGTGGAACCCAGCAGGGTCTCGACCCAGATGCGTTCGGTGTCCGACACGGCCTCGCTGGCGAACAGGCCGGACATGCCGCGGCCGATCAACGCCGGCGTGTTGGGCATCACCCGGACCACCCGCAGGCTGCCGGTGGCCTCGGCGATGGCGGTGGTGCGGATGCCGGCCATGACCGACAGCTGCAGCGCATTGCGCACGTGCTGGGCGCAGGGCAGAGCGGCCTCGACGAAGGACTGCGGCTTGACCGCCCACACGACCACCGCCGCGTCGGCCAATGCCGGGCCCGCGGCGCGGTCCACCGCCACGCCGAACTGGGCGCGCAGCTTCTCGGCCTGGGCTTCGAAGGGCTCGACCACGCGGATGAAACCAGGGGCATGGCCCGACTGGATCAGGCCACCGATCAACGCCGAGGCCATGTTGCCGCCGCCGATGAAGGCGACGGGAGCGGAGTGGATGGTTTGCGGCATGGCAACCAGTGTAGGACGGCATGGCGCGGCGTGCCATGAGCCGATGCGGCGGGCCTCATGCAAAAGATGCATGGCGCTCGGTGACAAATTCGGCGCCCCCCCGCATAGAGTGCGCACCCATGCCGCCGCGGCCGGTTCACGAGATGGGCCGCTGCCACCTCACCTTCATCGGAGACCCCGACATGAGCAACCCGCTTTCCTTCGTCCACCCGACCCCCGACAGCCCCTGGGGCACCTACCTGATGCAGGTCGACCGCGTCACGCCGTACCTGGGCCACCTGGCGCGCTGGGTCGAGACGCTCAAGCGCCCGAAGCGCGCGCTGATCGTCGACGTGCCGATCGAGCTGGACGACGGCACCGTGGCCCACTACGAGGGCTACCGCGTGCAGCACAACATGTCGCGCGGCCCGGGCAAGGGCGGGGTGCGCTACCACCCGGACGTGACGCTGGAGGAGGTGATGGCGCTGTCCGCCTGGATGTCGGTGAAAAACGCCGCCGTCAACCTGCCCTACGGCGGCGCCAAGGGCGGCATCCGCGTCGACCCGAAGAAGCTGTCGACGAAGGAGCTGGAGCGCATGACGCGCCGCTACACCAGCGAGATCGGCATCATCATCGGCCCGCAGCAGGACATCCCGGCACCGGACGTGAACACCAACGGCCAGATCATGGCCTGGATGATGGACACGTACTCGATGAACACCGGCGCCACCTCCACCGGCGTGGTCACCGGCAAGCCGATCCACCTGGGCGGCTCGCTGGGCCGCGTCAAGGCCACCGGCCGCGGCGTGTTCGTCACCGGGCGCGAAGCGGCGCGCCGCATCAACCTCGAACTGAATGGCGCCCGGGTGGCCGTGCAGGGCTTCGGCAACGTGGGGTCGGCCGCCGCCGAGCTGTTCGTGCAGGCCGGCGCGAAGATCGTCGCCGCACAGGACCACACCGGCACCATCTACAACGGCCATGGCTTCGACCTGGCCGAGTTGCTGCCCCACGTGAAGGCCACCGGCGGTGTCGGCGGCTTCAAGGGCGCCGAGCCGATGGGCAACGAGGAGTTCTGGGATGTGAAGTGCGACATCCTGATTCCGGCTGCGCTTGAGGGCCAGATCAACGCCGACCGCGCCCGCCGCATCCAGGCCAAGCTGGTGCTGGAAGGCGCCAACGGCCCGACCGTGCCGAGCGCCGACGACATCCTGGCCGACCGCAACATCCTGGTCGTGCCGGACGTGATCTGCAACGCCGGCGGCGTGACGGTCAGCTACTTCGAGTGGGTGCAGGATTTCTCCAGCTTCTTCTGGACCGAAGACGAGATCAACGTCCGCCTGGACAAGATCATGGTCGGCGCGCTGAAGCGCATCTGGGAGGTGGCCGACCAGCACCGGATCACGCTGCGCACCGCCACCTTCGCGGTGGCCTGCGAGCGCATCCTGATCGCCCGCGAGGAGCGGGGCCTGTACCCCTGATCGCCCGGTCGGGCAGCACCAAGGCCACCCGCGGGTGGCCTTTTTTTGTGGATGGCCGGTGGGCCTACACACCCGCCGCCAGCAACGCCGCATTGCCGCCAGCGGCCGCGGTGTTGATGGTCACCGTCTGCTCGCCGCAGAAGCGGTAGAGCTGGCGTGGCCGGGCGGCTTCGCGCAGGGACAGCAGCGGCCGGATCGCCCCGCTCTGCGCCGCCATGCGGCGGGCCAGCCTGGCACCTTCAGGCGCCGACAACGCGCAGACGCCGGCGATCCTGGTGTCGTCGGCCAAGGCCATGCCGACCCCCTCGAAGCTGCCGGGCAGCAGGCGCAGGGCGTCGGCCGGCAGGCCGGCGTGGTGGAAGGCGTCGGCGACAGTGCGGGCCGCGACGGTGGCCGCGCTGTCGGTGGCCAGCACCACCGTGTTGCCGGCCACCAGGGCCGCTGCCACCCCGAGTGCCAGTTCGCTCAGCACGGGTGTGCCGGAGCCGACGAAGGCGAACACGCCGCGGCCGTGCAGGCGCAGCTCGTTGCTCTCGCCGGTGGGGCCGGGCAGGGGCTGGTCGGCGAGGCGGCGCGCAGCGTGCCCCACCAGGGTGCGGCAGGCATCGGCCAACGCCGGTTCGAGCTCGCCCAGGCGGGCCGATGCACGTTGCAGCCAGGCCAGCCGATCATCCAACGCGGTGGTGCTCCAGGCGGCCTGGGCCGCTTGCAGGGCCACCACCACCGGGGCCAGGTCCGGCGCGGCCACGGCCGTGGCCATCGGCGCGGGCGCACCCACCGGGGGGGCCGCCGCAGGGGCCGGCAGGTCGCCGGCAAAACGCAGCAGGTAGTTGGGGCCGCCCGCCTTCGGGCCGGTGCCCGACAGGCCTTCACCGCCGAAGGGCTGCACCCCCACCACCGCGCCGATCATGTTGCGGTTGACGTAGACGTTGCCGATGTGGGCCAGCCGCGCCAGGCGCTCGGCCCGGCTGTCGATGCGGGTCTGGATGCCGAAGGTCAGGCCATAGCCGAGGGCGTTGATCTCGCGCACCACGGCCTCCGGGTCGCCGCCCCAGCGCACCACGTGCAGCACCGGGCCGAAGATCTCGCTTTGCAGGTCCGCCACGCGGGGCAGCTCGAAGGCCACCGGCGCCACCAGGCGGGGGAAGGGCGAGCGGACGGCCGTCTCGCCCAGCAGCCTGGCCTCGCGCTTCAGGCGCTGCACCTGGGCGCCGATGCCGGCAAAGGCCTCGTCGTCGATCACCGGGCCGACATCGGTGCGCAAGTCGGCCGGGTCGCCCACCTGCAGCTCGGCCATCGCGCCGCGCAGCATCTCGATCAGCGGGTCGGCGATGCCCTCGTGCACGCACAGCAGGCGCAGGGCGGAGCAGCGCTGGCCAGCGGAGCGGAAGGCGCTTTGCACCACCGCGTCGACCACCTGCTCGGGCAGCGCGGTCGAGTCGACCAGCATCGCGTTCAGGCCGCCGGTCTCGGCGATCAACGGCACCATCTCGCCCGGCTTGGCGGCCAGCGCGCGGTGGATGATCTGCGCCACCTGGGTCGAGCCGGTGAAGCAGACGCCGGCGGTGCGGGCGTCGGCCACCAGGCCGGCACCCACGGTCTCGCCGGGCCCGTGCAGCAGCGCCAGTGCATCGGCCGGCACGCCGGCTTCGTGCAGCAGGGCTACCATGCGCGCGGCCACCGCCGGGGTCTGCTCGGCCGGCTTGGCGGCCACGGTGTTGCCGGCCACCAGCGCGGCCACCACCTGGCCGGCGAAGATCGCCAGCGGGAAGTTCCACGGGCTGATGCAGACGAACACCCCGCGGCCGTGCAGCACGTCGCCGCTGGCGGCCAGCGCCTCGGCCTGGTCCGCGTAGTAGCGGCAGAAATCCACCGCCTCGCGCACCTCGGCCACGCAGTCACCCAGCGTCTTGTGGGCCTCCTTCACCAGCAGGCCGCAGTAGGCGGCCAGGCGCTCGTCCAGCAGGTCACCGGCGCGGCGCACGATGGCGGCGCGCTCGGCCACCGGGCGGGCGGACCAGGCGCCTATACCGTGGGCCAGGCGGGCCATTGCGGCGTCTATGTCGGCGGCGGCCGCCTGGGGCACCGGCTCGACGCTGGTCATCGCCACGGCCGCGCTCAGCGGCGCGCGCTGGGCCAGGCAGGTGATGTCGACGCCGGTGGAGTTGGCCCGGGTGGCACCGTACAGCGCAGCGGGCAGCGGCAGGCCCTCGGTGCCTGCGGCCGGGCCCGCGTGCGCCAGATCCAGTGGCGAGGCCAGCAGTTCCTCGGGCTTCACTTCCTCGTCGGCCAGCTGGTGAACGAAGGACGAGTTGGCGCCGTTTTCCAGCAGCCGTCGCACCAGGTAGGCCAGCAGGTCGCGGTGTTCGCCGACCGGCGCGTAGACGCGGCAGGCCATGTGGCCGTCCCGCAGCACCTCCCGGTAGACGCCGTCGCCCATGCCGTGCAGGCGCTGCATCTCGTAGTGGGTGCCGGGCTCGGCGCCGGCCGCCCGGGCCAGGCCGATCAGCGCCGAGATGGTGCCGGCGTTGTGGGTGGCGAACTGCGGGTAGATCACCTCGCGGTGGCCCAGCAGCGCCTGCGCGCAGGCCAGGTAGGACACATCGGTGTGCGGCTTGCGGGTGTAGACCGGGTAGGCCGGCAGGCCCAGTTCCTGGGCGCGCTTGACCTCGCCGTCCCAGTAGGCGCCCTTGACCAGCCGGACCATGAAGCGCAGCCCGTGCTGCCGGGCGATGCGCGCCACCTCGTCCACCACCGCCAGCGCGCGGTTCTGGTAGGCCTGCACGGCCAGGCCGAAGCCGCGCCACTGCGGGTAGGTGGCGGCGATGCGCTCGGCCAGGGCCTCCAGCACGTCGAGCGACAGCTCCAGGCGGTCGACCTCCTCGGCGTCGATGGTCAGGTTGAGCTGGGCCGGCGCGGCGCGCTCGACGAGCGACCAGACGCGCGGCAGCAGCTCGGCGAAGACGCGCTCGCGCTGGGCGTCTTCATAGCGCGAGAACAGCGCCGAGAGTTTGATCGAGATGCCGTCGGCGACCTCCGGGCCGCGCTCGGCGCTGGCCGGCGCCACGGCGCGGGCGATGTGGTCGATGGCGTTGGCGTAGGCCGCCAGGTAGCGCTCGGCATCCGCCTCGGTGCGGGCGCCTTCGCCCAGCATGTCGTAGGAGAAGCGCAGGTTCGGCTGCTCGCGGCGCTGCGCCGCGGCCTCGCCCATGGCCTCGCCGATGGTGCGGCCGAGCACGAACTGCCGGCCCAGCAGCTGGATGGCCCGCACGGTGGCCGCCACCACGGTGCGTGCGCCCAGGCGCTTGAGCAGGCCGGTCTCTTCCTCGGCCTCCGGCAGGAACCGCTTCGACAGCGCGATGGCGCTGGCCGACAAGCCGGCCAGCACGCCCTTCTGGCCACCCTCGCTGCCATCGAACTCGGCGCGGCCGAGCTGGTCGGCGGTGAGCGCGATGGCGGTTTCCACGTCTGGCACCCGCAGCAGCGCCTCGGCCAGCCGCATCAGGGCCAGGCCCTCGGCACTGGAAATCGGGTACTCCTTCAGCAGCGACTCCATGGCCCAGAACGGCGCCGGGTTGGCGCGCACCGCCTGCACCCATGGCCGCGCGCGCTCGACCACCGCCTCCCAGGGCACCCCACCCGCCAGGCGCTGGCGGGCCGCTTCGAGCGCCCCGTGTTCACGCAGGTAAGGGAAGGGGAGGCGGGCACGCGGCGGGCCGGCTGTGAAGAGCGGGGAGGTGGACATGGGGAGACCCTCTGGGCTGCGCCGACCGATGCCCGACTGGGGGCAGATCGGCGGGCTCATGGCGGTAGAAATCCTGACTGGAAGGATCGGCAGCTTACGCGCACAATTCCTGAAAAAGATTCGGAGTTCTGACCCTCTGGCGAACTTTTCGCAAGCATGAAGCCCATTCTCAATGACCAAGCCCTGGCCGATCGGGGCCTCGACAAGATCGACCTGCGCATCCTTCGCGTTCTACAGAAGGACGGCCGCATCAGCAACCTGAAGCTGGCGGAGGAGGTGCACCTGTCCCCCACCGCCGTGCTGGAGCGGGTCAAGCGCCTGACGCGCGAGGGCTTCATCCTCGGCTACGAGGCGCGGTTGAACCCGCTCAAGCTCGGCGCTGGGCTGATGGTGTTCGTCGAGGTGCTGCTGGACCGCACGGTGCACGACGTGATGGACAGCTTCCGCGCCGCCGTGCAGGTGCGCCCCGAGATCCTCGAGTGCCACCTGGTGGCCGGTGGCTTCGACTACCTGCTCAAGACCCGGGTGTCCGACATGGCGGCCTACCGCAGCTTCGTCGGCGATGTGATCTGGTCGCTGCCCGGCGTGCGCGAGACCCGCACCTACGCGGTGATGGAAGAGGTCAAGAACACCACCTCGCTGAGCTTCTAGCTCCCTGGTTTCAGGGGGCTGCCCCCTCGTTCGGGGGGTGCCCGGAAAGCGCGCTCCCCCTCATCAGAGCGATGGTGCGGCGGGGCCGCGTCGCGGACGATCCAGTCCATGCCAAACGATGGCCTGTTGACTGACGAGGAGTTCGCCGTGCTGACCACCGCCTTCACCCTGGGCGCCCTGCGCCTGCCGCCCCGGCTGCCGATGTGGCGGCTGTCGCGCCCAGCCCTGGCGTGGCCCGACACCCTGCCGCCGCCGGCCAACCGGCCCGACGACGCGGCGCTGGAAAACGCTGGGCCGGCCGTCGAGGCGCCTGCCGCCCCCCTGCCCATCCTCGGCGGCTGGCACGACTCCAGCCTGGACCTGAAGCTGGGCCTGACGGTGCAGGACCTGGGCCCGGTCGAGTGGCTGGACGAGCTCGACGGGGCCTTCCCGGCCTGCTAGGAGGCTCGGCGCCAGCTCATCCTCGGGCGCCGAAGATGGCGGTGCCGATACGCACCAGCGTGGCGCCCTCCAGCACCGCGGCTTCGAGATCCGCGCTCATGCCCATCGACAGGGTGTCCAGCGCCAGGCCCTCGGCCTGAAGCCGTTCGAAGGCCTCACGCAACGCGCGGTGCGGCGCCCGCTGCGCCGCCAGGTCGGCCGCCGGTTCGGGGATCGACATCAGGCCCCGCAGCCGCAGGCCGGGCAGGGCGGCCACCGCATGGGCCAGCGCCGGCAGCTCACCCCAACCCACGCCGCTCTTGCTGGCCTCGCCGCTGACGTTGACCTGCAGGCAGATGTTCAACGCCGGCAGGCCGGCGGGCCGCTGCTCCGACAGGCGCTGCGCTATCTTCAGCCGATCGACACCGTGCACCCAGTCGAAGGCCTCGGCCACGGCGCGCGTCTTGTTCGACTGCACCGGCCCGATCAGGTGCCAGGCCAGCGCCGGGCGCAGATCCGACAACTCGTCGATCTTGGCCAGACCCTCCTGCACATAGTTTTCGCCGAAGGCCGCCTGGCCGGCCGCGTGCGCCGCACGCACCGCCGAGCCTGGGCAGGTCTTGCTCACCGCCAGCAGCCGCACGGTGTGTGGATCTCGACACGCCAGGGCGCAGGCTGCGTCGATGCGCTGGCGCACTTGGTGTATGTTCTCAGCGATACTGGATTGGTTCGTTCCCATGCTCGCGCGAGCATAAGCCACGCCCCGGCCACGCCCGGGCGGCCCGTTGCCCCAACGCCCAGACACCCACGATGGACATCACCCAGCTGCTGGCCTTTTCGGTGAAGAACAAGGCCTCGGACCTGCACCTCTCCGCAGGGCTGCCGCCGATGATCCGCGTGCATGGCGACGTGCGGCGCATCAATGTCGACCCCATGACGCACAAGCAGGTGCACGCCATGGTGTACGACATCATGAACGACACCCAGCGCAAGCAGTACGAGGACACGCTGGAGTGCGATTTCAGCTTCGAGGTGCAGGGCCTGGCGCGCTTCCGCGTCAACGCCTTCCACCAGAACCGCGGCGCGGCCTCGGTGTTCCGGACCATCCCGTCGAAGATCCTGACGCTGGCCAACCTGAACTGCCCGCCGGTGTTTGCCGACCTGGCGCTCAAGCCACGCGGCCTGGTGCTGGTGACCGGCCCGACCGGCTCGGGCAAGTCGACCACGCTGGCGGCCATCATCGACCACCTGAACGAAAGCCACTACGGCCACATCCTGACGCTGGAAGACCCGATCGAGTTCGTCCACGAATCGAAGAAATGCCTGATCAACCAGCGCGAGGTCGGGCCGCACACGCTGAGCTTCTCGAACGCGCTGCGCGCCGCGCTGCGCGAAGACCCGGACGCCATCCTGGTGGGCGAGTTGCGTGACCTGGAGACCATCCGCCTGGCGCTGACAGCCGCCGAAACCGGCCACCTGGTGTTCGGCACCCTGCACACCTCCAGCGCGGCCAAGACCATCGACCGGGTGGTCGACGTCTTCCCCGCCGCCGAGAAGGACATGGTGCGCGCGATGCTGTCCGAATCGATGCAGGCCATCATCTCGCAGACCCTGTGCAAGACCAAGGACGGCTCGGGCCGCGTCGCGGCGCACGAGATCATGCTGGGCACCGCGGCCATCCGCAACCTGATCCGCGAGAACAAGATCGCGCAGATGTACTCGTCGATCCAGACCGGCCAGAACCTGGGCATGCAGACGCTGGACCAATGCCTGGCCGATCTGGTCCGGCGCAACCTGATCAGCACCGCCGAAGCCCGGGTGAAGGCCAAATTCCCGGAAAACTTCCCCGGCTGACCGGCCGGCACGACCCCCACCATGGCGGTGCCCGCATTCCTCCTGCGCCTGATCGGCTGGCCGGCCCGGCCGGCCCCGCCGGCCCGCGCCAAGCCGGACGACTCCGGCTACTACGCCACCCAGTTCGTCGACCGCCACGAGGACACGCGCCTGTACGTACCCTGGAGCCACCGGGCGCCCGACCTGCGCGCGCGGCCCTACGACACGGCCCTCGGCCAGGCCGATCTGCTGCGTGTGCTGGGGCAGGACCGTGCGATGGCGGCCCTCGGCGCCAAGAACCTCGGTGTGCTGGCCCACTACCTCGAGTACGTCGAGCTCGACGCCGGCAAGCGCATCATCGGCCAGGACGAGCAGGGCGACTACCTGCTGATCGTGCTGAAGGGTGCGATCGCCGAGGAGCGCGCCCAGCCCTCGGGAGCCAAGGTGCGCCTGGGCGAGGCACGCACCGGTGATCTGCTGGGCGAACTCTCGGTGCTCGACGGCGGCACGCGTTTCTGCTCCTGCACCGCCCTGTCGCCCGTGACGCTGGCGGTGCTCGCCGCACCGCAGCTCGAACGCCTGTTGGCCGAGGAGCCGCGGCTGGCCGCCGCGATGCTGGCCTGGGTGGCCAAGCGTCTGTCGATGCGGCTGCGCCAGGTCAGCGCCCGCCTGTCCGTGCTGCTCACCCGCCTGCCCGGCCACCCCTGAATCAACCGCCCCGGAGACCCACCATGGAACGCGACCAGGCCTCGAAATTCGTCAGCGACCTGCTTCGCCTGCTCGTCACCCGCAATGGCTCGGACCTGTTCCTGACCGCCGACTTCCCGCCGGCGATCAAGGTCGACGGCAAGGTGGCCAAGGTCTCGCCTCAACCGTTGACCGGTGCCCACACCGTGACGCTGGCGCGGGCGATCATGAACGACAAGCAGGCCGCCGAGTTCGAGCGCACCAAGGAGTGCAACTTCGCCATCTCGCCGGTGGGCATCGGCCGCTTCCGGGTCAGCGCCTTCATGCAGCAGGGCCACGTGGGCATGGTGCTGCGGACGATCCCCGCGCACATCCCGACGGTGGACGAGCTCGCCCTGCCGAGCATCCTGAAGGACATCGCAATGACCAAGCGCGGGCTGGTCATCATGGTCGGCGCCACCGGCTCGGGCAAGAGCACCACACTGGCCGCCATGGTCGATTGGCGCAACGAGAGCGCGCACGACCACATCATCACGGTGGAAGACCCGGTCGAGTTCGTGCATGCGCACAAGAACAGCATCATCACCCAGCGCGAGGTCGGCATCGACACCGAAGACTGGGACATCGCCCTGAAGAACTCGCTGCGCCAGGCGCCCGACGTGATCCTGATGGGCGAGATCCGCGACCGCAAGACCATGGAGCTGGCGGTCGCCTTCGCCGAGACCGGCCACCTGTGCATGGCCACGCTGCACGCCAACAGCGCCAACCAGGCGCTGGACCGCATCATCAACTTCTTCCCCGAAGAACGGCGCGACCAGCTGCTGATGGATGTCTCGCTGAACCTCAAGGCGCTGATCTCGCAGCGCCTGATCCCGCGCCAGGAGGGCAAGGGCCGGACCGCCGCGGTCGAGATCATGCTCAACACCCCGCTGATGGCCGACCTGATCTTCAAGGGCCAGGTGGGCGAGCTGAAGGAGCTGATGAAGCGCTCGCGCGAGCTGGGCATGCAGACCTTCGACCAGGCCATCTTCGACCTCTACGAGGGCCAGGTCATCACCTACGAAGACGCGCTGCGCAACGCCGACTCGGTGAACGACCTGCGCCTGCAGATCAAGCTCAACAGCCAGCGCGCCCGCGTCACCGACTTGTCCGCCGGCACCGAACATTTGACGATCGTTTGACCCCATGAGCAGCAAAACCTACGAACCGATTGCACCGCGCCGTGTGGCCTTCCTTGGGCTGGGTGTGATGGGTGCGCCGATGGCGGCCCACCTGGCGGGTGCCGGGCACGCGGTGACCGTGTACAACCGCACCAACGCCAAGGCCCAGGCCTGGGTGGCCGAGAACGGTGGGGCCAGTGCGGGCACGCCGCGCGCGGCGGCCGAGGGGGCGGAGCTTGTCTTCGCCTGCGTCGGCAACGACGACGACCTGCGTTCGGTCACGCTGGGCGAGCACGGCGCCTTTGCCGGCATGGCGCCGGGCGCCGTGTTCGTGGACCACACCACTGCCTCGGCCGAGGTGGCGCGCGAGCTGCACGCCGCGGCGGCCGAGCGCGGCCTGCATTTCATCGACGCACCGGTCTCGGGCGGCCAAGGCGGCGCGGTCAACGGGGTGCTGACGGTGATGTGTGGTGGCGACGCCGCACCCTTCGCCGCGATGCAGCCGGTCGCGATGGCCTTCGCGAAGGCCGTCACGCTGCTGGGCGCGCCGGGCGCCGGCCAGCTCGCCAAGATGGTCAACCAGATCTGCATCGCCGGCCTGGTGCAGGGCCTGTCCGAGGCCATCGCCTTCGGCCAGAAGGCCGGGCTGGACATGAACCAGGTGCTGGAGGTGATCGGCAAGGGCGCCGCCCAGAGCTGGCAGATGGACAACCGCGGCAAGACCATGGTCGAGAACAAGTTCGACTTCGGCTTCGCGGTGGACTGGATGCGCAAGGACCTCGGCCTGGTGCTCGACGAAGGCCGCCGCCAGGGCGCGCGGCTGCCCGTCACCGCGCTGGTGGATCAGTTCTATGCCGACCTGCAGGCACAGGGCGGCGGGCGCTGGGACACCTCCAGCCTGATCAAGCGCCTGACATAACGCTGCCAGGTCCGGAGCCGGCGCTGCGGCTCAATGTTTCGCCTGCCAGGCCTGCAACTCGGCCTCGGTGATGATCTCGAACACCCGCACCACCTTGCTCACGCCGCTGACGGCGCTGGCCACCTGGGCCGCCTTGGCGGCTTCGCGTTCGGTGACGCGGCCCATCAGGTAGACCACGGCGCGCTCGGTCACCACCTTGATGGCGGTGGCCTGGATCTCGCCGTCGTCGACCAGCGCCGCCTTGACCTTGCCGGAGATGATGGAGTCGTTCGAGCGGGCCGTCAGCGAGGCAGCGCCCATCACCGCCGTCTCGTTGACTGTGGACCGCACGTTCTCGATGGAAGCCACGGCCTGGTCGACGGTGGCACGGTCGGCCTCGGCAGGCACCTCGCCGGTGATCAGCACCATCCGGTTGTAGCTGGTGACGTTGACGTGGCCGCGCTCGCCGAGCACGCTGCGAACCTTCGGGCCCGCCTTGAACTCGATGGCCTGGTCCTCGACCTGTGCACCCGAGGTGCGGCGGTCGCTGTACATCAGGGCGCCCGACAGGGCGGCGCCGCCGACCAGCAAGGGGGCGCAGGCCGACAGGGCCAGGGTGGTGGCCAGGCCCGCGGTGACGAGGGTGGTGCGTCGATTCAGCATGGTGTGGGGATTCCTGTGAGAGCGGGCGTTCAGACCGGATCGTCCGCGTCGCCCAGCAGTTGGATGTCGATGGCGTCGCACAGCGCGTGCAAGGCCAGCAGGTGAAGCTCGTGCACACGCGCCAGACGCTCGTGCGGCACGGCGATGCAGACGTCGGTCTCGCCGAGCAGCGAGGCCAGCGCGCCGGCCTCCTGCGCGCCGGCGCCGCCGCCCAGCAGCACCACGCTCATGTCCTTGGCATGGGCTTCGTGGATCGCCGCGCGCACCGCGGCGTCGTCGGCCAGCGCACAACAGGCCACCAGCAGGTCGCCCGGCTGGCCCAGCGCGCGGACCTGAAGGGCCAGCGCCAGACTGGCATCGACCTCCGCCCCGCCGAGCGGGAACACCGGTTGCGCGAGCGAGGGCCCCAGGGCCAGCGCGGCCAGGGGGGGCCGCTCGCGCTCGAACCGCAGCATCAATGCCGAGCACAGCCACTGGGCCAGCCACTGGCTGCCGCCCTGGCCGCAGGCGAGCAACTTGCCGCCCGCGGTGAGGCAGCCCACAGCCGCCTGGGCCGCGTCGGCAATCGGCCTGGCCAGGTTGTCGGCGACCTGGTAGGACAGGTCGGCGCTCTCGAAAAACTGCTGCTGGATGCGGGCTTCAAGCATGGGCGCCGATCATACGTGGGGCACCCGGCGCCGGGCTGTAGGCCTCAGCCGAGCGCCGGGCCGCTCCCAAGCCGGCTGAGTGCCCGCTCGGCGGGTGGGGCCGGTACCCCGGCACCGGGTGCCCCATCTCAGCCCGCGTCGAAGGCCCCGGGCAGCCAGGCGATCTGGCTGCCGTCGATCGCGAGAACGTCGAAACGGCAAGGCGGTGGCGAGGGCAGGCGGATCAGGTAGTGCTGCGCGGCGTGGATCAGGCTGGCGCGCTTTCGGGCGGTGACGCTGGCGGCCGCACCGCCCCGGTCCGCCGAGGCACGCGCACGCACCTCGACGAAGACCAGGGTGCCGTCGCGGTCGCGCAGGATCAGGTCGATCTCGCCGCCGCGCCGGGAGGGCCCGCGGGCGACCCGATAATTGCGCTCCACCAGGCGCAGCCCCTGCTTCTGCAGGTAGGCCAGCGCCAGCGTCTCGCCGTCGGCGCCTGTCTGTGATCGGCTGGACCTGAACATGAGCTCCCCCACCTCCCCCGCATCGACCCTGCTGCACACCGCGGCCCAGATGGCGGGTGGGCAGAGCTACCCGGCCGCCACGCTGTATGTGGTGGCCACGCCCATCGGCAACCTGGCCGACTTCAGCCTGCGCGCGGTGCACGTGTTGGCCCTGGCCGATGCCGTGGCCTGCGAGGATACCCGCGTCGGTGCGGGCCTGCTGCGCCACCTGGGCCTGGACAAACCGCTGATCGCCCTGCACGAGCACAACGAGCGCAGCGCTGCCGCGCGCGTGCTGGAGAGGCTGGCCGCTGGCGAGCGCGTGGCCTATGTCAGCGACGCCGGCACGCCGGCGATCTCCGATCCCGGCGCGGTGCTGGTGGCACTGGCGCGCGAGGCGGGCCATCGGGTGCTGCCCATCCCGGGGGCGAGCAGCGTGGTCACCGCGCTGAGCGTGGCGGGGCATGAGCCCGGGCCGGTGGGGTTTCACTTTGCGGGCTTCCTGCCGGCCAAGGGCGCCGCACGAATCGCGGCGCTGGACGAGGCCCTGACCCAGCCCACCGCTTGCGTGCTGTTCGAAGCGCCGCACCGGGTGCCGGCCCTGTTCGACGAGCTGGCCGAACGCGCGCCCGAACGCCGGGTCACCGTCTGCCGCGAACTGACCAAGCAGTTCGAGCAGGTCGAGACCCTGCGTGCCGACGCCTTGCCGGGTTGGCTGGCAGCCGACGCGATGCGACACAAGGGGGAGTTTGTCATCGTGCTTCACGCCGCACCGCCAGCGCAGGCCGAGGGCGCGGATGACTCGGGCCTGGACGCGGCGGCCCAGCGCGTGCTGGGCATCCTGTTGCCGGCCCTCCCGCTGAAGCAGGCCGTGGCGCTGGCCGCGGAGATCAGCGGAGCGCCGCGCAATGCCCTGTACGCCCAGGCGCTGAAGCTGCGGGAAGCAGGGCGCGACGAGGCGCCCTGAGCGGCATCACTTGCCGGTGGCCGGCGCGCTGGCGGCGTCGTGCTTCTGGCGCTGGATGTCCTTGCCCGCCCGGTCCTGCATGTGGCGGATCCGGCTGCGCTCCTTGGCGGAGACGCTGCCATCGGCTTCCGCACGGTTCTGGGTGCGGTCGATCAGCTTCTGCTCGGCCTTCAGGCGGCGCGCCTCGCGCTTGGTCAGCTCGCCGGATTCGCGGCCTTGCTTGATGCGGTCGGTCTGGTTCGCCTCGTGCTTGTCGATCAGCGGCGTGTTGGTGCCGCGCGCCGGTGCGTCCGGCGTGCCCGTGGTGGGCGTGCCGGTGGCGGGCGGGGTGGCGGTCTGGGCGTAGCCGGTGGCGGCAAGTGCGGCCAGCGCGGCAGCGGTGATCAGTTGACGGAAGTTCATGGCTCGTGGTCCTTCTGGTGTGGCGTGACCGCTGTGTCCGCGGCACCCTCTGACAACGCCGTGGCAGTGCCCGCAGACGACAGGGATTTGCAAAGGCATGTAAAGCGCCGCCTGCCTACAATCGGCCGATGATCGCACGCGAACCCACGCTCGAACGCCTGGCAGTGGCCCACAGCCTGCTGCTGGAACCCTACCAACTCGACGAGTCCGCGCTGTCCCGCGCGCTGGGCACCATCGCCGAGCACCGCGTCGACGACGCCGACCTGTACTTCCAGTACACCCGCCACGAGGGCTGGAGCCTGGAGGAGGGCATCGTCAAGAGCGGCAGCTTCTCGATCGATCAGGGCGTGGGGGTGCGCGCGGTGGCCGGCGAGAAGACCGCCTTCGCCTACTCGGACGACATCTCCGAGGCGGCCCTGCAGGACGCCGCGCGCACGGTGCGCGCCATCGCCGCCGCCGGCCAAAGCCGGCGCATCAAGGTCGGCCGGGCAACCAGCGTGGCGAAGAGCCGCACCCTGTACGCCCCGATGGACCCGATCGCCACGCTGGACAGCACCCAGAAGGTGGCGCTGCTGGAGCGCATCGAGAAGATGGCGCGTGCCCGTGACCCGCGCGTGGTGCAGGTGATGGCCGGCGTGGCCGCCGAGTACGACGTGGTGATGGTGGCGCGCGCCGACGGCACGCGGGCCGCCGACGTGCGCCCGCTGGTGCGCCTGTCGGTCACCGTGATCGCCGAGCAGAACGGGCGCCGCGAGGTGGGCTCGGGCGGCGGCGGCGGGCGGTTCGGCCTGGGCTACTTCCAGGATGCGCAGCTCACCGAGTACGTGGACCAGGCCGTCAACGCGGCGCTGACCAACCTCGAATCGCGCCCCGCACCGGCCGGCGAAATGACCGTGGTGCTCGGCTCGGGCTGGCCCGGCGTGATGCTGCACGAGGCGGTGGGCCACGGGCTCGAAGGCGATTTCAACCGCAAGGGATCGTCCACCTTCAGCGGCCGCATCGGCCAGCGGGTGGCGGCCAAGGGCGTGACGGTGCTGGACGACGGCACCATCGCCGACCGGCGCGGCTCGCTCAACATCGACGACGAAGGCAACCCGACCCAGCGCAACGTGCTGATCGAGGACGGCATCCTGCGCGGCTACATGCAGGACAGCATGAACGCCCGCCTGATGGGCGTGAAGCCCACCGGCAACGGCCGCCGCGAGAGCTACGCCCATGTGCCGATGCCGCGCATGACCAACACCTACATGCTGAACGGCGACAAGACCAAGGAAGAGATCGTCGCCAGCATCAAGCGCGGCCTGTACGCCACCAACTTCGGCGGCGGCCAGGTCGACATCACCAGCGGCAAGTTCGT
>JADMKA010000130.1 GCA_018780145.1 Vitreoscilla sp. | reverse complement strand
ACGCGCTGGTGGCCATCGGCATGAGCGGCGCCGGCACGCTGGACAAGGTGGCCGGGCCGGTGGGCGAGGCGCTGATCATGACCGGGCTCGGCCTGGCCGTGGCCATCCCTGCCGTGATGGCCTATAACTGGCTGGCGCGCAGCAACCGTGTGCTCACTGCGCGGCTCGACGCCTTCGCCTTCGAGCTGATGTCCTTCCTCACGCTGGGCCAGACCCTGCGCCAGGGCGCAGAACCGGGTGCCAGCGTGCGCCCCATCGCCACGGCCAGGCCGGCGGCTGCCTGAGAGGGAGCGCGCCATGGCCTTCGCCAGTTTCGACTCCCAGCGCGCCGCCGCGCCGATGGGCGAGATCAACATGGTCCCGCTGATCGACGTGATGCTGGTGCTGCTGGTCATCTTCATCGTCACCGCGCCACTGCTGACGCACGCCGTCAAGCTGGATCTGCCACAGGTCAGCTCGCAGCCCAACCAGCCGCCACCCGAGAAGATCGAGTTCGCCATCGACACCGCCGGCCAGCGGTTCTGGAATGGTGAGCCGGTCAACCGCACCGACGCGGCACAGCGCTTCGCAGCCGCCGGCCGGCTGCAACCGATGCCCGAGATCCACTTGCGCGCCGACCAGGCCGTGGCCTACCGCTTGGTGGCGGAAACCCTGGCCGACGCGTCCAAGGCCGGCCTGCACAAGATTGGCTTCGTCAGCCAGCCCGAGGCCCGCTAACCCTTCTGTTTCATGGCATTTGCGCCGCGCTCCACAGCGCGGCCAGGCCCCTCTTCGTCCCACTCACATTCAATCCAGGAACCCTGTCCATGTCGCCTTACATCCGAAGCCGCCGTTTCGCCCCTGTGGCCGCTGCCGCGCTCAGCCTGCCGCTGGCGCTGCACGCGCAGAACGCTCCCGAGCCGGCCGACGCGAAGGCCAAGGCGCTGCCGGCCGTCACCGTCAAGGCCGCGGCCGAAGGCGCGCCGGCTATCAAGACCGACAAGCTCGATTCGCCCAAGTTCACCCAGCCCCTGGTCGACACGCCCCAAACCATCACCGTGGTCAACAAGGAGACATTGCAGCAGCAGGGTGCTGCCACGCTGATGGACGCGCTGCGCAACACCCCCGGCATCACCATGCAGCTCGGCGAAGGCGGGCGCACCGATGTGGGGGATTCGTTCTTCATGCGCGGCTTCGCGGCCGGCTCCAACGTCTTCCAGGACGGCGCTCGTGACCTGGGTGCTGCGGTGCGTGATGTCTTCAACCTGGAGCAGGTCGAGATCGTCAAGGGCCCCGCCGGCGCCGACAACGGCCGCGGCGCAACCGGTGGCTACGTGAACCTGGTCAGCAAGAGGCCCCAGGCGGATGACTTCACGGCCGCCAGCCTGTCGGTGGGCAGCGCCAGCGCGGTCCGCGCCATGGTGGACTTCAACCGCCAGCTGGGCGACGGCGTGGCGATCCGGCTGAATGCGATGGCCAGCGAAGCCGACGTGCCCGGCCGCGACGAGCTGCACAAACGCAGCCAGGGCATCGCGCCTTCGATCACCCTGGGCCTGGGCACGCCGACGCGGTTGACGGTGCAGTCCCAGCACGTGCGCCAGCGCGGCACACCGGACGGTGGCGTCACGACCATCGGCCTGGATGGCTACTACGACAGCGACTTCGACACCGGCGCCGCCGCCGGCGTGACGCCCGCCAAGGCGGACCCGGCCAACTACTACGGCAGCGTCCACGACTTCGAGCACACCGACGCCGACATGGTCACCGTGCGCGTCGAGCACGACTTCAGCAGGAACCTGAAGCTGGTCAACACCGCGCGCTACGGGCGCGCCACGGTGGATCGCATGCTGACCGCCGTCAACGGCGTGATCGCGACGAGCGCCGACCCGGCCAGCTGGACCGTGGAGCGCCGCCGCCACGCCAACCTGCAGTCCAACGACATCCTGGCCAACCAGACCGCGCTGCAGGCCGAGTGGGCCACCGGCGCGATCCGCCACAGCCTCGCCGGCGGGATCGAGTTCGGCCACGAGCGGCAAAACGTCACCGGCCTGGCGGTCCCGGGTGGCAACACGGCGGTGCTGCCATCGCCGGTGTACATGCCAGACCCCAGCGCCTCGCTGGGCCCCGATCCAGTGGCCAACGCCACCTACCAGCACGGCCGGGTCACCACCGCAGCCGCCTACCTGTTCAACACGATCAAGCTGTCGCCGCAGTGGCAGTTGCTGGCCGGGCTGCGCCACGAGCGCTACCGCGCCGAAACCGAGCGCGCGGATCTGGACGACGACGACATGCTGGTCAGCCACGCACTGGGCCGTGCCGGCAGCCTGACGAGCTGGAAGCTCGGTGCGGTCTACAAGCCCGCCACCAACGGCAGCATCTACCTGGCCTTCGCCAACGGCCAGACGCCGCCTGGCGGCAACGGCCTGACGCTGACCACCGAGAGTGTGAGCAGCAACAGCGCCGACCGCGCCGGGCTGGATCCACAACGATCGCAGAACGTCGAATTGGGCACGAAGTGGGAGCTGTTCGGCGGCCAACTCGCGCTGACGGCGGCCGCCTACCGCAGCACCAACCGCAACGAGGTGATCGAGGTCGCCGACGGCGTCTACACGCAGGACGGCGAGCGGCGCGTGCAGGGCCTGGAGCTCGGTGCGGTCGGGCAGGTCACGCCGGACTGGCAGCTGAGCGCGGGCCTGGCGACCATGGACAGCGAGGTCGTTGCCGGTTCCTACGAGGGCACCAACGCGACCGGGGCGCCCTCGCGCTGGACGCCCAAGTGGGCCGCCACATTCTGGACCAGCTATCGCGTCAGCGGCCAGCTCAGCCTGGGTGGCGGCGCGCGCTACCTCTCGCGCCAGAGCCGGGTGACCGACCCCGCTGCCGATCTGTCCACCCAGAACATGCCCTCGATCCCCGCCTACTGGGTGGCCGACGCGATGGCCAGCTACGCCGTCCACAAGAACGTGACGCTGCAGCTCAACGTGCAGAACCTGTTCGACAAGGCGTACATCGCCACGCTCAACAACAACGGCAACCGCTACCAGCCGGGCGCGCCGCGCACCGTGACGCTGGCCGCGAACCTGCTGTTCTGAGGCTGGAGGACCAGCGCGATGCTGCTGCACATCCCCCAGGTGCTCAGCGCCGACGAGGTGGCCACGCTGCGTGCCCGGCTGGCCACCGGGCCGTGGGTCGACGGCCGTGCCACCGTCGGGGCCCAGGGCGCCCAGGTCAAGCGCAACCGGCAGCTCGACGCGGCCAGCCCGTTGGCGCGCGAGCTGTCGGCGCAGGTCAGCGCGGCGTTGTGGCGCCACCCGCGCTTCGTGTCCGCCGCGCTGCCGCGCCAGGTGCTGCCGCCGTTCTTCAACCGCTATGCCGGCGGTGAACAGTACGGCGAGCACGTGGACGGCGCGATCCGTTTCCTGCCCGACAGCGGCCAGCCGCTGCGCACCGATATCTCGGCCACGCTGTTTCTCGCCGAGCCCGAGAGCTACGAGGGCGGCGACCTGGTGGTGCGCGACACCTACGGCGAACACCTGGTCAAGTTGCCTGCCGGCGACCTGGTGCTCTACCCGTCCACCAGCCTGCATCGCGTCGAGCCGGTGACCGCCGGCGAGCGCGTCTGCGCCTTCCTGTGGGTGCAGAGCATGGTGCGAGACGACGGGCAGCGCACCCAGCTTCACGAGCTGGACCAGGCCATCCAGGCGCTGCGCGCGCGGGTCGGCGACAGTGCCGAACTGGTCAGCCTGACAGGGGTCTATCACAACCTGCTGCGGCGCTGGGCGGAGGTATGAGCGACGCCGGGCCGTTCCCAAGGCGCTCCCTCCCCCTTTGGGGGACCGGCGCGCAGCGGCGCAGGGGGCGCAGGTAATCATGGACGCCATTCGACGCGCCAGCCTGCTGAAGAGCATCCTGCCCTGGCACTGGATCAGCTCGGCGCTCACCCTCGCCGGCTTGCTAGCTTTCGCCCTGACCGGCATCACGCTGAACCATGCGGGGCAGATCGAGTCGCCACCCGAGCTGCGCCGCGGCGCGTTCATCTTGAGCCAGGGCGAGCGCGATGTGCTTCGCGGCGCGCCCGCCGCGGGCCGGGCGCCGGTGCCTGCCACGCTGCGCGAGCGCTGGCAGGCGCAGCTCGGCTGGTACTGGGATCCGGTCACCGAGGCCGAGTGGAGTGCCGACGAGGTCTACCTCTCGTTGCCACGGCCGGGCGGAGACGCCTGGTTGCGGGTCGAGCGTGCCACCGGCCGGGCCGAGTGGGAGGACAGCGACCGCGGCACGGTGGCCTGGCTCAACGACCTGCACAAGGGCCGGCACACCGGCGTGGCCTGGTCGTGGTTCATCGACCTCTTTGCCGTGGCCAGCGCGGTGGCCGCGCTCACCGGCCTGCTGCTGCTGGCCCTGCACGCGCGGCGCCGCCCCAGCACCTGGCCACTGGCGGCCGCGGGCTTCGTGCTCCCGGTGCTGCTGGCGCTCTACGCGGCGCACTGACTTTCCCGATCCACCCCATGAGGCTCCTCGAATGATCCTGCGAACCACCCTCTCCCTGAGCGCGATGCTGGCCTGCGCGCCACCCGGCCTGCAGGCTGCCGAACTGGCACTCAAGCTGGAGTTGCCGCGCCTGCCCGTGGCCGAGTACCACGCACCCTACGTCGCGGTGTGGCTGCAGCGTGCCGGCGACCGCACCTTTGCCGGCCACCTGGCGGTCTGGTACGACCTGAAGAAGAAGGACAACGGCGGTGCCAAGTGGTTGAACGACCTGCGCCAGTGGTGGCGCCAGGCGGGTCGTGACACGCGGATGCCCGTGGATGGGGTGAGTGGCGCCACCCGGGCACCGGGCGAGCACCTGATCCAGCTGGGCGGCGCCCGGGCCCTGGCCACCTTGCCCTCGGGCGACTACGAACTGGTGGTCGAGGCCGCACGGGAAGGGGGAGGGCGCGAGGTCGTTCGCCTGCCCCTGCGCTGGCCCGCGACCACGGCGCAGCAAGCGCAGGCCCAGGGCGGCCACGAGCTGGGCCGGGTCAGCCTGCAAGCCACACCATGAAGCGAGGCCTGTCGACCATGTTCATCACCCCAATTTCCCTTCGGAGCCTGCTCGCTGCCGGCCTGCTGTCGGCGCCGTTGTGGGCGGCAGCCCACCATCCCTGGCTCCTGCCGACCCAGACGGTCGTCGACAACCCCGAGGGCCTGGTCTCGGTCGACGCCGCGGCCAGCGAGGACCTGTTCGAGTACGACGCGCGCGGCCTGGCGCTGGACGGCCTCGTCATCACCGGGCCGGACGGCGCCAGCCTCAGCCCGAAGGCGGTGAACGCCGCCTCGCGGCATCGCGCCAGCTTCGAGCTCAGCCTGCCGCTGCCCGGCACCTACCGCGTGGCCAACGTGACGCAGGGTGTGATGGTCAGCTACACGTCGGGCGGCGAAGCCAAGCGGTTCCGGGGCAGCGCCGAGGCCTGGGAAAAGGCTCGACCAGCTAACGCTGATGATGTGCGCCTGGCGAAAACGGCCAGCCGCGTCGAGACGTTCGTCGCACGGGAGCGGCCCAGCGACAAGCCATTCGCTCCCACCGGCAAGGGGCTGGAGCTCATCCCGCTCGACCCGCCGGTGGATCTGAGCGACGGCGACCGCACCCGTTTTCGCCTGCTGCTCGACGGCCAGCCGCTGGCTGACGCGCCGCTGAGCCTGCTGCGTGGTGGCAACCGCTACCGCTACCAGATGGGCGAGTTGCTGCTGCGGACCGACGCGCGCGGCGAGTTCGTCGTCACCTGGGCCGAGGCCGGCCGCTACTGGCTCGGGGCCAACCACGCGGCGCCGGTTACCGGCGACAACGCCCAGGCGTCGCGCGCCAGCTATACAGCCACGCTGGAGGTGCGCCCGCGATGAGCCGCAGCGGGGAGGCGGTGGCCTTGCTGCCGCCAGCGACGCCCATGGTGGCCGCACCACGCGATGCGGTGGTTCATACCTTGTCCGGCCAGAGCATGGGCAGCACCTGGCGCCTGCGCCTTGCGGCGGCGCCCTTGGCGCTGGACGAGGTTCGCGAGCGCGTCGAGGCCTGCCTGGCGATGCTGGTGCGGCAGATGAGCCACTGGGAACCGGCCTCCGACCTTTCTTGCTTCAACCGGCGGCCGGCGGGTACCTGGCAGGCCCTGGCGCCGGACTTCGCCAGCGTGATGCGCAGCGCGCTCTTGCTGGCGGAGCGCAGCGCGGGCGCTTTCGATCCGGCGCTGGGCGGCGCCATCGAGAGCTGGGGTTTCGGTGCCACCGGTCGCTTCGACAGCCCGGGCTTCACCGGCCCTGGACCGGCCGTGGACGGTGGTGAGACCCGAACCTGGCGTGCGCTGCAACTGGACGGCGACCGCCTGCTCCAATCCGGTGGCTGCCGGCTCGACCTGTCGGCCATTGCCAAGGGCCATGCGGTCGATGCCGTGGCGGCGGTGCTGCGGCGGCAGGGCTGGCACCACTTCCTGTTCGAGCTCGGTGGCGAACTGCGCGGCGAGGGGCTGAAGCCGGATGGCCAGCCCTGGTGGGTGGGCCTGGAGCGCCCGCCTGACGCAGTTGACCTGCCGGCCCTGCGGGTGGCGCTGATCGGCCAGGCGGTGGCGACGTCGGGCGACTACCGGCAAGGCTTCCGCGACGGCGGGGGCCGCTGGTGCGCGCACACACTGGATCCACGGACCGGCCGGCCCGTGAACCATGCGCTGGCGTCGGTCAGCGTGCTGCATGGCCGTTGTGCCTGGGCCGATGCGTTGGCCACGACGCTGTTCGTGATGGGGCCGCACGAGGGCCCGCGATGGGCCGCCGAGCACCAGGTGGCCGCCTGGTTCGTCGCCCGCGACGAGGCCGGCGGCTGGCGCGAATGGCCCAGCCCCGCCATGGCGGCCTGGCGCGACGGTTAAGTGGGGCACCCGGTGCCGGGGTACCGGCCCCACCCGCCGGGCGGGTGCTCAGCCGGCGTGGGGGCGGCCCGGCGCTCGGCTGAGATGGGGCACCCGGTGCCGGTACCCCGGCAAATGCGTCCGATTCGCGCTCACACCGGTGCGTCGTGGGCATGGCGCGGCGGCCGCGTGGCAGCTGACAATGGGCCGTTTTCAACACCCGCCGGGAGAATGCCATGCAAGGCGACGCCAAGGTGCTGCAGTACCTGAATGCCCAACTCAAGATGGAGCTCACCGCCATCAACCAGTATTTCCTGCACGCTCGCATGCTGGACAACTGGGGCCTGCGCAAGCTGGGCAAGCACGAGTACGACGAGTCGATCGAGGAGATGAAGCACGCCGACCGGCTGATCAGCCGCATCCTGGTGCTCGACGGCCTGCCCAACCTGCAGGATCTCGGCAAGCTGCTGATCGGCGAATCTGCCATCGAGACGCTGCACTGCGACCTCAAGCTCGAGCTGGCGGGCCACGCCCACCTGAAGGAAGCCATCGCACACTGCGAGTCGGTGCGTGACTACGTTTCGCGGGATCTGCTGGGCGACATCCTCGAAGACACCGAGGAACACATCGATCACCTGGAAACCCAGATCGGGCTGGTCACGCAGGTGGGCGAGCAGAACTGGCTGCAGTCTCAGATGGGCGAGGCGTCCTGATGCCGGTCAACGTGGCGTGAGGTGCAGCCGGTAGCGGCCACCGGAATACGCCACCACCAGCCGCTCGGTGCCGGGCGAGAGGCGCTGGTAGGCCTGGAGGCTGCCCCGCAAGGCCGCCAGCGGAGCGGCCAGTGCCTGGGCGAGAAGCGCGTTGTCGCAGCGCAGCGGTGGGCCGTCGTCGGGCCCCAGGGCGTCCAGCAGTTCGCAGCGTGCCGGCTCGGCATCCGCCGGGGTGGGCCAGGCCTGCGCCTGCTGCTCCATGGCCATCAAGACCTCGCGGCGCAGCGACTCGTCGGCAGGCCAGTTTGACGGTGGCGTGATGGTGGATGTGGGCATCGCGCCGGCCGCCGCACGCCGGCCGCCCAGGAAGCCGCCCGATGTGCCGCCCCCGAGTGGCGATCCCAGGCGGGCCGGGGCGAAAGTCACGCCGGCCACAGCGGGGGGCGGGGGCGGCGGTGGGCTGGCGGCATCGTCCACCTGGGATGGCAGGGGGCCGGTGCGTGGCGAGTGGGCTGATGGCCTTTCGTTGGCCACGCGTGCCGCGGCGCTTCGCGGCGCTTGGGGGCGGGCGGCTTCGTTGAGCGACTTCTGGGTTGGCGGGGCCGCCACCAGGGCCGGCTCGGCACGCACCAGGCGCAACCAGACGGTCGGCGCCGGTGCCGCGGCTGCAGCAGCGGCACGAGGCGCCGTCACCGGGGCCTGCACATGCCGCCATGCCATGCCCGCCAGCACCAGGTGCGCGGCGACGCTGAGCGCCAGCGGGCCGGCGCCGCGGCAGCGGGCGTGTGGAGGCATGGCGGCCGGGACTTGGCCGGTCAGTACTTCACATCGCCGTGAATCACGCGTGGCGAGGCGTCGAGCTCGGGCTTGGGCCCGATGTAGATCGCGGAGGCCGAGTCGGACGGGTCCTTCAAGCCGGCGGCAGTGGGCAACACCAGGTTCGACGGCAGCTCCAGGCCGGCGGCCGTGCAGACGCCCAGTTCCTTGCTGGCGAAGCGGATCTCACGGTCGAGCCACTTGACCAGATAGGTGGTGCTGCCGTCGCTGACGCGTCCGAGCGTCTCGTCGAACGGAATGACGAAGGCCGGCACGTAGCGCGAATCGGGCGTATCGCAGCTCACCTTGGCGTTGGTCAAGCGCGAGACGCATTCGCCGGGGATGCCCCACAACTCGCCGAAGCCGCCGTACTGCAACACCAGGGTCTTGCCGGCATAGTCGCCGTAGGCGGCGCCGCTGGGCACCGTGTAGTTCACCTGCAGCGGTGCGTCGAAGGTGACGATGTTGCCGCCGCCGTCCTTCAACGCGGCGAACTGGTTCCATTGGTTGGGGCCTGTTTCCCACTGGTAGTAGGTGTCGATGGATTCGACCTTGTTCTCGCAGAACTTGCTCGGCTCGTCGTCGCAGCGGGCTGCATCCAGTTGCGTGAACAGGCGCCCGGTGCGCAGCCCGTACTGGTAGCGCGGGTCCGCAGAAAGCGCCTCACGATTGGTGAACGTGACGGCCTGGCTGGCGGCATCCTTCAGCACGGCTTGCGCCGCGCTGGTGGTGTAGCTGAGCACCGCCTCGGCCGGGCCGAAGTGGTTGTAGGTGGCGCTGACGAATGGCGACTCCACACCGCCGCCGCCTGCGAAGTAGGCGGCGATGGTGTCCGCCGTCGGGCATTCACGAAGGCAGTGCAGGGTGGCCGGCATGTCGGCCGGGTAGACCAGGCTTTGCACGCGGTAGACCACGTCCAGGTGGTTCGCATCGACGGCACCGCCGCCGGGCGTGATCGGAATGAACAGTTCACCGCCCAATGAGTTGGACCAGCCGCGCATCCCGCCAATGGCGCCAAAATACGCCGCGGACACCGGTTTTTCGGCCTCGTAGGTGCGCGTCTGGCACGGGCCGCTGTCGCACACCACCTCGCCGGTGACCCGGAACTCGCCAGCGCCGTTGTGCCAGTACATCTCGTACTGGCGGTTCGGCGTGGCGCCCTCGAAGAAGCCGTCCATCATCCACACCCAGGTATTGAAGGGCAGCTTGTCGATCTCGGCCAAGGTGCGGGTGCGTTTGCTGTATTGCATGAGGCGGCCGTCCGCTCGGGCCAAGGTGTAGTCGGTCTTCACCGGTTCCTGGCCCTCGCGGTACTCCACGCGCTGCACGGTCGCGCCGCTTTCCAGCGCCGGCGCGTCAGCCGGTGTCCACAGGCCCCAATAGCCCATGTGGCCATGGAAGCTCTTGCCGGCAGCGCTGAACTCGATCGGGAAGCCCGACTGGCGGTTCACCTGCGCGCCGCTGGCGGCGTCGTACAAGCCGTAGCGCCAGACCGACATCTTCGTGCCCGGATCCTCAGCATCGCGACTGAAGCATTGTGGGCTGGCGCCATCCGAGCGCAGGTAGTAGCTGCTGTCGTAGGCGAAGCGGAAGTCCACCGATTGCTCGCCCTCCTGAAAGGCGATCTGGCCGGCGCCACTGTCTGCGCCATCGGTGCTCAGCCGCAAGGCCTTGCTGGTGCCGAACGAGCCGTCGCCCTCGATCTCGAAGTAGCTGATGCCATCGCCGGCGCCTTCGAGGAAGCCGCGCATCATGCACGGGCCTTCGGAGCCCTTGCCGCAATAGTCGAGCCTGAAGACGCCGTAGGGGTTGGCGTCGCTGGGTGCCTCGGTGGCGCTGGTGTTGATGAAGATGGTGGCGGCGAAGTCCTCCATCTTCTCGTCGATCCAGGTTCTCACCCTCATCGGCTCGTCGTTGCTGGCCCGGCTGGCATTGACGATCGCCGTCATGTAGACCGGCGCGTTCGTCGACGCGCTGCCGGCGCCCGAGTTCGAACTGCTGGAGCGCGACTCGGGGTCGCACTTGCCCTGGTCGACCATCGCGATGTAGTTGCCTTGGTTGACCAGTGCGTCGGGCCGCATGGCACTCATGAAGCAGGTGATCATGTTGACCTGGGCGATGCCGCGCGAGGTGGCGTCCTCGACATGGCTTTGCTGGCGCTCGGTGCGGTAGGCTGAATCGGCGCCCGGCGCGGCGAGGGCCCCGAACGGCAGGGCGGCGGCCAGGGCAGCAAGTATCAGGTGCGGGGTGAAGGGTGGGGTGTGGCGCATGACGGCTCCTGGCAGCTCAGTTGGCGTTCTTGGCGGTGACGACCGAGACGCTGCTGGGCGTCGCGATGCCTTGCACGGCGCTGGCGCCGGGGCTGACCGCTTCGGCATCGGTGGGGCCCGAGCCGCCGCAGGCGGCGAGCGAGAAGGTCAGGGCAATAGCGGCCAGCAGGCCGATGACGCGCGTCAAGTGCATGGTGACTCCAGGAGCGAACAGAAACGGAGTGGAGATCTGGCCTGAGGGCCCCGATCTGGTGGACACCCGGTATGTCGGCGGTTTCGCCGGCCGGTGTAGTGCCTGTCCGCGATCTTTTTCTCGACATCGGCGACGGCACGGCCCCAGCGACGTGCTGTGATTTAAATGCAGTTGCGAACGAGTCGCATTGCGATTAATATACTGACGCCCACTGAACCCCCAAGACCCATGATCGTTTGCCTGTGCAACCGTGTCAGCGACCGCGACATCCGCCGTGCCGTGCAGGTGCACGGTGTACGTGACTTCGAAGTGCTGAAGGATCTGACACGCGCGGCCTCATGCTGCGGCTGCTGCCATGATTGCGCGCGCATGGTTTTCGACGAGGCCCTGGCGCAGTCGGCGCCAGCATCCCGCGACGAGCCGGTTGTTTCCGCGTAGGCCAGGCCGCGGGCGGCGCCGGCATCCCGGCACCGGGGCACCTACTCAGCCCGGTTGCGACCCCGCTGCCGCGCCCTGCGGCAGCCCGCGCACCAGATCCACCAGCAACTGAGTGGCCTGGCGGGTGAGCGGTGTCGAGCGCTTGTGCGAGGAGGTGGCCAGGCACAGCACGCTGGCCAGCGGCGGCTCGATCAGCGGCCGCACCGACAGCTCGTCGGCACGTCCCGAGGCGGCCACCGCACTGGCGGTCAGCACCGCGTGGCCGTAACCCGCACAGACCAGGTCGATGATGGCGGCGATGCTCGAGACCTCCCAGGCGATGTTGAGTTTCAGGCCCACCAGCGTGGCCTGGGTGTCGATCAGGCGGCGAATGACGTGCGCACGCTCCGGCACCACCAGCGGATAGCGCCCCAGTTGCGCCAGCGGCAGTGCCTGGGTGGTCTTCCGGCCTTCGCCACCGGAGGCCTGCACCAGGTAGAGCCGCTCTTCGAGCAGCGGCTTGATCTCGAGCCCGGGCGGCGCCTCGGGGTTGTAGAGCAGGCCCAGATCCACCCGGCCCGAGGTGATCCATTCGGCAATGTGCGTCGACAGGCCCTCGACGATCGCCAGCCGCGCCTTGGGCATCTGGCGCTTGAAACCGTCGATCAAGGGCAGGGTGATCTGCCGGCCGATGGTGGGCGGCAGGCCGATGGTGATGCGGCCCACCGGTTCGTCGCGGGTGGCGCCCATGTCCTCGCGGGCCAGGGCCACCTGCTGCAGGATGGCCACGCTGTGCTCGAACAGGCGCTGGCCGGCCTGGGTCAGGGTGACACCGCGGCCGTTGCGCAGCAGCAGGGTTTCGCGCAGGTCGATCTCCAGTGCGCGGACCTGGCGGCTCAGCGCGGGTTGGGCGATGTCCAGCACGACCGCAGCCTTGCTGAAGCTGCCCAGCTCGGCCACGCTGACGAAGTATTCGAGCTGCTTGAGGTTCATGGGCGGTGCGGCCGATGATACGGCTCAGCCGGCACCGGGTGCCCCATTCACTTGGGGCAGGTCGAGCGTTCGGCCTGGCTGTCAAGGGCGTCGCGTGCGGCGGGCGACAGGTACCAGCCCAGCGGCACCAGTGCACCGTCGTCGATCTGGTCGATCAGCCACACCGGCCCCTGGCGGCAGGCACCAGGGGCCCCACCGGCCGCCCACGGTGCCAGCGTGCTGGCCAGTGCCGCCACCGGCTGCCGGCCATGCGCGCCAATGCCCGAGACATTGACCACCGTGACCGCCGGGCCCAGCAGGTCGACATACAGATCCCAGCGTGGCCGGTCCAGCGGCTTGGACAGATCCTGCACCGGAACGCCGGGGCGAAGGCAGGTGGGCGGTGGCGTCTGGCCGGGCCGCAGCACCTCGCAGCCTGGCCGCTTCTGGCCATTGCGGATCAGCACGAGCACCGGTTGCCAGCCCTTCTTGAGGGCCGGTTGGATCTGTCTCCAGAGGTCCGCCAGGGTGGCGGCACCGCTGTTGTCGTGGTAGCCGCCATCGGCCAGGTGCCCCGACACGGCGTCAGCGCCGCTGGCCGGCGCCACGCCGGCCAGCGGGTTGATGAACGGGAACCGCGCCGCTGCATGCGCCGCCGCGATCAGGCTGGGCTGGGCGCCCAGCCGCTGCACCACGTCCACGCCGGCCGGGAAGTCGCCGGGAGAGGTCGGCGCGGTGCCCAGCACCGCGCGGTTGCCCGATTCGACCCAGGTGCTGTTCAGCACCAACGCCGGCTCGTCCCCGCGGCGCGGGCCCAGGTCGTCGGCCAGTGCCGGGAAGCGCCGGGCCCACTCGCGCTCGAAAGCCAGGGCCCGGCTGAGGTGCCCGCATCCGGGCTGCCGGCAGGCCAGCGCGCCGTTGCCGATGTGCATGGGCAGCACGCGGGCGAAGGCGTCCTCGAACAGGAAAGCACCGATCAGCGGCGACAGCGGGTCCAGCGCGTCGAACTGCTGTTGCAGGCAATCGCCCACCGCGGTGGGCTGCTGGCGCAGGCAAGCCCGGTAGAGCGCTTCGCCGACCGCGCCGCCCGAGACACCGCTCAGGGCCACGGTGCGCTGGTTGAAGTGCGGCACCTGCTGGTGCAGGCGCGCCAGCACCTGGGCCGTCCAGTAGGCGCTGCGGATGCCGCCGCCCTCGCTGGCCACCAGGTACAGGCGGTCGTCCCCGGGGCTGGGCTCGGGCAGGTTCTGGGCCCAGGTGCGCCACGCCGAGCTGTCGCCTTCCGCCGGGGCGATTGGGGTCGGTGGGCGGGCCCGCTGATCGGCCGCGCGGTCCAGCCCGTGCAGGCCAGCCATGCCGCCGGCCAGGGCCAGCGATGCCACGGTAGTCCGCAGCACGGCGAAGCCACGGGGTGACAACCCGGGCCCGAGCTTCACTCGGGCGTGGACCCGGCTGTAGACCACCGCCAGCCACCACGCGGCCCCCATCGCCGCCAACAGCACGGTGGCCAGCAGGCCGCGGTGCCGCAGGTTGTCGTGGTGTGCCAGCGTGGGCACGGCCGGCAGGCCCAGGCCCAGGGCAAACCGGTGGTGATCCGTCCAACCGAGGGTGGCCAGCAGGCCGACCACGCCCAGCACCGCCAGCCCCCACGGGATCGCCTGGCGTTGCTCGGCCAAGGCGATGACGCCGGCCACGCCCAGCCACCAGCTCAGCGCCAGGGTGACCAGTGCCAGGGTGGCCGGGGCCTGGGCCGCTTCCGCTGGCCACCAGGCCATGCCGGCACGCAGCGCGAGCATCAACGCCAGCGCCACCAGCGGCAGCACCACCGGCAGCGTCAACACCGACAGCCTTTTGGCCCACGGCGCTCCAGCCTCGAAACGCGGCCCGAGCCGGCGCCGCAGAGCCGCCTTCCAGCGGTCCAGGCAATGGCGTGGCAGCGGCTCGAAGACCGTGCCGCCGATCCCACCGCCGCCTGAGCCGGTGCGCGCCGCATCGTCGGCGCCCCACAGCAGCTTGTAGACGTCCTGCTCGTCGTTGTAGTAGGCGCGCGGTTGGATCAATGCATGGCGGCGGCGCAGCTGCAGCAGGAAGAAGCCGATGGCCACGGTGCCGGCACCGAAGGCGATCAGGTAGCCGACCGTCCAGGGCAGCGCCTGGGCAGTGGGCGTCGCGAGGCCGCTCTGGGCCGCGGACACCGCATCACCGACCGTGTAGGCGATCAGCACGCACAACATCGCCAGCGGCGCCAGCGACAGCGCTCGCGCCCACCCCCGTGCGAACTCCCCGACCCAGGTGAGCACGGCCGCGGTCGCCGGGTCCATGGCGGCACCCGGCGCGACGCGATAGCCCACCAGGTTCAGGCCGGGGCGCTGGACCCGGCCCACCAGGCGTGTCCACTGCCAGCATGAGTAGGCCAGTACGGCGGTGCCGATCGCACTGGCCGCCAGCACCAGCACACGCCAGACCAGCGCGCCCCCCTGCAAGGCTTCGGCGCGGCTGGCCGGTCGGGCCAGCCCCAGCATCACGTCGCGGCACTGGTCCAGCACCAGCGTGAAGACGGCGAACAGGCCCAGCGCGAGCAGCACGTAGCGGCTGCGGCCGACCACACCTGCGGCACCCGCCCTTCGCGCGGCGCGCTCCTGTGCTTCGGCGTACTGCCCCGGATCGTGCAGGTCGAGGTCGAGGCCGAACCACCAGACCCCGGCCGCGAGGGCGATCGGCAAGCCGGCCAGCGCGATCGCCGTGGACTTGTGTTGGTGGGCCCAGGCGCTCCAACCCAACCCGGTGCCCGTCAGCTCGGGGGCGAGCCCGGCTTGTCCTGCTGCGGCCGCGCAGGCCGCTGGGGCATCCAGCAGGAGGACCGTCGCCACGACGAACAGCAGGGTCGCCAGGATCCATGCCAATCCCTGGCAGACCATGCGGTCCCGGTTCGAGGGCGTCGCGGTGGCCCAGTGCCACAGGCCGAAGAACGACGCGGCGCCGAGCGCCAGGCAGATGAAGTAGGCACCCTGCCCGACGCCCAGGCGCAGCGCGCCGCCGTGGTTTTCGACCGCGTCGATGGCCAGCAACAGCCCCACCAGCAGCCAGGCCAGCGGCATCAGCCCGGTGTGCAGCCAACGTGCAAGCCAGACACTGCCCCGTTGGTTCCTGGAGTCTGGCGCGCCACCGTGCAAGGCCTGCCCCAGAGAGCGCGCCAGGGCCAGCATCAGCGCCGCGTAAAGCGGCATGAACAGTGCAGTGTCAGCCAGCACATAGGCGGCCGCCACCTGCCAGCGTACGCCAGCCGGACCGCACCATTGGCTGATGGCCGCGCCCAGCGTGGCCAAGCCCGTCCAGCCCAGCAGATCCTCGATGCCGAAGCCGGCAGGCAAACGCAGCGACTGCTGCGCGGTGAACAGCAGCAGCGCGACCAACCCCGTGCCGCTGGCCAGCCAGCTCAGCGGTGCGATGGAGAAGTCTCCAGAGCGGCCGCTGTCACCTCCGCGGATCAGGCTGTCGACGGCACCCAGGCCGCCACTGCCCCCTGCGCTGGCGGGCGCTTCATCTGCCGCGCCGGCTTGCTGCACCGCTGAATCGCCCATCGCGCTCTCCTGCCGGGGCGGCGTGCCCCGGGCAGCCAGCATACGGCGGGCTCGGCGGGGCCCGCATCCCCTCGTTGAGGGGCGAACCTGCAGGGTTGGATCAGCGCGGCGTGTAGATCGGCGCAGACGCCGGGTTGGCCGGCGGCAGGGGGGCGACCGGAGCCGCCGGAGCGGCCGCGGCCGGATAACCCGCCGGCGCGCGGGTGACTCGCACCCGGCCACCGGTGTTGACCAGAATCACGGCATCGCCGGGCAGCAGGGTCTCGCCGGCCTTGGCCTGAACGATGGAACGGCGCTCGCCGTTGCGCAATTGCACCAGGATCTCGACGGCCTCTTCCCGCGTGCCACTGCGCTCGATCGCATTGCCGACCACCGCGCCGGCCACCGCACCGAGGATGCCGACCACCGCCGACTCGCGGTTGCCGCCCACCGACGAGCCGGCGATGCCGCCGATGACGCCGCCGGCCACGGCACCGGTGCCGGTCTGGTTGCCCTCGACAGTGACGGGCCGGATCGTCAGGATGGTGGCGTCCTGCACGGTCGACATGCGCTGGGCGTCGTAGCGGCTGACGACGTCCGGGCTGGTGGTGGTGCAGGCGGCCAGGGCGGCGGCCAGGGTCAGGGCCAAAGCGGTGCGTTTCATGGGTGGTCTCGTCGAAAGGGTTCCACAGCCAACGCCCACCTCGGGGGCGGCGTTGACCGGCATGTGGATTGTGAGTCTCGCCGCGGCGGGAAGTTCAGGCGTGCAGCCGGCTGCTGCGGGGCACGCTGGCCAGCAGGAAATCCATCTGGTCGGCCAGGATGCGGCGGCCGCGCAGGATCATGTCTTCGTGCAGGCTGGGCACATAGGGCAGGTACATCAGGGTCAGGTGGGCCTCGTCGGGCATGCGGTTGCCCTTGTGGCCGTTGCAACTGCGGCAGGCGGTGATGCAGTTCATCCAGCTGTCGAACCCGCCACGCGAGACCGGCACGATGTGCTCGCGGGTCAGGTCGTCGAAATGGAAACGGTGCCCGCAGTAGGCACAGATCTGGCGGTCGCGGGCAAACAGCTTGGGGTTGGTCAGGGCGGGCGCCTGGCGCCAGGCACGCGTGGGGACGGCGCCGCGCACGGCGATGATGGGGTGCACCTCGATGCGCGACTGCAGCCCGGTGCTGCGCTGTACGCCGCCGCGCAGCACATGGCAGGCGTCGCCCAGCGTCCAGGCGATGCTGTCGCAGGCATAGAGCAAGGCCGCTTCGCGCACGGTCATCCAACTTTGCGGTCGGCCTGAAACGTCGAGTTGCAACACCTCCATGATGGCGGGAGCTCCTTGAATCCGGGTGTCGGGTTCACTGCGCAGCATAGCGCGTTGGCGTGACAAGTCTCAACCGGGTCGTTGAGCCCTTCTTTGATGCGGGTTAACCCTCTGTTTGACGGCCATGCTGCGGGTTCTAGGCCGGCAACCCTAGAAAAAGTCCCGAATTCGGCCCCTCGTGGCGGGGTGAACTCTGCAAAATAGAACGATCGTTCGTTCCAATCGGTTTCTCCCTTCCGCCAAGGCCCTGCCCGTGTCCCTGCCCACCGAATCCCGCCGAGGCTCCAGCGCCCGCTCCCTGCACAAGGGCCAGCAGACCCGTGCAGCGATCCTCGACGCGGCCCTGGGTCTGGCGTCGAGCATGGGCCTGGAGGGCTTGTCGATCGGCGCGCTCGCCGAGGTGACCGGCATGAGCAAGTCGGGCGTGTTCGCCCACTTCGGCTCGCGAGAGGAATTGCAGATCTCGGTCATCCGCGAGTACCACACCAAGTTCGAGGAAGAGGTGTTCTTCCCGGCCATCCGCCAGCCGCGCGGCCTGCCACGTGTGGTGGCCCTGTTCGAGAACTGGATCAAGCGCGTGGCCGTGGAGATCGACTCCGGCTGCATCTACATCAGTGGCGCGGTCGAGTTCGACGACCGGCCCGGTCCGGTGCGCGACGCGCTGGCCGACATGGTGCGCGCCTGGCATGCTGCGCTGGGCCGGGCCATCGAAATCGCCGTCGAGGTCGGCGATCTGCGGCCCGACACCGATCCTTTGCAGATGCTGTTCGAGGTGCACGGACTGATCCTGGCCTTGCACCACGACGCGCGCTTCCTGCGCAGCCCCGGCGCCGTCGAGCGCGCGAGGGCTGGCTTCGGACGCATCGTTTCGCACTACGCGGCCGCCAGCGGCAGCGCCCGCTCGGCAACGGCTCGCCGATAACCCATCCATTCGTTGAAGGAGTCCCCCCATGGCCCAGTACACCCCGCCGCTTCGCGACATGCAGTTCGTGCTGCACGAGCTCATCGACGTGGTCTCCGCGTTCAAGGAGATTCCGGCCTATGCCGAGGTGGACGCGGACACCGTCAACGCCGTGCTGGAGGAGGGCGGCAAGTTCGCCGCCGAGGTGCTGTTCCCGCTCAACATCAGTGGCGACGCCGAGGGCTGCACGCTGGACAAGGCCACCCACGAGGTGACGCCGCCCAAGGGCTTCAAGGAGGCCTACGCCAAGTACGTGGAAGGCGGCTGGCCCGCACTCTCGTGCGACCCGGCCTTCGGCGGCCAGGGCCTGCCGCACACGGTGAACCAGTGCTTCTACGAGATGCTCAACAGCGCCAACCAGGCCTGGACGATGTACCCCGGCCTGTCGCATGGTGCCTACGAGGCCCTGCAGGCGCACGGCACGCCCGAGCAGAAGGCGCTCTACCTGCCCAAGCTGACCAGTGGCGAGTGGACGGGCACCATGTGCCTGACCGAGCCGCACTGCGGCACCGATCTGGGCATGCTGCGCAGCAAGGCCGAGCCACAGGCCGACGGCAGCTACAAGATCACCGGCCAGAAGATCTTCATCTCGGCGGGCGAACACGACATGGCTGCCAACATCGTGCACCTGGTGCTGGCCCGTCTGCCGGACGCGCCGCAAGGCTCGAAGGGCATCTCGCTGTTCATCGTGCCCAAGTTCATCGCGAACGCCGACGGCACCCTCGGCGAGCGCAACGCCATCCACTGCGGCGCGCTGGAACACAAAATGGGCATCCACGGCAACGCCACCTGCCAGATGATCCTGGACGGCGCCATCGGCAGCCTGGTGGGCCAGCCCAACAAGGGCCTGAACGCGATGTTCGTGATGATGAACGCCGCGCGGCTGGGCGTGGGCAACCAGTCGCTGGGTCTCACCGAGGTGGCCTACCAGAATGCCGTGGCCTATGCGAAGGACCGCATCCAGATGCGCTCGCTGTCGGGCCCGAAATCGCCGGACCAGCCCGCCGACCCGATCATCGTGCACCCCGATGTGCGCAAGATGCTGCTCACCGCGCGCGCCTACGCCGAAGGCGGCCGCGCGCTGATCATCCACACCGTGGCGCAGCTCGACCTGGCCCTGCACCACCCGGACGAGGATGTGCGCAAGGAGGCCGACGACGAGGTGGCCCTGCTGACCCCCATCATCAAGGCCTTCATCACCGACAACGGCTGGATCGCCACCTCGCACTGCATGCAGGTCTATGGTGGCCACGGCTACATCCATGAGTGGGGCATGGAGCAGTACGTGCGCGACGCCCGCATCAACATGATCTACGAGGGCACGAACACCGTGCAGTCGCTGGACCTGCTGGGCCGCAAGATCCTGGGCGACAACGGCAAGAAGCTGAAGGCCTTCGGCAAGAAGATCGCCACCTTCGTGGAAGACGAGGGCACCAACGAGGCGATGCAGGAGTTCGTCAACCCGCTGGCGGAGCTGGGCGACAAGGTCACCAAGCTGACCACCGAGCTGGGCATGAAGGCCTTCGGCAACGCCGACGAGGTGGGCGCTGCGGCGGTGGACTACCTGCGCGTCGTCGGCCACCTGACCTTTGCCTACTTCTGGGCCCGCATGGCCAAGGTGGCGCTGGAGAAGCAGGGTTCGGGCGACCCGTTCTACACCGCCAAGCTGGCCACCGCGCGCTTCTACTTCGCCAAGCTGCTGCCCGAGACGGCCAGCCTGATCCGCACCGCACGCTCCGGTGTGGCCCCGCTGATGGCGATGGACGAGGCGCTGTTCTGACATGCTGCGCACCCTGATCGCACTGGCCCTGGCCAGCACCACCGGCCTGGCCTGGAGCCAGGCCAGCACCCCGGTGGGCCTGTGGAAGACCATCGACGACGCCACCAAGAGGGAGAAGTCCCTGGTGCGCATCGTCGAGGCCGGCGGCGTGCTGATCGGCAAGATCGAGAAGCTGATCGACCCGACCGAGAAGTCCGACGCCGTCTGCGACAAATGCACCGACGAACGCAAGGACAAGCCGGTGCTCGGCCTGACCATCATCCGCGGTGTCAAGGCCGCCAGCGAGGACCACGAGTCGTGGGAAGGGGGCGACATCCTCGACCCCGGCAACGGCAAGGTCTACAAGCTGCGCCTGAAGCCCGTGCAGGGCGGCAAGGCGCTCGACGTGCGTGGCTACATCGGCATGCCCTTGCTGGGCCGCACCCAAACATGGATTCGCGTCGAGTGACGCCTGAAGGAGAACAAGAGATGAGTCGATTCCAGGTCCGCAAGGTTGCCGTGCTCGGTGCCGGCGTGATGGGCGCGCAGATCGCCGCCCATCTGGTCAACGTGAAGGTGCCGGTCGTGCTGTTCGACCTGCCCGCCAAGGAGGGCCCGAAGAGCGGCATCGCCCTGAAGGCCATCGAGAACCTGAAGAAGCTCAAGCCCGCGCCGCTGGGCGTGCCCGAGGACGCGGCGCGCATCCAGCCGGCGAACTACGAGGAGCACCTCGAGCTGCTGAAGGGCTGCGACCTGATCATCGAGGCCATCGCCGAGCGCATGGACTGGAAGCTGGCGCTGTACGAGAAGGTGGCCCCCTTCATCGCGCCGCATGCGATCGTGGCGTCGAACACCTCGGGGCTGTCCATCACCAAACTGTCCGAGGTGCTGCCCGAGGCCATCAAGCCGCGCTTCTGTGGCATCCACTTCTTCAACCCGCCGCGCTACATGGCGCTGGTGGAGCTGATCCCCACGCCCACCACCGAAGCTGGCTACCTGGACCAGCTGGAGACCTTCGTCACCACCACGCTGGGCAAGGGTGTGGTCCGGGCCAAGGACACGCCCAACTTCATCGCCAACCGTGTGGGCATCGCCGGCATGCTGGCGACCATCCACGAGGCCGGCAAGTTCGGCCTGAGCTACGACGTGGTCGACGACCTGACCGGCAAGAAGATGGGCCGCGCCAGCTCGGGCACCTTCCGCACGGCCGACGTGGTGGGCCTGGACACCATGGCCCACGTGATCAAGACGCTGCAGGACAACCTGCCCGACGATCCCTTCTTCCCCAGCTACGCCACGCCGCCCGTGCTGGCGAAGCTGATCGAGCAGGGCGCACTGGGCCAGAAGGCCGGAGCCGGCTTCTACAAGAAGGTCGGCAAGGACATCCTGAGGCTCGACCCCGCCAAGGGTGACTACGTGGCCGGGGGCGGCAAGGCCGACCCCATCGTCGAGCGCATGCTGAAGAAGCCTGCCGCCGAGCGGCTGAAGCTGCTGCGCGAATCGACCAACCCGCAGGCGCAATTCCTGTGGTCCATTCTGCGCGACTCGTTCCACTACGTCGCGGTGCACCTGGGATCCATAGCCGACTCGGCGCGCGAGATCGATTTCGCGATGCGCTGGGGCTTCGGCATGAAGCAGGGCCCGTTCGAGCTGTGGCAGGAGGCCGGCTGGCAGCAGGTGGCCACCTGGGTGAAGGAAGACATCGAGGCCGGCAAGGCCTTGTGCGACGCGCCGCTGCCGGCCTGGGTGTTCGACGGCCGCACGGGGGTTCACACGCCGGAGGGCTCGTGGTCCGCCGCGAAGGGCAGCTACCTGCCGCGCTCGTCGCTGCCGGTGTACGCCCGCCAGCACTTCCCCGAGGCCGTGCTGGGCAGCGGCGCCGCCGACCCGCTGAAGGCCGGCACCGAGGTCTACCGCAACGACGACGTGCGCGTCTGGACGCTGGACGGCCAGGTGCTCATCGCCACCATCACCTGCAAGCTGCACCTGATCAGCCCCGCGGTCACCGACGGGCTGTTGAAGGCGGTGGAACTGGCTGAAAGCCACTACCAGGGCCTGGTGATCTGGTCGCCCGACGACGTGTTCTCGGCCGGCGCCAACCTGGAGGTGCTGCTGCCGGTGTTCATGAAGATGGGCAGCAAGGGCATCGCACCCGAGATCAAGAAACTGCAGGATGCCATGCTGCGCGTGCGCTATGCCAGCGTGCCGGTGGTGGCGGCCATGCGCGGCATCGCGCTGGGTGGCGGCTGCGAGATCGCCGTGGCCTGCGCGAAGCGCGTGGCCTCGATGGAGACCTATGTCGGCCTGGTCGAAGTGGGCGTGGGCCTGCTGCCGGGTGGCGGTGGCCTGACCTACATCGCCCGCCGGGGCGCCGAGAACGCGGCCAGCGGCCCGGGCTCGGATCTGCTCAACTTCATCAAGGAGGGCTTCCAGGCCGCCGCGATGGCCAAGGTCGGCACCAGCGCGCTGGAGTCCCGGAAGCTCGGCTACCTGCAGGATGGCGACGTCATCGTGCCGAACAAGGACGAGTTGCTGCACGTGGCCATCAGCCAGGTCATGGGCCTGGCTGAAGCCGGCTACCGCGCGCCGGCCCGGAGCCAGATCCCGGTCGCCGGTCGCATGGGTATCGCCACCATCAAGGCCAGCCTCGTCGGCATGCGCGACGGCGGCTTCATCAGCGCGCACGACTTCCACATCGCCAGCCTGATCGCCGATGTGGTCTGCGGCGGCGAGGTCGAGGCCGGCACGCTGGTCACCGAGGAATACCTGATGACGCTCGAGCGCAAGCACTTCTGCAGCCTGCTGGACAACCCGAAAACGCAAGAGCGGATCATGGGCATGCTGCAAACCGGCAAGCCGGTCCGCAACTGAGCGAGGAACACGACACCATGAGCAAACAAGTTCAAGACGCCTACATCGTCGCCGCCAGCCGCACCCCGATCGGCAAATCCGGCCGTGGCTACTTCCGCAACACCCGCTCCGACGACCTGCTGGTCTATGCCATCCAGGCCGCGCTGGCCCAGGTGCCGACACTGGACCCGAAGGCGATCGAAGACGCCATCATCGGCTGCGCCATGCCCGAGGGCGAGCAGGGCGCCAACATGGCGCGCATCGGCGCGCTGCTGGCGGGGCTGCCCAACTCGGTGGGCGGCATCACCGTGAACCGCTTCTGCGCCTCCGGCCTGTCGGCGGTGCAGATGGCGGCGGACCGCATCCGCGTCGGCGAGGCCGACGTGATGATCGCCGGCGGTGCCGAGAGCATGAGCATGATCCCGATGACCGGCATCAAGCCCTCGTTCAACCCGAACGTGTTCCTGAAGGACGAAAACGTCGGCATCGCCTACGGCATGGGCCTGACCGCCGAGAAGGTGGCCCAGCAGTGGAAGGTCAGCCGCGAGGACCAGGACGCTTTCGCGCTGGCCTCGCACCAGAAGGCGCTGGCTGCGCAAGCCGCCGGCGAGTTCGGCGACGAGATCTGCCCGGTCGACGTCATCGAGCGTTTCCCCAACCTGGAGACCGGCGAGATCGGCCTGAAGACCCGCACGGTGAACCTGGACGAAGGCCCGCGTACCGATACCTCGCTCGAAGGCCTGGGCAAGCTGCGGCCGGTGTTCGCCGCCAAGGGCAGCGTGACCGCCGGCAACAGCTCGCAGACCAGCGATGGCGCCGGCGCCCTGATCCTCGCCAGCGAGAAGGCGGTGAAGCAGTTCGGCCTGAAGCCGCTGGCCCGCTTCGTCAGCTTCGCCAGCCGCGGCGTGCCGCCGGAGATCATGGGCATCGGCCCGATCGAGGCCATCCCGGCCGCGCTGAAGAACGCCGGCCTGACCCTGGCCGACATGGGCTGGATCGAGCTGAACGAGGCCTTCGCCGCGCAGGCGCTGGCGGTGATCCGCACCGTCGGCCTGAACCCGGCGGTGGTCAACCCGATGGGCGGCGCGATCGCTCTGGGCCACCCGCTGGGCGCTACGGGTGCGATCCGTGCCGCCACCGTGGTGCATGCACTGCGCCGCAAGCAGCTGAAGTACGGCATGGTCACGATGTGCGTGGGCACCGGCCAGGGCGCGGCCGGCATCTTCGAGGCGGTCTGAGCATGGCGAGCCGGCGGCAGGTCTTGGCCGCGGCCGCCGGCGCTACGGCCCTGGCCGGAGGAGCGTGGATCATGGCAGGCAACAGCCGCTTCGGCAGCCTGGCGCAGGCGCGGCAGGCGCTGGCGGCACTCTCCGCCAGTCCCCTGCGAGGCACCGGAACCTGGAACGTGGCGCAGGTGCTGAACCATGCGGCGCAGAGTGTCGAGTATTCGCTGGACGGCTTTCCGGCGCTGAAGCCCGAGCTGTTCCGGTCCACGGTCGGCCGGCTGGCCTTCGCGGTCTTCGACGCCCGGGGCCAGATGAGCCATCCGCTGGACCAGCCCATCCCTGGTGCACCGGAGGTGCCGGCCCAGGCGCCGCTGGATGCCGCGGTGCAGCGGCTGCTGGCGGCCTTCGACCGTTTCGAGGCACACACCGGCGCGCTGCAGCCGCACTTTGCCTATGGCTTGCTGGACAAGCCGGCCTACGAACGGGCCCACCTGATGCACCTGGCCAACCACTGGGCCGAGTTCGTTCCCGCCTGAACCGACAGCCCACACTCCCGGAGACACCATGACCATCAGAACAGCCACCTTGAACGGCGTGATCACGCTCGAGATCGCCCGCCCCGAGAAAAAGAATGCGCTGACCCAGGCGATGTACCAGGCCATGGCCGACGCCATCGACGCGGCGCAGGCCGACGCCGCGGTGCGCGCCATCCTGATCACCGGCCAGCCGGGCATCTTCACCTCGGGCAACGACATCGAGGATTTCATGCAGCGCCCACCGCAGAGCGAGGACTCGGCGGTGTTCCGTTTCATGAAGGCCCTGGTTGGCAGCGACAAGCCAGTGGTCGCGGCCGTCACCGGTGCCGCGGTGGGCATCGGCACCACGCTGCTGCTGCACTGCGACTTCGTCTACGTGAGCGACGAGGCCCGCCTGGCGATGCCCTTCGTCGGCCTGGGCCTGGTGCCCGAGTTCGCCTCCAGCCTGCTGGTGCCCCAGCTGATGGGGGGCCGGCGCGCTGCCGAGAAGCTGCTGCTCGGTGACCCCTTCACCGGCTCTGACGCCGTGGAGTGCGGCATCGCCAACGCCGTGCTGCCGGCCGGCGAAGTGGTGAACCATGCGCGCCGCGTGGCCGAGCGTTTCAATGGCCTGCCGCCTGGCGCCGTGCGCGACAGCAAGCGCCTGATGCGCGGGCCGCAGCGCGAGCTGATCCTCAAGACCATCACCGAAGAAGCGCAGCTGTTCGGCCAGCGGCTTCGCAGCCCCGAGGCAATGGAAGCCTTCCAGGCGTTCTTCCAGAAGCGCCAACCAGATTTCTCGAAGTTCGCCTGAACTGGAACCGGGGTCAATTGCAGGGCTGGAACGGCAACTGTCTGCGTTCAGCCCGTTGCAGCCAGTCGCCTTCGAAACAATTGGCGCGGGATCAGGCCGCCGGGGTACTCTGCTCCGCGAATGTCCCCCGCCGTCAGCCTGCGG
>JADMKA010000170.1:23448-25435 GCA_018780145.1 Vitreoscilla sp. | reverse complement strand
ACCGGCAAGACCGACCTGCTGGAGAACTTCGTCTCCAACAAGACCCGCCGCAAGTTCAAGGCCTACCTGGCCTACGACAAGAAGGAAGGCAAGGTGGGCTTCGAGTTCGAGCCGCGCGCGGCGAAGGTGCCGGCGAAGAAGGCGGCGGCGCAAAAGTCGTCAAGTCGCGCGGACAAGGCGTAACGCTGCTTCGTTTCGAGGCATTCAATGAATGAATTGCGGGTGACTTGCTATCGAGTGTCTCCTCCGATCGCTTCATCACAAACAAGTCTGAGGAGGCTCCGGCATGCGCGGGATTCTTGGTTGTGTCGCACTCACTTCTCTCGCTGGGTGCGCCATGGCATCCGGCCTTGGTCCCGCTGCGCAGAATGCGCCGGAACCGATGGGCCCCAATGCTGTCGTTGCTGACAGTCAAATCACAGAAGGTGCGACCAGAGGGCAGTTCTTTGTTGTTGCTGAGATCAACGGCAAAGCTGTGGGCAACAGCATCGAGGCAAGCTTGGCGGCAAGCAAGAACAAGGGCTTTGTACTGACAACGATTGTTGAGGAGCGAACCGTTTCGGCGGGTCAGCCCCTTCAGGTGAAGTTGGTAGCGCGGCATGTCAGTCCGGCCCCGATTCAAGGGCTGATAGGAAGCCTGACCAGCACCGACTACTACGTTGAGGGCGTCGTTCAGTGGACGCCGGTTGCCGGGGAACAGTATGTCGTTCGTGGCGTGCTCGAAGCCTCCGGTTCCTCGGTCTGGATTGAAGATGTGCGCAGTGGCGCGAGAGTGACGGCGCCAGTTATTGGCGTTGCCGCCATTCAGGGACCGACCCCTACCTTCGAGTTGCCTCAGATCATGGTCCGCTTCGATTGCGGCGCTTGCGAGGTTCGCCCAGATGCCGGTTTTCGAATAGTTGACGCTTACAAGCGCCTGGCGATCAGGTCCGGTGCCCGAGTGAACGCCGACACGACTGTGGAGGTCGTGGTCGACCACTATCACGCCCGCCCCGACCTTGCGCGAAAGTTCCTGGCATTTGCCATGAAGAACGATGAGATTCGCGCAAGCATCCTGGCGCCACAAGGGACTTTTGTGGTCGAAGACTACTTTCGAACCAATCACCTCGGCGCCGATACCCTCGCTGCCAATATTGGCGAGTTGATCTTCGAGGGCCTTGCGAAGCAGCAACAGCTTGCGAGTTCACCGCAGTGAGTCTTGCCGCACCCGGGTTCGATTGCTCAAGTTGTGCATCGTGAGCCTGGCGATCAGCAATTCGTCAAGCCAAGCGCTCGCGCTGCTCGCGCAAGAAGGGGCGGTCAATTTGCTCGGCGAGCAAGGCAAGGTCGCGTGCCGAGACGCCGGTCGCGGCGAAATGGGACTGCCAAGCTCCAACAACGCGTGACACGTCGGCACAGGCACTCTTGGCTTGCGCCAATGTGAGCGCGAAAGAGCGGTGCTCCGACAGGGCGTTGTCCAGGGTCGAGTCCGCCCCGTCGCGCCCCACACGCAGTTGCTGGTAGCCCAGCGCTTGGCCCGACGGCAGCACGTCGTAGGCCGGCGACAGCCGGTAGCGCTGGGTGGTACTGACCATCAACGCGTGGTTCTTCTCGTGGTCGTCGGTGTTGTCGATCAGGATGTTGAAGACCATGCGGCGGTACAGCTGCTCGCCCTGAGCGGCGAACTCTTCGGCTTCGGCGCGTCGACGCAGAAGCAAGGCAAGTTCGGGGTAGCCCATGGCTTCGCCCGCAGCACGCAGCGCGACATGGGCCGACAGCGCATGCACACGGCGCCCGCCCAGGCGGTCGAACCGGCGCACCGCCACGGCATGGCCGGCTTGAAGGCGTATCGGGCGGGTTTCGCAGACTTCGATGCCTGCCCTGGCGGCCAGGGTCATGGTGGCGTGCTCGACCAGCGGGCTGTCCAGCGGTTCTCCGGCATCGCCGAACTTCAGCACCCATTGCGAGCCGTCGAGCACCAGCAGCGCCTTGGGACGTGCGCCACCAA
>JADMKA010000170.1:0-23438 GCA_018780145.1 Vitreoscilla sp. | reverse complement strand
GCCCGGCCAGATCAGGCGGCGGCACGCCTCGTCGACCGGCTCGCCGGCCTCGACTTGGCGGATGAGGTTGTGCATCGCCTGCACATCGCCGAGTATCGGCAACGGGCCGTGGCGTCGAGGCAGGTAGTCGGTGGCCGATGTCGATACACCGAGTGCGCCGAATCGCTCGTCGCCGGCGAAGTAAAGGTATTCGAGCGTGGACAAGCGCGGCGGCCGGTCGAGCAGGCGGATGACACGCTCGCCCCAGCGGTCGGGCCGGGCGTCGTCCACCGCGCCGGCCGCCGCGTCGGGTTCGACCGGCAGGAATTCGCCGGGGCGCAGCGGCAGATCCTCGCTCAGCGCCTGGCCAGATGCCAGCCACTCGGGCGCATAGGTCAGCGACACCCCGCCGAGCTGGCGAGCGGCACGTCGCACGTGGCGCAAAGTGCCGACCGGGCGCGGCTGGGCCGGGTCCGCCAGCCACCACAGGGTCAACTCGTCGGCCAGCGGGTAGGTGCTCATTCGCGCCCCCTTCGCCGCAGTGCGGCGGCCCCCCCGAGGGGGAGCGAGCGCCTTGGGAACGGCCCGGCAGCGCTCATTCGCCCGCTTTCGGCGTCTGGCCCAGGCGCTTGCGCGCGGCGCGCAGATCCAGTTCGAGGGCGCCCCGGTCGAGCGACGGGTCCGCCAAGTCCGGCAGTGCCTCGGCGCGCCCTATCAGCCACAGCGCGGCCGCGTACACGCCCATCCCGACGCCCGGATCGCCGTCTTCCAGGCGCTGCACAGTGCGCACCGAGACACCAATGCGCTGGGCCCAGGCCCGCAACGGTTCCTTGCGCCGCACCCGTGCGACGGCCAGCCGGCTCCCCAGTTCGCGCAGGGCACTCAGTGCTTGCGGCGGCAGCCAGTCGTTGTGGGCGGATGACTTAGGCATGCCATTAAGTGTCTCACATCCGCAAGAATGTGACATTTAATGGCGCGGTCACCGGCCTGCGCCGGGGGTTAGTTCTTGCCGGTGGATTCGTCCGACGAGGTCAGCAGCGGGATGCTGCCATCCGAGCCAGCACCGAGCAGGCCGGTGCGGGTGTAGACGCCCAGCTTGTCGCGCGTGTCCTGGATGTCCAGGTTGCGCATCGTCAACTGGCCGATGCGGTCGGCGGGCGTGAAGGCGCCCTCGACCTTTTCCATCGACAGCCGCTCGGGCTTGTAGGTGAGGTTGGGGCTCTCGGTGTCCAGCAGCGTGTAGTCGTTGCCGCGGCGCAGCTCCAGCGTGACCTCGCCGGTCACCGCGCGGGCCACCCAGCGCTGGGCCGTCTCGCGCAGCATCAGGCACTGCGGGTCGAACCAGCGGCCCTGGTACAGCAGCCGGCCGAGCTTGCGGCCGTTCATGCGGTACTGCTCGATGGTGTCCTCGTTGTGGATGCCGGTCACCAGGCGCTCGTAGGCGATGTGCAGCAGCGCCATGCCCGGGGCCTCGTAGATGCCGCGGCTCTTGGCCTCGATGATGCGGTTCTCGATCTGGTCGCACATGCCCAGGCCGTGGCGGCCGCCGATGCGGTTGGCCTCGTCGAACAGCTCCACCGGGTTGGCGAAGCTGCGGCCGTTCAGGGCCACCGGCTGGCCTTCCTCGAAGCGCACGCTGACGGTCTCGGCCTTCACCACCACATCGTCGCGCCAGAAGGCCACGCCCATGATGGGGGTGACGATGTTCAGGCCCTTGTTCAGGAACTCCAGGTCCTTGGCCTCGTGGGTGGCGCCCAGCATGTTGCTGTCGGTGCTGTAGGCCTTCTCGACGCTCATCTTGTAGTCGAAGCCGTTGGCGATGAGGTACTCGCTCATCTCCTTGCGGCCACCCAGCTCGTCGATGAAGGTCTGGTCCAGCCAGGGCTTGTAGATCTTCAGCGCCGGGTTGGCGAGCAGGCCGTAGCGGTAGAAGCGCTCGATGTCATTGCCCTTGTAGGTGCTGCCGTCGCCCCAGATGTTGACGCCGTCGTCGCGCATTGCCACCACCAGCGCGGTGCCGGTCACGGCGCGGCCCAGCGGGGTGGTGTTGAAGTAGGTGGCGCCGCCTGTCGAGATATGGAAGGCCGCGCACTGGATGGCGGCGATGCCCTCGGCCACCAGCTGCGCCCGGCAGTCGATCAGGCGGGCGATCTCGGCGCCATAGGCCAGGGCCTTGCGCGGGATCTCGTCGTAGTCGCTTTCGTCGGGCTGGCCGAGGTGGGCGGTGTAGGCGCAGGGGATGGCGCCCTTGGCGCGCATCCAGTGCACGGCGGCGCTGGTGTCCAGGCCGCCGGAAAAGGCGATGCCGACACGCTGGCCGGCGGGGAGCTGCTGAAGGATGGTGGCGGCCACGGGGGTTCTCCGGAAAACCCCTGATTCTAGGAGGCTGGGGGCGACTCCAGCAGCTTCACCAGCGCATGCAGCGCCCGGTTGACCGGCGTGGCGATGCCCAGCGCCTGGCCGCGCCGCATGATGAAGCCGTTCAGGTGGTCGATCTCGCTGGGCTTGCCACGCGCCAGGTCCTGCGCGGTGGAGGAGTGCTGGCCCGGCATGCTGGCGGCGATGCGCAGCACCGCCGGCCAGGGGTCGGGCAGTGCCACGCCGCTGGCGCGGGCCACCGCCTGGCATTCGGCGACCACGTCGCGCATCACCGCCTCCACCCCCTCGGCACGGATCAGCACGCCGTAGGGTTGGCGGCTGATGGCGGACAAGGCGTTGTAGGCACAGTTCAGCACCAGCTTGCTCCATAGCGCGGCGTCCACGTCGTCGGCCAGCTCGACGGCGATGCCGGCCTGGCCGAACGAGGCCTGCACCGCCTCCGGCGTGGCCTGCCCGGGGGCGGGCGCCCAGCGTGCCAGCACCAGCTCGCCGCGCCCGTGGTGCCGCACATGGTCGGGGGCCTCCATCGCCGCGGCCACATAGACGACGGCGGCGGCGACGGTCACCTGCGGCAACGCCGCCGCCAGCCGCGCGGCGTTGTCGACGCCGTTCTGCAGGCTGAGCACCACGGTGCCAGGGCCGAGGTGCGGCGCCAGCTGCGCTGCGGCGGCCTCGGTGTCGCCGGATTTCACGCAGCACAGCACCAGCTCGCAGCCGGACAGGGCCGAGGCCTCGGCATGGGCCACCACCGGCACCCGCTCGGTGAAGGCCTGGGTCTGCAGCAGCAGGCCGTCGCGCTGCAGGCTGGTCACCTGCGCGGGCCGGCCGATGAACACCACCGGCAGCCCGGCGCGTGCCAGCAGGCCGCCGTAGTAACCGCCCACCGCCCCGGTGCCGAGGATGCCGATCTTCATGACCGCCAAGATACCGCAGCGCGACAACCCGCGGGCAAACACGGCATCATCCGGGTCTTCCCAGACACCCAGGAGACTCCCCATGACCGCTCGATTCGCCTCGATCGTGGCCACCGCTGCCCTGGTGGCCGCCGGCTCCACGCAGGCTGCCGGTTTCACGCTGTCCAGCCCCACCATCAAGCCCGGCAGCACGCTGACCGAGGCCCAGGTGTTCAACGGCTTCGGCTGCACTGGCAAGAACGTCTCGCCCGCCCTGGAGTGGAAGGGCGCCCCGGCCGGAACCAAGAGCTACGCGCTCACGGTCTACGACCCCGATGCGCCCACCGGATCGGGCTGGTGGCACTGGGTGGTCTACAACCTCCCTGCCAGCACCACCAGCCTGCCCGAGGGCGCCGGCACCGCCGACGGCAAGGCCTTGCCGGCCGGCAGCGCGCAGGGCCGCACCGATTTCGGCGGCCCCGGTTTCGGCGGCGCCTGCCCGCCCTCGGGCGACAAGCCGCACCGCTACCTCTTCACCGTGCATGCGCTGAAGACCGAGAAGCTGGAGATCCCGCCCGACGCCACCGCCGCGCTGGTCGGCTTCATGATCAACGCCAACCGGCTGGGCATGGCGCAGTTCACGGCCAAGTACGGCCGCAAGTGAGGCACCCCGCGAGGGCGCGGCGGGCTGAGCGCCGGGCCGCCCCAAGCCGGCCCGCATCCCCTCGGGGGATCGGTGGCAGGGCGCTGCCACCGAGGGGCTCCCCACCATGACGCTGGCCATTGCCTACAAGCTGCTGGCCGTGATGCTGGCGGTGGCGCTGGGCTGGTTCGCCGGCCGCATGCGCTGGCTCGGCGACAACGACCCGGCGCGGGTGCTCAGCAATGCCGCGTTCTACATCTTCGTGCCGGCGCTGCTGTTCCGCACCACCGCGCGCCAGGACTTCGCCGCCATGCCCTGGGGCACGCTGGCCGCGTACTTCGTGCCGACCGTGCTGGTGCTGCTCGGCGTCTATGCCTTCTACCGTTGGCGCCGGCCGGGTGCGCCGGTGGCGCTGCCCTGCGTGCGGGCGATCTCGGCCACCTTCGGCAATGGCCTGCAGGTGGGCCTGCCGATGGCGGCGGCGGTCTTCGGCGAAGCCGGGCTGGCGATCCACGTCACCATCATCAGCCTGCATGCGCTGATCCTGCTGTCGGTGCTGACCACGCTGGTCGAGCTGGATCTGGCCCGCGAGCGCGCGCAGGCCGACGCCTCGGCCAGCCTGCGGCGCACGCTGACGCTGACCCTGCGCAACACCGTGATCCACCCGGTGGTGCTGCCGGTGGTGGCGGGCCTGACCTGGAACGGCCTGGGCCTGCCGCTGCCGCCGGTGATCGACGAGACCCTGCAGATGCTGGGCACCGGGGTCGTGCCACTGTGCCTGGTGCTGATCGGCATGTCGCTGGCCTACTACGGCCTGGCCGGCGGGCTGCGGGGTGCGGTGGCGGTGTCGGCGCTGAAGCTGCTGCTGCTGCCCGCGGTGGTGCTGGGCGTGGCCCACCTGGGTTTCGGCCTGCGCGGGTTGCCGCTGTCGGTGGCGGTGATGATGGCGGCCATGCCGATCGGCAGCAATGCGCTGATCTTCAGCCAGCGTTACGGCGCGCTGGAGGCTGAGACCACCGCCGCCATCGTGGTCTCGACCATCGCCTTCATGGTCACCGCGCCGCTCTGGCTGGCGGTGCTTGCGGCGCTCGGTTGAGGGCTTTCCCGGGCGGTAACGGCCGGTGAGATTCACGTCAGCGTGAAAGAATGCCGCTATCCTGGCGTTTTGGTGAAACGCCGGTGGTTGGCCGTTGTGTCGTGCCCATCGCCATCGATTCGCCCCCTCATCCTGCATGGACAGTCGACCCCTCCCGCTGGACCGACCTGACGACGAACCTCGCTTCGACGTCTTCGTCCGCCTGCCGCGGGGGCTGACGCCGGAGGAGGTCGAGCGGCGTGCCGTCGAGCAGGCCGGCATGACGGCCGAGCATGCCACCCGCATTGCCGAGGCCCTGCGCGTGGTGCCCTACGTGCAGGTGCGCCGTGCAGTGGACGAGGGGCGCGCACGCAAGACGGCCTACCAGCTCACCACCGTCGGCCTGAAGGTCGAGGTCAAGCGCCTGCCCAGCCATGCGCCGGCGGCCGTTCCGGCGCCGGTGGTGGCGCCCACGCCGGCCCCCGTGCCGGTGGCGGTGGCGCCCGAGGACATGGAGTTCGACCTGCATGGAGCCGAGGACCTTGTGGCGCCGCCACCCTCGGCGGCACCGGCAGCGCGGCGGGCAGCCGAATACAGCGCGGCGTACCACGCGGCCTACCAGTCCAGCTACCTCGGCGGCGACACCCAACTCGACAGCGGGCGCGACTCCGAGCCCGGCGGGCGCGCCTCCGAACCCGCCACGCGCGGCCCGAACGAAGCCCCGCCGGCACGTGCGCGCCGGCGGCGGGGCCCACGCTGGGGGCTGTTGGTGCTGGCCCTGGCGCTGGTCGCCGTGCTGGCCTTCGCCCTCGGGCGCCTGTCGTGGCCCTGGGGCGCCGCGGTCGATTCGCCGGCGGCTGCCGCCCTGTCCATCGACAGGGTGCTCAGTGCGTTGGGCGCGCCGCCAGCCCCCGAACCGGCAGCCCCCTCGGGCGCGGCGCGGGCCAGCCAGACGCTGGTGGCCACCGACAACCTGGGCGCCGAATCGCTGGTGCAGATCGCCCGTGCCGAGCGCGCCAAGGGCCGTGCGGCCACGCTGGACCAGGCCGTGGCCCAGGCGCAGGGCGTCACCGGTTCGGCCGGGATGCTGCTGCCCGGAGACCAGCTGCCCCCGGGCTTGGCCCAGGCGGCCGCCGAGCCCACGGCGGCCGGCCCGGGCAACGGCGGCAAGCTCAGCGTGGCCGGCGCCTTGCCCCCCCTGCCGTTGACCTTGCGCAGCCGCCTCACCGCCGATCTGGCGGTGCAATTGGCCGAATTCGGCCAGGCGGCGCGGGCGCGCGAGGTGCTGGCCCGGGTGCAGGCCGATGCCGCGGTGGCACGCGAGCCGGCGCTGGCCGACAGTGCCCAGCGCACCGAGACGCTGCTGCGCGCCTGGGCCGTGCGCGAGCTGGCACCGAGCGAGGTGGACCGCGCGGTGACCGCGCTGCGCGGCACCGCGCATGTCATCGAGTCTCCCGCCATGCGAGGCGCCTTGCTGGGCCGTGTGGCCACCGTGCTGGCGCGCCACGACAACGTGCCCGACGCCCTGGCCCTGGCCTGCCTGGCCGACGCTGGCGAAACCCTCAAGGGCATTCCCGACGCCACCACCCGGCAGAGCGCCATCGAGGACTGGCTGGTCGACACCGGGGACCTGCTGGTGTCCCAGTTGACCCGCCATGCCCGGCTGGGCCGCTGGGCGCAGGCCCAATCGCTGGTGGGGCAGCTCGATGCGCTGGCCAACCAGGCCCGTGGGCGCCACGCGCTGTTGCAACTGCAGGCGCTGCGGGCGCGGGCCCAGGCCCTGGTCGGCCAACCGGCCAAGGCCGATGAGTTGCTGGCCGACGCACTCAGGTCCTGGAACCGCATGGGCGCGTTGGCCCGCCAGGCCGAGGAGCTGCGCGCGCTGGCCATCCGGACGGACGGCATGGGCGCACCGGAGTTGTTCCAGGCTGCCGTGCAACTGGCCACCTCGGCCGAGACCCAGCGCGGCAGCGAGCGCGACCGCACCCTGACCACACTGGCCTTGATGCAGGCCGACGCCGGCGACATGGAGCGCTACGACGCCATGCGCGCGATGCTGCGCCAGAACCCCGCCGCCGCCAGTGCCGAGTCGTCGATGCTGATGGCGCAGCTGCTGGTGGGCAGCGAGCTGGCAGCCGCACGGGCCGACCAGCGCGCCGGGGCCTTCGGCCAGGCCGAAGCCCGGGTTCGCAAGGTGGCGGCTTACCTCCTGTGACCGGCCGGTCCGGGCTGCCGGGCGCCTGAACCCGGTTTCAGGGAAAATCGGCGCCATGACCGCGCACGACATCCCCGCCTACATGGCCCATCTGGGCGCCACCGCGCGCGCCGCCAGCGCGCAGATGGCCCGCGCCGGCAGCCAGGCCAAGAACGACGCCTTGCTGGCGCTGGCCCGGCTGCTGCGCGAATCCGGCCCGGCCCTGCAGGCGGCCAATGCGATCGACATCGCCGCCGCCGAAGCCGCCCCGCTGGCGGCACCGATGGTGGACCGGTTGCGCCTGACCCCCAAGGTGCTGGCCACCGTGGCCGAGGGCTGCGAGCAGCTCGCGGCCATGCCCGACCCGGTGGGCGAGATCAGCGGCGTGCGCCGCCGGCCGAGCGGCATCAGCGTCGGCCAGATGCGCGTGCCGCTGGGCGTGTTCGGCATGATCTACGAGAGCCGGCCCAACGTCACCATCGAGGCGGCCTCGCTGGCCATCAAGAGCGGCAACGCGTGCATCCTGCGCGGCGGCTCCGAGGCCCTGCACAGCAACCTCGCGCTGTGGCGCCTGGTGCAGCAGGCGCTGGTCGAGGCCGGCTTGCCGGCGGCTGGCGTGCAACTGGTCGAGACCACCGACCGCGCCGCCGTGGGCCAGCTCATCACCATGCCCGAGTCGGTGGACGTGATCATCCCGCGCGGCGGCAAGGGCCTGATCGAGCGCATCAGCGCCGAGGCCAAGGTGCCGGTGATCAAACACCTCGACGGCAACTGCCACACCTACGTCGATGCCGAGGTGGATCTCGACCAGGCCCTGCGGGTGACCGACAACGCCAAGACCCAGAAGTACAGCCCCTGCAACGCCACCGAGTCGTTGCTGGTGCACGCCGCGCAGGCGGCTGCCTTCCTGCCGCGCATCGGCGCGGTGTTCGCCGCCAAGGGCGTCGAGATGCGTTGCGACCCGAAGGCCCGCGCCGTGCTGGCCCGCGTGCCCGGCGCGGCACTGGCCGATGCCACCGAAGCCGACTGGGCCGAGGAGTACCTGGCGCCTATCGTCAGCGTCAAGGTGGTCGAGTCGCTGGACGAGGCCATCGCCCACATCAACCGCTATGGCTCGCACCACACCGACGCCATCCTCACCACCCACCACCCAAGCGCGATGCGTTTCCTGCGCGAGGTGGATTCCGCCAGCGTGATGGTCAACGCCAGCACACGTTTTGCCGACGGGTTCGAGTACGGTCTGGGGGCAGAGATCGGCATCTCGACCGACAAGCTGCACGCCCGCGGCCCGGTGGGCCTGGAGGGCCTGACCTCGATGAAGTGGGTGGTGTTGGGCCAAGGGGAGATCCGGAGATGATCCGGCTGGCCACCGAAGCCGACGCGCCGGCGATCGCCGCCATCTACGCACCGGCCGTGCGCGACACGCCGATCAGCTTCGAGACCGTGCCCCCCGGCCCGGCCGAGATGGCCGAGCGCATCGTCCACACGCTGCCGCGCTGGCCCTGGCTGGTCAGCGAGCGAGACGGCGAGATCCTGGGCTACGCCTATGCGGGCGCGTTCGCTCAGCGGGCCTGCTACCGCTGGTCGGTGACCACCTCGGTCTACGTGCGCCAGGACCGTTGGCGGCATGGCGTCGGCCGGGGCCTGTACACGGCCCTGCTCACGCTGCTGGCCGAGCAGGGGTTCCGCAGCGCCTATGCCGGCGTCACCCTGCCCAACGAGGCCAGCGTGGGCCTGCATCAGGCGATGGGCTACGAGCCGGTGGGCGTGTACCGTGACGCCGGCTTCAAGCTCGGCCGCTGGCACGACGTGGGCTGGTTCCAGCGCGCGCTGCAGCCCGACGCGGCCCGCGCGCCGCGCACCGAGCCGGCTGAGCCGGTGGAGGTCACGGCCGTGCTGGCCGCGCAGGCCCCGCTGTGGGCGGACACCGAATGGGGCCATGTCGCGCGCTGATCCGCGGCATGGCGCGCTGGTGCTGTTCTCGGGCGGGCAGGATTCCACCGTCTGCCTGGCCTGGGCGCTGAGCCGCTTCGAGCGCGTCGAGACGCTGGGCTTCGACTATGGCCAGCGCCACCGCGTCGAGCTCGATTGCCGGCCGGTGGTGCGCCGCGAGCTGGCCGCGCTCGACCCCGGTTGGGCCGCCCGGCTGGGCGACGACCACCTGCTGGACTTGGCCCTGCTGGGCCAGATCGCCGACACCGCACTGACCCGTGAGCGCGAGATCGCGCTGCAGGCGGACGGCCTGCCCAACACCTTCGTGCCGGGCCGCAACCTGCTGTTCCTGACCTTCGCCGCCGCGCTGGCCTACCGGCGCGGGCTGCCGGTGCTGGTCGGCGGCATGTGCGAGACCGACTACTCCGGCTACCCCGATTGCCGCGACAACACGCTGAAGGCGATGCAGGTGGCGCTCTCGCTGGGGCTGGACACGCCGCTGACGGTGGAGACGCCCTTGATGTTCCTGGACAAGGCCGATACCTGGGCGCTGGCCGACGCGCTCGGGGGTGCCGCGCTGAACGAGCTGGTGGCAGAACACACGCACACCTGCTATCTGGGCGAGCGCGGCCTGCGCCACGCCTGGGGCTATGGCTGCGGTACCTGCCCGGCATGCACCCTGCGCGCGGCTGGCCACGCGGCCTGGCAGGCCCGCGCATGACCGAGCTCTGGCCTGCCTGGGTGCCGAGCCTGCTGAAGCTGGCGGGCGGGGCCTTGCTGTTGTTCTGGATCGTCGGTGCCTACAACCGGCTGGTCCGCCTGCGCGGCGCGGTCGGCGCGGCCTGGGGCCAGATCGACGAGCTGCTGACCCGCCGCGCCAGCCTGCTGGAGCCGCTGATCGCCGCCTTGAACGAGCCGCTGGCCGACGAGGCCACCACGCTGGCCGCGTTGGCGTCGGCCGAGCAGCGCCAGCGTGCGGCCGCACAGGCCGTGCGGGCCCGCCCGTGGCAGGCGGGCGCGTTGATGGCCTGGGTGGTGGCCGAGGGTGAACTGGCCTCGCCCCTGGCCCGCCTGCAGGCCCTGCTGGAACAGCGGCCCGAGCTGGCTGGCAGCGAGCCGGTACAGCCCTTGCGGAAGCAACTCGCCGAGATCGGCCCGCGCCTGGTCTTTGCGAGGCAGGCCTTCGGTGCCGCAGCCACGGCTTACGGCGAGTCGCTGGCCGAGTTCCCCACGCGCTGGGTCGGCCGCCTGTTCGGCATGCGGGCGACACCGAACCTCTAGTTCTGGCACATCACCGCTGCGGTGGCCACCAGCTCCTCGAACAGGGCGGCGGCGGCCTGGCCCGACACGGCGTAGGGGTCCAGCGTGGCCGTCTCGGAGTACTTCAGCAGCAGCGCCGGGTTCAGGCGCGAGAGCTGTACCTGGCCCATGGCCCAGCCGGCGAAGCGGCGCTCGCCGATCTCCTCGTAGTTCAACAGCGTCACGTCGGTGTGGCGCGGGTCGGCCACGATCCGGTTGTAGAGCCGGTTCACGGCCGTGCGGCCGCCTTCGAGCACCTGCAGGAACAGGCCGTCGGAGTTGCACAGCAGGCCCGTGATGCCCTGCTTGGGATTCTCGAGCCGGCACTGGCGCAGGATCGCGGCCAGTTCCTCCGGGTCCATCGGCTTGGCGGCGCGGCTGGCGTACATCAGACGAACGAGCATGGGATCAGCTGCCTTTCTTGGTCAACAGCGAGAGGAACTCGCGCCGCAGGTTGGCGTCCTTCAGAAAGGCGCCGCGCATCACGCTGTTGGTCATCGCCGAGTCGTTGTCCTTGATGCCGCGCCACTGCATGCAGAAGTGGTCGGCCTCCATCACGATGGCCAGGCCGTCGGGCTTGACGCGCTCCTGCAGCGCGTCGGCCAGCATGATCACCGCCTCCTCCTGGATCTGCGGACGCGTCATGATCCAGTCGGCGATGCGTGCGTACTTGGACAGGCCGATCAGGTTCGAGTGCTCGTTGGGCAGCACGCCGATCCAGATCTTGCCGAGGATCGGGCACATGTGGTGCGAGCAGGCGCTGCGCACGGTGATGGGCCCGACGATCATCAGCTCGTTCAGGCGCGAGATGTTGGGGAACTCGGTCACCTCGGGCATCGGCCGGTAGCGGCCGCGGAAGACCTCCTCGATGAACATCTTGGCCACCCGTTTGGCGGTGTCCTGGGTGTTGTGGTCGCTGTCGGTGTCGATCACCAGCGCCTTCAGCACCTCGGCCATCCTGGACTGCACCTCGGCCTTCAGCTCCTCCAGTTCGCCCTCCTGGACGAAGGCCGAGATGTTGTCGTTGGCGTGGTAGCGCCGGTCCGCGCCGATCAGCCGGTAACGGATGCGTTCGGACGCGGGCAGCCGCGCCAGATCCGCTTCATGCAGGATCAGCGCCGAGGTGGGGGTCGATTTGGCAGGCATGGGCGGATTGTGAGCCTGCCGGCCCAACCCCTGTGCGGCCGGTGGTTAGGGCCTGCTGACGCCCATCGCGCCAACAGGCCCTAGACTTCATCGATGACGTCCCAAGCCGCCTCGCCCGCTCTGTCGCGCCTGCTGGAGTTGACCGCCGACGCCGTGCAGGCCGTGCGCAGCGGCCGCTCGCTCACCGAGGTGCTGGCCGCCTGCCCGCCAGCCGCCCGGCCGGGCACCCAGGCGCTGGCCTTCACCGTGCTGCGCCGCCTCGGCAGCGCCAGCTCCGCCCGCGAGGCGCTGGCGCCGCGCAACCCGCCACCCAACGTCGACGCGCTTCTGGTCAGTGCGCTGGCCCTGCTGTGGCCCGACGACGCACCACCTTACCCGGACCACACCCTGGTCGACCAGGCCGTGACCGCGGCGCGCCACAAGGTGCCGGCGGCAGCGGGGTTCGTCAACGCGGTGCTGCGGCGTTTCATCCGCGAGCGGGCCGCCATCGTGGCCCAGGCCGAGCGATCGGGCTTGGGCGCGTGGAACCACCCGGACTGGTGGGTGGCACGCTTGCGCCACGACTGGCCCGCCGGTTGGCAGGCCTTGCTGGCCCAGGCCAACAGCCGCCCGCCGATGGCGCTGCGGGTGAACCGCCAGAAGATCGCCACCGCCGACTACCAGCAGCGCCTGGCTGCCGTCGGGTTGGCCTCCCAGGCGGTGGCCGATCCCCTGCTGGACCAGGCCCTGGTGCTGGCCCAGCCCTGCGGGGTGGACCGCCTGCCGGGCTTTGCCCAGGGCGAAATATCAGTGCAGGATCTGGCCGCCCAACGCGCCGCCCCGCTGCTGCTGGGCGAGGGAGCGGCGGCCCTGCGCGCCGGCGCCCGGGTGCTCGACGCCTGCGCCGCCCCGGGCGGCAAGACCGCCCACATGCTGGAACGCGAGCCGGGGCTGAACCTGCTGGCGCTGGACGCCGACCTGTCCCGCCTGGCCCGTGTCGACGAAACCCTGCACCGGCTCGGGCTGGCCGGCCCGACCGTGCGCACCCGCGCTGCCGACGCCCGCCAGGTGAGTGCCTGGTGGGACGGCGAACCCTTCGACGCCATCCTGCTCGATGCACCGTGCACGGCGTCGGGCATCGTCCGCCGCCACCCGGACATTCGCTGGCTGCGCCGGCCCGAGGACGTGCACGCCCTGGCGCGCACCCAGGCCGAGCTGCTGCACGCGCTGTGGCCGCTGCTCAAGCCCGGCGGGCGGCTGCTCTACGCCACCTGCTCGATCTTCAAGGCCGAGGGCGCCGAACAGATCGACGCGTTTTTGCAACGGCTGGGCCCCGAAGCGGTGCACCACGATCCCCTCTCGCCCGGCCACCTGCTGCCGCTGCCCGACAATGCCAGCACGACACCCGAGGCTGGCCTGGCCGACGGTTTCTTCTACGCCCTCTTGCACAAGCCCTGACGCCCCTGCCACCGTGAACCGCGCTGATACGGCCCCCGCATTCGCTGCACACCGTGTCCTCCGCGCGGTGGCCGGTTGCCTGTGTGCGCTGTGGCTGCTGCTCGCGGCGCCGGCACGGGCCCAGGGCATCGACCTGACGACCTTCGAGGTCACCCGCAGCGAGGGGGCGCTGTTGCTGGATTTCGTCGCCAAGCCGGCGCTCAGCAAGGCGGTGGAAGACGCCATGCAGCGGGGCGTGCCGCTGTACTTCGTTGCCCAGGCCACGCTGTTCCGCTCGCGCTGGTACTGGCGCGACGAGCGCGTCTCGCGCGTCACCCGCACCTGGCGCCTGTCCTACCAGCCGCTCACCTCCAGCTGGCGTCTGGGCTTCGGCACACTGAGCCAGAGCTACCCCAGCGCCGACGAAGCCCTGAACATGGCCGCCCGCGCATCGCGCTGGAAGGTGGCCGACGCCGAGCAGTTCGAGCCCGGCGAGCGCTACTACCTGGAGTTCAGCTACCGGCTGGACAACAACCAGCTGCCCCGGCCCATGCAGCTCGACCTTGCGGCACAGGCCGACTGGCAACTGTCGGCCGAACGCAAAGTGAAGATCGAATAGCTTTGCCGTCGACATGAAGCCTTTGTCACGCTGGGGCTGGGGCGTCGCGCTGCTGCTGGCGGCGGGCATGGGCCTGGTGCTGGCCTTCGTGCTGTCGCTGCTGGCCCAGGGCCCCACCCGCTACGAACGGCACTTCGTCTGGCTGTTCTGGGTCAACGTGGCGGTGGCCACGCTGCTGATGGTCTTCATCGTCGGCGCCGGCACCCGGCTGGCGATGCGCTACCGGCAGGGCAAGTTCGGCAGCCGCCTGCTGTTGAAGCTGGCGGGCATCTTCGCGCTGGTGGGCGTGCTGCCCGGGGCGCTGATCTACATGGTCAGCTACCAGTTCGTCTCGCGCAGCATCGAAGCCTGGTTCGACACCCGCGTCGAGCGTGCGCTCGATGCCGGCCTGGCGCTCGGCAAGGACACGCTGGACGCCCTGGCCGCCGATCTGGTCGCCAAGACCCGCACCGCCGCCGAGCGCCTGGGCGAACCCAACGCGAAGACCAACACCCTGGTGCTGGAGCGCCTGCGCGAGCAACTGGGTGCCGACGAGGTGACCCTGCTGGGCGCCGACGGCCGGGTGCTGGTCACCACCGGCGCCAGCCCGCAGTTCGGCGCCGACCGGCCGGCGGCCCCCTTGCTCAAGCGCGCGCGGCAGGACCGCGCGGCCAGCCAGCTGGAGGGCCTGGAGGACGAGATCGGCGCCACGCCCGGCTCCGCCGCCCGGGCGCGCGCGCTGGCCCTGGTGCCCTCGGCGAGCCTGTCCCTCAGCGCGGAGGACCGCTACCTGATGGTGGTGCAGGCGCTGCCGCGCGCGCTGACCGGCAATGCCCTGGTGGTGCAGGCGGCGTACCGCGAGTACCAGCAGCGCATCCTGGCCCGCGAGGGCCTGCGCCGCATGTACATCGGCACCCTGACGCTGACGCTGGTGCTGTCGGTCTTTGGTGCCGTGCTGCTGGCGGTGGTGCTGGGCAACCAGATGGCCCGCCCGCTGCTGATGCTGGCCGAGGGCGTTCGCCAGGTGGCGGCGGGCGACCTGGGCGCCAAGCCGGTGTTCGCCTCGCGCGACGAGATCGGCGGCCTGACGCGCAGCTTCGCCGACATGACCGAGCAGCTCGGCAGCGCGCGCGGCCAGGCCGAGGCCAGCATGCGCCAGCTCGACAGCGCCCGCACCCGGCTGCAGACCATCCTGGACAACCTCACCGCCGGCGTCATCGTCTTCGACCGCGAGCGCCACATCGACACGGTGAACCCCGGCGCCACCCGCATCCTGCGTGCGCCGCTCTCGGCCCACGTGGGGCGCGAGCTCGGCACCGTGGCCGGCCTGGAGGCCTTTTCGGACGGCGTCTGGCAACGCTTCGAAAAGCACCAACCGAGCGCTGGCGACGGCGAGTGGCAGGATGCCTTCGAGCTGCAGCAGGGCGGGGCCGAGGGCCACACCATCACCCTGCTGGTGCGCGGTGCCTGGCTGCCCGGGCGCGCGCGGCTGCTGGTCTTCGACGACATCACCGAAGTGGTGTCGGCCCAGCGCACGGCGGCCTGGGGCGAGGTGGCGCGGCGCCTGGCGCACGAGATCAAGAACCCGTTGACGCCGATCCAGCTCTCCGCCGAGCGACTGCAGCACAAGCTCGAGGCCAAGTTGGCCGAGCCCAGCGACCAGGCCATGCTGGTGCGCTCGGTGGCCACCATCGTCAACCAGGTGCAGGCCATGAAGACGCTGGTCAACGAGTTCCGCGACTACGCGCGCCTGCCCGCCGCGCAGATGCAGCCGGTGGACCTGAACGCGCTGGTGGCCGAGGTGCTGGCCCTCTACGGCGACGCACAGGAGCATGGCCACCTGGTGGCCAATTGCGCCAGCGGCCTGCCCTGGCTGCGCGGCGACCCCACCCAATTGCGCCAGGTCATCCACAACCTGGTGCAGAACGCGCTGGACGCCTGCACTGGGCGCGCCGATGCGCGCGTGCTGCTGGCCACCGAGGTGGAGCACCATCCGGATGGGCGCCCGCGCGTCGTGCGCCTGAAAGTGACGGACAATGGGCCCGGGTTCGCCGAGAAAGTGCAGAAGCGCGCCTTCGAACCCTATGTGACCACCAAGAGCAAAGGCACGGGCCTGGGGCTCGCCGTGGTCAAGAAGATCGCCGACGAACATGGTGCCAGCGTGCGCATCGTCAACCTGCCCGCACGAGACGGGGGGGGCGGTGCGCCGGCCGGCGCCCAGGTTTCGTTATCATTTTCGAGCTTCACCGAACAGGAACCCCGCGCGGATCCGACACCGCCCACACCGGCTTGAGCCGGCTCCCGGCGCAGCCGACCGCGGACATGCATGGCAACGATTCTTGTAGTGGACGACGAGATGGGCATCCGCGCCCTCCTGTCGGAAATCCTCACCGACGAGGGGCACACCATCGAACTGGCGGAGAACGCCGCCCAGGCACGCGCTGCGCGTGACCGCGCGCGCCCGGATCTGGTGCTGCTGGACATCTGGATGCCCGACGTGGATGGCATCACCCTGCTCAAGGAGTGGGGCGCCACCGGCCTGCTGAACATGCCGGTCATCATGATGAGCGGCCACGGCACCATCGACACCGCCGTCGAGGCCACCAAGTACGGCGCCATCGCCTTCCTGGAAAAACCGATCACGCTGCAGAAACTGCTGCGCGCGGTCGAGCAGAGCCTGGCCCGCACCCCGGCCAAGCCCGCCCCGGCCCCCGGCGGCATGGCGGCGCCGGTGCACCTGCTGAACCACCACGCCGAAACCCCGCTGACCGTGGAGGCCGCCATGACCGGCGGCATGGGCCTGCCCACCATGCCAGTGGATTTCGGCCCCCAGGCCGAGCAGAGCTTCGACCTCGACCGCCCGCTGCGCGAAGCCCGCGACGCCTTCGAGAAAAGCTACTTCGAGTTCCACCTCGCCCGCGAGAACGGCTCCATGACCCGCGTGGCCGAGAAGACCGGCCTGGAGCGCACCCACCTGTACCGCAAGCTCAAGCAACTCGGCGTCGATCTCTCGCGCAACCGGCGCGGCGGAGCCGCGTGATATAGTCTTGGGCTCTGTTGGCCTGGTAGCTCAGTTGGTAGAGCAGCGGATTGAAAATCCGCGTGTCGGTGGTTCGATTCCGCCCCAGGCCACCAATACATCGATTTCAGGGAATCCCAAGCGGTCCCGGGAAGTCCCAGAAAGATCAAAAAGCCCTAGAGAATCAACGCTCTAGGGCTTTCTTCATGTCCCACTCGGTTCCATGGCTTTGCTGGAGTACTTCCAAACGGAGGAGTAACTTTGGTAGTAACTTGACCTCGGGCGGCTGGCCGCCCAGAAAGTTACTCCATGGCTCGCAACCTGATCCCCGGTGACGCGACCATCCGGGCGATCCGCCCGGGAGACCCGCGCAAGCGCCTCAGCGACGGCGATGGCCTGGCCCTGCTGCTCTTCGTGAAGGGCGGCGCGCACGGCTGGCGCTTTGACTACCGATACGCCGGCAAGCGCAACATGCTGTCGTTCGGCACCTACCCGGACACGAGCCTGGCGCTGGCACGGCGCAAGGCTGATGAGGCGCGCAGCCTGCTCGCCGAGGGCATCGACCCGAGCCAACGGCGGCGTGAGGTGAAGCAGACGCAGGTCGAGGCCCGTGCCGTCGAAGTGCGCGTGGCGCAGGGTCTGCCGCCACTGGGCTCGTTCGAGACGGTGGCCCGCGAATGGTTCGACGTGAAGAAGGGTGGGTGGGCACCCGGCTACGCCGAGAAGATCATCGCCCGCCTGCAGGCCGATGTGTTCCCGTACGTGGGCCGGGCCCCGATGGACAGCATCACGCCGCCGCAACTTCTGGAGGTGCTGCGGCGGATCGAGGCGCGTGGGGTCATTGAGACGGCGCATCGAGCCCTGGAGAACTGCAGCCAGGTCTTTCGGTACGCGGTTGCCACGGGCCGCATGACCACCAATCCGGCACGCGACCTGAAGGACGCGCTGCGCCGCCCTGAGCCCAAGCACTTCCCGGCTATCACAGACCCCAGACGCTTTGGCGAACTGCTGCGCGCCTGCGACGCCTACGCGGCGACGCCTGTGGTGCGAGCGGCGCTGAAGCTCGCACCCATGCTGTTGCTGCGCCCGGGCGAACTGCGCTTCGCAGAGTGGCCAGAGATCGACCTGGAAGAAGCGATGTGGACCGTGCCGGCAGCGCGCATGAAGCGCGAGCTGCGCGAGAAGCTGCACGGTGCACCGCACCTGGTGCCATTGCCCAAGCAGGCGGTGGCCGTGTTGCGCGACCTGCACAAGCTGACCGGTCACGCCGCGATGGTCTTCCGCGGCGAGCGGCATCACCACCGCGCGATGAGCGAGAACACGATCAACGCTGCCCTTCGAGCCATGGGCTTCCCAGCCGAAGAGGTCACCGGGCATGGCTTTCGTGCCACCGCGCGGACGATGCTGCACGAACGTCTGGGCTTCAGTCCCGATGTGATCGAGGCTCAGCTCGCGCACTCCGTGCGCGACAACCTGGGGCGTGCATACAACCGCACCGAATTCGTGGAACAGCGTCGCGCCATGCTGCAGGCTTGGGCGGACTTCATGGACAAGTTGCGGAGTGGCGCCGAGGTGGTGCCGCTGGGCAAGGCGAAACAGGCGAAGTCACGAAGTCCGCTGCATCGGCAGTCGAACTCGCCTTCTTTCCCCTGAACTGGCTGTTCGAGCCCAGTGACCCAAGTTCTGGAGACTTGGAGCGAACGCTCAGTTTGGGCGGGCTAATGTCGGCGGCGGCCGAGAGCGGTGGCAAAGCCCGCCGGCAGCGAGGAAGATCGTCAGGTGTCGCGTCGTGCAACGGCTCGACGAGAGTACCGTTAATAAGGCCGCACGAGACGGTTGGGGTTGGTAGTAACTTTTGCTTCTCCTCCATGGACAGCCAAGGTTGTCAGGCCCTTGACTGCACATGAAGGTGACTTGGGTTGCACCGCGAGCAAACCATCGGCTAAAGCGGCTTGAAGAAGGACTCTCCTGCATCTGTCAGCCGAGTGTGAAACTCCAATGCATACCGATCGGTCATACAGGCAATGAAATCGCAAATGGCGCGCCGCTTGTCTGACTCGCTCGTAAAGTTCTCCCAGAGCCAACGGTAATCTGGAGGCAGCAACTGGAATCCGCGTGTGTCTCGATCGTCAAGCCGTCGAAAGAGCTCCCCGACAATCTCATGTCCACGGTATTCGGCAACTCTCTGACGAGAGGACATGATGATCAATTCATAGGTGAGATGCTTAAGTATCTCGACCTGAACTCGGACATCTTCCTTGAGCGCGACCCTTGAGAGCGCCGGCACCGCCTCATTTATCTCAATCTCAACACCATGCACGAAACTATTTACCAATCCTGCAGTGAAATCACTTCGTAGGTAGCCATCGTCAGCGATCTGGCTAGACGCCTCATACGTGGCAAGAATTGGAATATCCACAGGAAATACCCCTTGACTTCCGAACAGCGTCCGAACCACCGCCTCTACCACCTTTTCAGCAGGCTCTGTTTTCGCTAACTCCTGTATGTCTGAGTTTAGAGTCTTAATTTGGTCGAGGGTATGCGCAAGAAGATCATTCCCGGCATTCTTGAATATTCTTCCAAATACTGTTTGGAGCTCTCTCAACATGCGCTCCAAAAGTATCTCGTGCAACCCTTCCCTTGTTAGGTTTTCATTTACCTTCTTTAGCACGCGCTCCTGCGCACCCGGATCGCGTGTCAGCTTCCACATCAGGCGAAGCGGACTGAGGAACTCCGCTTTCATCGCATCTTCAAGGTCGTATGTCGAATAGGCGATATCGTCCGCAACATCCATGATCTGGCATTCGATTGTCTTGAATGGCACGCCTGGTGTGAGTGTCATTCCGCGCGGCACAACAGCCTTCTTTATCGATTCAACTAGATCACCCTCCGACGCGTAGTAACCCTTCGTAAATTTAGCATTTGCTTCTGCGGGAATTTGCGTATCGTACTTTAGGACTGAGGCAAGGCTCCTATACGTGAGGTTTAGGCCTACTCTAATGTCCGCGCCGCCACGAACTTGGCAGTCGTCGCGATCGATATCCTTCTCTAGACGCTTTTCTATTCTGGAGATGATTCGAAGTGTCTGAGCATTTCCCTCAAAGCCTCCGTCATTCTTCATACACTCGTGGAGCGCGTGTTCCCCATTGTGACCAAAGGGCGGGTGGCCAATATCATGCGCCAGCGCAGCAAGCTCCACGAGGTCGTAGTCGATACGCTGTTCAGGAGCGGCGCTTATTAGCCAATCGCAGGTCGAATTCAGCTTGATGGCTATCGTTTTCGCGATTTGAGCCACCTCCAATGAATGTGTCAGGCGGTTCCTGAAAAAGTCAGATTCGGCCCCAGGGAACAATTGCGTTTTCCCTTGGAGGCGCCTGAAAGATGGCGAGTGGATGATTCGCGCGTAGTCACGACGGAAGTCAGTTCTGTATGACTCTGTCCCTGTCCGATGAGAGACCGTGTGTACGCGGCATTTGTCCTCCGCGTAATACAGTTTCGCATGGAGTTTCCGCTCCTTCGTCATATGTCCCCCTGAAAAAAAGCCGGTCGATGCCGGCTTTCCACGTTTGCAACTGGAACGGACGATCCCCGTTACGCACCTTCCTTGTTATTTTCCCCGGTGCCTGTGGTCTGAGACGCATCGTCACGGGGGAGCGGCGCCAAGCGCGCCGTCTTTAGGTACTCGCGGTACGTCTCAAGGCGGGCGCGAGCGTACGGTTCCATGTTCCTCCTGCCAAGCTCACTCGCCTTCTCAAGCGCCGAGGACTCGAACACTCGCGGCCCCTTGGGTGCCAGTGTTGCCATAGTGCTCTCCTATCATAAATAATGAACCAATAGTAAAAACTGATCTGGCAAGCAACACAAGCGCATTGCCAGGTCGTTGCGACGGCCTATTGCTTCAGGCTCTCTGTGGAATTTCATCCCGACCGTGCCAGCGAGCCAAGCAACCAGTTACACGCTGATGCTTCGTCCGCTTGTGGTTCAGCTTTAGAACTCTGCATCTCCCGCGAGGAATTTGGTGATTCTGTGCTCGGAAGCAACAGTTTTCTTGTGGAGAAACCCGGGTTTTGGCAGCGACTGGGGTGTCCATCCCTATTTCGTAACTCGCTTTCAACGCTCCCGGAACACAAGACCCGCCTCTATTAGGCGCGCGAAGATCGCGTGGTCGACGAACACGAGTTCGATGTCGACCTACAGGCGTGGCATCTCCTGCACGAACAGGTTCAACGCGGCGCCGCCCTTCATGGCGAACCGTCCCGGGACGAAGACCGCCGGTGCAATGTCGAACAGCAGCCGGACGGTGTCGATGTAGGTCTGGTTCATGGCCGCCGGAGGTCCAGGCGCTCGCCGGTTCTGCCGACCGCGACCCAGCGCGCGCCTCCCCCGATGCGTTCGCTGTGTTGGCTGGCGAGCGCCGCCCACGGCAGTTGCATGCTGGCCGCAAATGTGGCGGCCATGCGCACCACCTTGATCCGGGTCGTGTGCGTCAGCAACTCGTTGAGCACCTTCTCGCGCAAACCGGGAAGGCTCTCGACCAGTTCCCGCGCTTCCGCCAGCGACTGCAGCTTGCCAACGTCGCTGAGCAGTTCCAGCATCGCCCGCTCAGGGACCGACACGAGGACCCGCGGGTCGCCCGCTGGAAGGGGCTGCAAACCGAACGCCTTGGGGAATGCGTCGTCGAACAGTCGCGTGGCCTGGTAGCCCGCAGCGAAGCGCTGTGTGAACCAGTCGGGCAAACGCCGGGGCGTGTCGCCCCACAGGTGGAGGTGTTCGCGGAACGCGATGTTCTGGCTCACGCCCCGCCAGGCCAGCGCCGTCTTGCTGCCGACGTGAAGGCCCGGCGTATGCGCCGACAGGAAGGCCAGGCTGCCATCGCGCGTGAGCGTGTCGCCCGGCAGCATGTAGACGCCGCGTGCCAGGTGCACCAGCCAGCCGCTGCGGGCCAGGGCGGAGGCGCGGAAGGCACTGAGGCCACGCGCTTGCAAGGCAGCAGTGCTCAATGGCGCGCCTCTGGGCAGGCTTGTGAGCAAAGCCTTGAATGAAACGGGAGGGGCAGTTGAGTCCACGCTGCAACTGTAGAGAGTTTTTCATTCCAAAGCGGCTACTCGGCCAATTGAAGCACTTGCTGCATTTATTGCATTTATGGACTAGGATGCGAACAAGACATCCGGAGCATCGACATGACCACGGCCCAACATGAGCAACCTCTCCTCCCACCCAAGCTGACGGCCGAGGAGGCGGAAATGGCGCGCGTCGCCCAACGCTGCATCATGGCCGCGCTGGACCACTCCAAGGCTGCCACCATCACGCTCGAAAGCGACGACGGGTCTCAGCCGGCGATTCAGTTGCCGCCTCAGGCGCTGCGCTTCATTGCGCAACTGCTGGGCGCGCTGAGCGAGCGCAAGCCGGTTGTCCTGATGCCAACGAAGCAGGAGCTGTCCACCGTCGAGGCGGCCAACTACCTGAACGTGTCGCGTCCGTTTGTCATCAAGGAGGTCGAGTCGGGCCGGCTGCCCTGCCGGATGGTCGGCAGCCACCGGCGCATTGCGTTCGACGATCTCCAGGACTACGCCACCCAGATGCGCGCCAACCAGAAGGGCGCCCTTCAGCGGATGGCCGACAACGCCCGAGAACTCGGCCTGGACTACTGATATGGCGGGGTATGCACGCTACACCGCGCTCCTCGATGCCTGCGTGCTATTCCCCGTGGCCGTCTGCGACTCGCTGATGAGTGTGGCGGTCACTGGCCTCTATGCGCCGAAGTGGACGCGGCGAATCGAAGACGAATGGACCCGGTCGCTGGAGGAAAAGCACGGCAAGCCGCCTGGCACCTACGCTGCGCGGCGAGATGCGATGCGTGACGCTGCGCCCGACTGGGAGGTGCCCGAGCCTTCGTGGACCCAGATCGCCGGGTGCCTGAGACTGCCGGACCCCGATGATGTGCACGTACTCGCCGCGGCCATCGCCGGCCACGCCGACTGCATCGTCACCGCCAATCTGAAGGACTTTCCAGAGCAGGCGCTCGCGCCATTCGGCATCCAGGCCATCCACCCCGACGAGTTCCTGATCGCTCAGATGGACCTGGACCCGTTGCTGGTTCTCGCTGCGTTCAAGGAGCAACGCGAACGGCTGAAGAACCCTGCCTACACGCCGCTCGCTTTTGCCGACGCTCTGGAGCGCAACGCACTGATCCTCACGGCGCAACGTCTCCGCGAGGCGGCTGCACTTATCTGAAAAACGGCGCGACTGCCGACAACATGGAGGAGACGGCCATGCAGACACTGGACGAGATGTTGAGCCGGCGCCTGTTGACCCAGGGCCAGCATGCCGAGATCAGTGCCTGGGTCGCACAAGCGAAGACGCCCGAGGCGATCTTGCAAATGCCCGAAGCACTTTGGCGCACCCTGGCCTTGGCAAGTGTGCTGATGAACGTCGACGCGGACATCACCCAGGCCCCGCTGCTTTCTATGGGCTGACCTCAAGGGTTCGGCCGAAGGGGTCGGACTGTCCGACCCCTCGCCACCATCGGCGATCGCGATGGAACTCAGGCAAAAACCTGCACCGGCCGAGCGAGGAATCGGGTGCAGCATCGGCGCACCATGCGCTCGCTCTGGCCCGCATCCAAGACCCCGCGTCCCGAACCGCCCCTACCCGGCGCCGCCGATCAACGCGGGCTGTTCGACAGCAAGCCCATGCCCACCGGCGAGCCGCTGCGCGTTCCGGTCGACCTGCTTGACGAAGACCCGGAGAACCCACGCACCGAGTGCCCGCAGGCCGAACTCGAAGAACTCGCACTGGACATCGCCGAACGCTGTCACCGACCGGCATATTGGAGCCACTCCGTGATCGGCATATAGGCGCCACC